>DASRDR010000200.1:0-18689 GCA_035652475.1 Candidatus Methylomirabilota bacterium | reverse complement strand
GGTGTCCTGCCACTCGTACTTGCGAGGCAGCTGGATCGCGGTGGTCATGGGGCCTCCTCAGGGCGACGGCTCGGGGTGGGAGACGAACGCACATTATAGCGGAGGCGCCGAGGCTCCGGAAGCCCCCATCCGCGCCGAAATTGACAGGACCCGCCGGGCCCCCTAGAATCAAACGCGTTTCTGGCGTTCGCCGGTCCAGCCGGCTCGAGCGCCTCGACATCGTGACGCCGATCCCGATCCCCTCGCCTCCGCCGCGACCCGGCCGCGCCCGCCCGGGACGGCGGCTCCTGGGCCTGCTCGGCCTCGCGCTGGCGGTGCTGATCGCCGTCGAGGCCGGGCTCGCGACCCGTCCCTCCGGACCGATCCGCCAGGGCGCCGTGACGGTCGAGATCCCGGCCAACCAGGGCGTCACCGGCATCGCGCGGCTCCTCGCCGCGCGCGGCGTGATCCGGAGCCGGGCGGCCTTCGTCGGCTTGGCGCTCCTCCGCGGCACCGCCCGGTCGCTCAAGGCCGGGGAATACGAGGTGCCCCGGGGCGCCTCGCTGCTGGCCGTGCTCCAGCTCATCGAGAGCGGGCGGGTCAAGCCTCACCTCCTCGTCCTCCAGGAGGGGTTCACGGTCCGCGACCTGGCCCGGCTCGTCGAGGCGGAGGGCCTCGCCCCCCGCGAGGACGTGCTCCGGCTGGCGTCGAGCCCCTACTTCGCCCAGAGCCTCGGGATCGAGGACAGCGCGCTCGAGGGCTACCTCTTCCCGGACACCTACCAGGTCACGAAGGGCATGCGGGTCGAGGAGATCCTGGCCCGGATGGTCCATCGCTTCCGCGAGCGCGGCGGGCCCCCGGACGTCGTCGCCCGGGCGCGCCAGCGCGGGCTGACCCTGCACGACCTGGTGACCCTGGCGTCGATCGTCGAGAAGGAGACGGCGGTGCCCGCCGAGCGGCCGCTCATCGCCCGGGTCTTCCTGAACCGTCTCGAGCGGGACATGCCGCTCCAGGCCGACCCCACCGTCGCCTACGCCGTCGGCCGCGAGGGCCGGCCGCTCACGCGCGAGGACCTCCTGATCGACAACCCGTTCAACACGTATCGCCGGCGCGGGCTCCCCCCAGGCCCGATCGGCAACCCGGGGCGGGCGGCGATCGAAGCCGTCCTCGAGCCGGCGGACGGGCCGTACCTCTACTTCGTGGCCGTCGACGACCACGCCCACCACTTCTCGACGACGCTCGACGAGCACAACCAGGCGGTGGCGCGCTACCGGCAGTACCGGGCCCGCACACGCGCCGGCCTTTGAGGCTTGCACGCGCCGCCGGCCCGGTGCTATAACGCCCGTCGGACGCGCAAAGCTCGATGAGCCAGAACCGGAGGCATTCCCCGCCGGCCTCGTGTCCCGATGTGGCCGCGGCGACGGGCGGCCCCGAGCGCCTTCCGCTCCTCTACGCCGGCCTCAAGCGCGTGCTGCCGACCGTGCTCCGCCGGTACTTCGCCTTCCGGGTGACCGGCCTCGAGCACCTGCCGCCGGCGGGCCCCTACATCGTGGCGGCGAACCACGCGAACTACCTGGACGGCGTCGTGCTGGGCGCGGCCCTGCCCCGCCAGATCCAGTTCCTGGTGATGCCGCGCGTCTACCGCGCGACTCCGCTGCATCCCTTCTTCCACGACCACGTGGGCTCCATCCCGATCAGCCTGGGCGGCCCCGATCCGGGCGCGATCCGCCGCGCCCTCCGGGTCCTGGATGCGGGCGGGGTGGTCGGCATCTTCCCGGAGGGGCCGTTCAGCCGCCACGGGGAGCTGGTGCGCGGGCAGCCCGGGGTCGCGCTGGTCGCGCTCCGGGCCGGCGTCCCGGTCGTCCCGGCGGCGATCTCGGGGACGTTCCACGCGCTGGTGGACCGGCGCTTCTACGTGCCGCGGCGCGTGCCGCTGGCGGTGCGCTTCGGCAAGCCGCTCCGGTTCGCCCCGGCGGCCCGACGCCCCGTGACGCAGGGCGTGCGGGCCGACGTCACCCGGCGGATCATGGACGAGATCGCCGCGCTCCTCGCCAACGACCGGAGCCCTGCGCCCGCGGGCGCGGCCCGATGACGGAGGGCAGCCCCCCGCTGCCGCCGCGCGACCGGTTCACCGCCGGCGGCCGGTTCGCCGAGGCGGCGGCCCCGACCGCCCGCGCCTTCACCGCCTCGCTGCCGTTCGATCACCGGCTCTGGCGGTACGACCTCCAGGGGAGCGAGGCGTGGGCGCGCGCGCTCGCCAGGGGCGGGGTGCTCGCCGCGGCGGAGCTCGAGACGATCCTCCGCGGGCTCGGCGAGATCCGGGGCGAGCTCGAGGCGGGGACGTTCCCGTACCGGCTGGAGCTCGAGGACATCCACATGAACATCGAGCGCCGCCTCATCGAGAAGGTCGGCGCCGTCGGCGGGAAGCTCCACACCGGGCGGTCGCGCAACGACCAGATCGCGGTCGACATGCGGCTGTGGCTCCGGGCCGAGATCGACGGGCTCCGGACGGCCCTCCGCGACGTCCAGGCCGCGCTGCTCGAGCAGGCGGAGCGCCACCGCGACTGCCCGATGCCCGGCTACACGCACCTCCAGCGAGCGCAGCCGGTCGTGCTCGCGCACCACCTCCTCGCCTACGTGTTCATGCTCGACCGAGACCGCGCGCGCCTGGCGGACGCCCGCCGGCGCGCGGACGTGTCCCCGCTCGGGGCCGCCGCGCTCGCCGGCACGACGGTGCCGGTCGACCGCCAGGCGCTGGCCCGCGCCCTCGGCTTCGCGGCTGCGGCCCCGAACAGCATGGACGCCGTCTCCGACCGGGACTTCGCGCTCGAGTTCTGCGCGGCCGGCGCGATCTGCGCCATGCACCTCTCGCGGCTCGGCGAGGAGCTCGTCCTGTGGGCGTCGGCGGAGTTCGGGTTCGTGGAGCTGCCGGAGGCCTACGCGACGGGCTCGTCGATCATGCCCCAGAAGAAGAACCCCGACGTCGCCGAGCTGATCCGGGGGAAGAGCGGCCGCGTGTACGGCGACCTGGTGCGGCTCCTGACCGTGATGAAGGGGCTGCCGCTCGCGTACCACTCCGACATGCAGGAGGACAAGGAGGCGTTCTTCGACGTCGCCGACACCCTCCGGGGGTGCCTCGGCGTGCTGGCGCCGTTCGTGCGGGCGCTGCGGTTCAGGGTCGACCGGCTCCGCGCCCTGGCCGGGGAGAGCTTCTCGACGGCGACCGACCTGGCGGGGTACCTGGTCGCGCGGGGGCTCCCGTTCCGGGAGGCGCACGAGGTAGTCGGGCGGGCGGTGCGCCTCGCGATCGACCGGGGCGTCGCGCTGGACCAGCTGCCGCTCGACGCGCTGCGGGCGCTCTCGCCGCTGTTCGGGCCGGACTTCCGCGAGGCGGTCTCGGTGGAGGCCTCCCTCCGGGCCCGGAACGGCTACGGCGGCACCGGACCGGACGCGGTGGCCCGGGCGCTCGCGGAGGCCCGGGCGCTCGTGGACGCGCCATGACCCCCGGGGCCCGGCGCCCCGGCCGGCGAGCCCTGGCCGCGGCGCTGCTCCTGCCGCTCGCGCTGGCCGCGTGCGGCAAGCGCGGGCCGCCGGTCGCGCCCGAGCGGCGGCTGCCGGCCGCGGTCCAGGACCTCCGGGGCACCGTGGTCGCCGACGGCGTCCAGCTCGCCTGGACCCTGCCCCGGATCCGGACGGACCGCAGCGCCCTGAAGGAGATCCGGCGGACCGAGGTCTACCGGCGCCTCGAGGACGGACCGGCGACCCAGCCGACCCGGCCCGCGATCCTGACGTTCGGCGGCCTGTTCGGGCCGCCGCCCGGCATCCCCGGGTTCGATCGCGTCGCCGACATCGCCGTCGCCGAGCCGGCGCCGGCCCGGATCCAGAACAACCAGGTCACCTACACGGACGCCCAGGGCCTGGTGTTCGGGCGCCGGTACACGTACGTGGTGGTGGCGGTCGACGAGCAGGGGCGGCCCAGCCCGCCGTCGAACCGGGTGGTGGTCGCCCTCGCGCCGCCGCCGGTCGCCCCGGGCGGGCTCACGGCGCAGGCGGGCGACCGCCAGGTCCGCCTCTCCTGGCAGGCGCCGGCCACCCTGGCCGACGGGTCGCCCGCCCCGGAAGGGCTGGTCTACGACGTCTACCGCACGACGAGCCCGGCGACCGCGCCCGCGCGCCCGCTCAACCCCGAGCCGCTGACGGTCACCGAGTACGTGGACCTCGGGGTCCAGAACGACGTCAGCTACTTCTACACGGTGCGCGCGCGCGCCGGCGCCGGGGGCCCCGAGGGGCGGCCGAGCGAGGTGGCGACCGCGACGCCGGAGGACACCACGCCGCCGGCCCAGCCGCGGGGGCTGGTCGCCGTCCTCGCCGGCCAGACGGTGCGCCTGGCTTGGCAGGCGGTCGGGGACGCGGACCTGGCGGGCTACCACGTCTACCGGAGCACGACCCCGGGCCGGGACTACGCGCGGCTGACCCCGACGCCGCAGCCGGGGACGACGTACGTCGACGCCGACGTCCGACCGGGGCAGACCTACTACTACGTCGTGAGCGCGGTCGACCGCGCGCGCCGCGCGAACGAGTCCGTCCCGTCCGCGGAGGTCTCGGCCACCCTCCCCTGACCGCGGCGGCGCCCCCGCCGGCCGACGCGCCCCGGTCCCGCTGCCGCCACGCGATCCACGCCGGCGATCCCCTCGCGCCCATCCGGGCCGCGGTGCCACCGGCCGCCCGGGTGCCGGAGCTCGGGACGGCCGGCGGGCGCAGCGCCCGCGCGCTCGTCGAGGCGCGCGGCGGCGCGGCGCCCGCCCCGGCGGCTTGATTCGCCCCCCGCCCCGTGCTACGGTGCGACCCGGCGCTCGCCCCATGCCGGCGCTCGATTGTCGCCAAGGAGGTCCGGCGATGCGACGCACCTTCCAGGGCTCCCTGGTCGCCATGGTCACCCCGTTCCGGGACGGTCGCGTGGACGAGGACAGCCTGCGGGCGCTGGTCGAGTTCCACGTCAGCCACGGGACCGACGGGCTCGTGCCCTGCGGCACCACCGGGGAATCGCCGACGCTCTCCCCCGACGAGCACCACCGCGTCGTGGAGATCGTGATCGAGCAGGCGCGGGGCCGGATCCCCGTGATCGCGGGGACGGGCTCGAACTCGACGACGGCGACGATCGAGCTCACGCGGCACGCGGCCCGGGCCGGCGCCGCGGGGGCGCTCCTGGTCTCCCCGTACTACAACCGTCCGACCCAGCGCGGCCTCTACGAGCACTTCCGGGCGGTCGCCGAGGCCGTGCCCGATCTGCCCCTCATCATCTACAACATCCAGGGCCGGACCGCGGTCAACGTCGAGACCGAGACCCTCCAGCGCCTGGCCGAGCTTCCGAACATCGTCGGCGTCAAGGAGGCCTCCGGGAGCCTGGACCAGATGACGGCCGTGATCCTGGCCTGCGGCCCCGACTTCACCGTGCTCTCGGGCGACGACACCCTCACGCTCCCCTTGATGGCGGTCGGCGGGCGGGGCGTCATCTCGGTGGTGGCGAACCTCCTGCCGCGCGAGGTCGTCGAGATCACCCATGCCGCGCTCGAGGGCGACTGGAAGCGAGCGCGGGAGGCGCACCTCCGGCTCTTCCCGGTCTGCAAGGCGATGTTCATCGAGACGAACCCGATCCCGGTTAAGGAGGCGATGGCGATGCTCGGCCTGGTCCGGGCGGAGTGGCGCCTCCCGATGTGCGCGATGAGCCCCGCCAACCGGGAGCGGCTCCGCACGACGCTCGTCCAGGCAGGCGTCCTCAGGGCCTGAGCCGGAGCGCCGGCGGGCGACCGTGATCGAGCTGGTCGTCGCCGGCGCGGCCGGACGGATGGGCGGCCGGGTGATCGCCCTGGCCCGCGAGGCCGGTGACCTCCGGGTGGTCGGGGCTTTCGAGCGGCCCGGCCACGGCGCCGTCGGACGCGACGCCGGGGAGACGGCTGGCGCCGGGTCCCTCGGGATCCCGATCAGCGACGACCCCGCGCCCCTGCTCAAGCCCGGCCGCGTCCTGGTCGAGTTCACCGCCCCCGACGCGACGCTCGCCCACCTCCGCGTCGCCGCGGCCCACGGGGCCGGCGCCGTCGTCGGCACCACGGGCCTCGATGCCGCCCAGCTCGCGGAGATCCGCCGGCTCGCCGCGGCGGTGCCGATGCTCGTCTCGCCGAACATGAGCGTCGGGGTGAACCTGGCGTTCCGGGTCCTCGCGCTCATGGCACGGGCCCTGGGCGACGCCTACGACGTGGAGATCACGGAGATCCACCACCGGATGAAGAAGGACGCGCCGAGCGGGACCGCGGCGCGGATGGCCGAGGTCATCGCCGAGGCGCTCGGACGGCGGATCGAGGACGTGGGCGTCTACGGCCGCCACGGGCTGGTCGGGGAGCGGGGGCCGAAGGAGATCGGGGTCCACGCGCTCCGGGGCGGCGACGTGGTGGGCGAGCACACGGTCGTGTTCAGCACCTTCGGCGAGCGGCTCGAGCTGACCCACCGGGCGCACAGCCGCGACACCTTCGCCCACGGCGCGCTCCGCGCCGCCCGCTTCGTGGCCGGCGCCCCGCCGGGGCTGTACGCGATGCCGGACGTGCTCGGGACCTGACCGCCTCGTCGCGTGACCCCCGTCCGGCCGACCCGTGGGCCGTCTGATATACTCCTCGTCGAGGACATCCGGTTCTACGGGCACCACGGCGTCACGCCGGCGGAGCAGGAAGTCGGAGCGTGGTTCGCCGTGGACGTCGAGCTGGCCCTCGACCTGACGCCGGCCGCCCTCTCGGACGACCTGGGCGCGACCATCGACTACGGCCGGGTCGTCCGGCACGTCGTGGGGACGGCGACCGGGGAGCGGGTCCGGCTCCTCGAGCGGCTCGCCGGTCTGCTCTGCGAGGCGCTCCTGCGGGAGTTCCCGGTCCGGGAGGTCACCGTGACCGTGCGCAAGGTGACGGCGCCGGTCGCCGGGATCCCCGCCGTTCCGGGCGTCCGGATGACCCGAAGCCGGTAAGAGCATGGCGCGAGTGTTCCTGTCGCTGGGCTCGAACCTCGAGGACCGCCGCCGGCGGCTCGAGGAGGCGCTCGGTCACCTGCGTGCGCAGGAAGCGCTGCGGGTGGTCGCGTGCTCCCCCCTCTACGAGACCGCACCCGCCTCCGGGCTGGAGGCGACCCGGCAGGCCTGGTACCTCAACTGCGCGGTCGAGATCGACACGCGTCTCGGTCCGCGGGGGCTGCTGCGCCTGCTCCGCGCGATCGAGACCAGCTCGGGGGGCGCTCCGCCGCCCGAGCCGTGGGAGCCGGAGGAAGGCCCGCGGGCGCTCGGGATCGACATCCTCCTCTACGAGGACCGGGTGATCGCCGAGGATCGGCTGCAGATCCCCCACCCGTTCCTGCACCTGCGGCGGTTCGTGCTGGTGCCGCTGGCCGACATCGCGCCGCAGGTCGAGCACCCGACGCTCTACCAGTCCATCGCCCAGCTGCTCGAAGACCTCCCGGGCGAGAGCGACGTCCATCCCTATCGCGGCTGACGCCGGCGGGGAGTCGCCCTCCCGCGGCACGCGCAACGTGCGCGCCGAGGGGGGGTCGCCAGCCGGACCACCGCCGGGTGCGCCGGGGGAGTTCCGCCAGCAGGCGCTGGCGCACCTCGACAGCCTCTACAGCTTCGCCCTCCGGCTGACCAAGCGGCCGCCGGACGCCGACGACCTAGTCCAGGAGACCTACCTTCGCGCCTTCCGCTTCGCGCATCGCTTCGAGCCGGGAACGCACCTGCGGGCCTGGTTGTTTCAGATACTGAGGAACACGTTCCTCACGTTCTACCGGCGGGAGGCGCACCAGCCCGTGCTGCTCGACAAGGAGTGGGAGGACGGGCCGGACGAGCCGGCCGGGGGGCCGGCCCTCGACCTGGCGGTCATGACCGTGCTCGACCTGGAGCGGGCGCTGACGGAGCTCCCGGAGGAGTTCCGCTCGGTGCTCCTGCTGGCCGATCTCGAGGGGCTCGCGCTCCAGGAGATCGGGCAGATCATGGACATCCCGATCGGCACCGTGAAGTCCCGGCTCTTCCGCGCCCGGCGGCTGGTGCGACGCCGCCTGGCCGACTATCAGCACCGGCACGCCCCATGAACTGCGACGGCGCCCGCGAGGCCCTGGAAGCCCGGCGGCGCGGCGAGCTGCCCGCGGGCGAGGCCCGCGCCCTGGACGCGCACCTCGCGGGATGCCCCCGGTGCCAGGCGGGCGCCGCCGAGGACGATGCCCTGGCGCGCCTGATCGGGACGCTGCCGCGCACCCCGGCCCCACAGGCGCTCCGGCGCCGCGTGCGAGCGCTCGGCATCCGCCGCACCGGACCGCGGGCCTGGCTCGCCCGGCCCTGGGTGGCGGCGGCCCTCGCGGCGGCCCTCGTCGCCGCCGTCCTGGCGCCGTGGGTGCGCTTCTCCGCGGAGCCCCCCCCCACCGTCCTGGAGGCGCTGATCCAGTCCGGGGTCGCCGAGCACCGGCGCATCCTGCTGCAGCTGGAGGTCGGCCCCGGCGGCGTCGACGACCCGGCTGCCCTGTTCGACCGCGTGGGGACGGTCACGGACGTGCCGGTGCCGAAGGCGTTCGCGGGCTCGGGCGACCTCCGGCTGGTCACGGCCAGGCCGACGCTCCTGTTGAGCCGCAAGGGCGCCGCCGCCGCTCTCCAGTACCGGACCTCGCCGGTGACGACGTACTTCGTCCTGCCCGGCAAGGACCTCCCGATGCCGACCGAGGGCCGGGTCCAGATCGACCAGTACCGGCCCTACATGCGGGAGGTCAGCGGCTTCAACGTCGTCTACTGGAAGCAGGGCGAGCTCGCGTACCTCATGGTCTCCGGCCTCGATCGCGAGGGCTGCCAGAAGCTCTTTCTGAAGATGCGCCGGGCGCTCTGACGGAGGCGCGCGGCGCCTCCGCTCATCCCCGCTCCGGACGCGCGGCCCGCACCCCGTCCGGGCCGGCGGGTCCCGTCGTCCCGCGGCCGCCGGCGGGCGACTCCCGCGGCTCGCTCGACCTTCGCGGCGCGGATCGAGCAGGCAGCTCGTCCAGGAGGCGACGCAGCCGCTCGCGGACCGCCGCCGGGCCGAAGCTCCGATCGACGTGCCGCCGTCCGGCCTCCGACAGACGCTGCCAGAGCGCCGGATTCCGGTACAGGCGCACGACCGCCGCCGCGAACGCCTCGGGCGTGTCGGCGATCAGCGCGTGCTCGCCGTCGACGAGCCCGAGTCCCTCGGCGCCGATCGAGGTCGTGACCACCGGCACGCCGTGCGCCAGGGCTTGGCCGATCTTGCCCTTGATCCCGGCCCCGAAGCGCAGGGGGGCCACGAACACCCGCGTGGCGGCGAAGACCGGATCGACGTCTCGGACCCAGCCGAGCACGCGGATGCGCGCGGACGCCAGCTGCGCGACCTCCGGCGGCACGTTCGAGCCCACCACCACGAATCGCGCCTCCGGCAGCTCCCGGTGGACGAGGGGCAGCACGCGCGCGGCGAAGTGGAGGACCGCGTCGGTGTTGGGCGGATGTCGGAAGCCGCCGATGAACATCAGGTCGGCGCGGCGGTCGAGGGGCGGCACGGCCGGTCGGACGGCGTGGACGGTCGGCACGACGCCGACGCGAATCCCGGGTCGCTCCCGTCGGAGCAGATCGGCCTCGTACGTGCTGACGGCCCACACCATGTCGCTGAGGTCGGCCAGGTAGAGCTCGGTCGCCCGCCGGACGGCCGCGAGACGCGCCAGGCCGGGGTCGCCGTCCAGCTCCGCCTGGCGCCGCTCGCGGAGATGGTGGAGGTCGACCGTGTCGAAGACGATCGGGGGGGCGCCGGGATGAGTCGCCAGCCACGGCAGATACTCGAGGCCCACCGCGGCGCGTGAGACGATCGCCACGTCGAAGTCCCGAAGGTGCGTGCCGAGGTACCCGAACGGCGACGCGAGCCCGTGCAGCACCTCCACCCCGCCCTGCTGCAGGTCCTCCGTGTACGGCTCGGCCGGGGTGGGATCGTTCGGCAGCAGGGTGACTGCGTGGCCCAGCTCGCCCAGGAGGCCGAGGAGGGCGGTCATCCGCATCGACCCCGCGTCCTGATCGTCGCGCGGCACCGTGTGATCGATCACCAGGATGCGCCGACCGGGTTTCCGGTCCCGACTGCGGAAGAGGTTCGCGGGATCCGGCTCGGGCTGGGCGGCCAGCGCCGCCGCGTGCCGCGCTCGGAAGATCTCCCGGTGCCGCTCCTGGTAGCGCTTGAGTCCACGCCGCGGATCCGGCCCGGCCGTGCCGCCCTCGACGTGGACGACGCGGGCCCGCGGCTGGTAGACGACCCGGAACCCGTGGGCCCGGAGCCGGAAGCAGAGGTCGACGTCCTCGTAGTAGGCCGGGGCGTAGGCGGGATCGAACCCGCCGAACCGCTCGAGGACCGTCCGCCGGACCAGCAGGCACGCCGCCGAGCAGTAGTCGACCTCGCGCACGTATCGGTACTCGGGGCGCTGCGGATCGTCGCCCCGGCCGTAGTGCCAGGCGCGGCCGTCCGGGCCGACGACGCCGCCGGCTTCCTGGAGACGGCCGTCGGGGAACAGGAGCTGGGCGCCCACGGCGCCGATCGACGGATCGCCCTCCAGGGTCGCCACGAGCGGGCCGAGCCAGTTCTCCGTGACGACGGTGTCGTTGTTGAGGAACGCGACGAACTCGCCGGTCGCAACCGCCAGGCCCTGGTTGCACGCCGGGCCAAACCCCTCGTTGCGCGCGTTCCGGATGACGCGCAGTCCTTCCGCGCGCGCGAGGACGTCCGCGGTCCGGTCGGTGGACCCGTTGTCGATCACGATCACCTCGTACGTCCCGGGCGGAGTTCGCTGGATCACGGCGGCCAGGCACCGCGCGGTCAGCGCGGATCGGTCGTGGACCGGGATGACGATCGACGTTCCCCGCGGGCTGGTCATCGGGGGCACGCGGAGCACCCCTCGCCGCCTCCGGAGGCGGCCCGGCCACCGCGCCAGCGGCTCCGGCGTCCCCGGCCGCCGCGACCCGACCCGGCCGGTCGCCACCGTCTCGAGGACGTGGGCCACGCGCGTCAGCGGGCCCCCCAGGGGGCCGAGGCGGGCCAGCCGGGCCTTCCACGCCCGCCAGCGGAGCAGGAGCTGCCAGAGCCGCGACGCATGGATCCGCTCCAGCTCCTGCTCGAGGCGAGCCAGGCGGCTCATCGGGTCGGGAAGCCCGCCGCGCTCGTGGAGGATCACGCGGGGCTCCGGAGACCGTGACGCGCGGCCTGCGGGGCGGCGCCCCCGCCCGGCGCGGCGACCCCGAGGATCACGTCGCGCGCCGTCGCCCGCCTCGAGCAGGACGGGCTCGGACCGGGCACGTGACGAACGGCTCGAAGTTCGAGCGGAAGGTGTCGCACGCCTGGTCGTCGACCTCGAGGCCGAGCCGCTGGACGGTCGCGCGCTCCGGGCCGGAGGGTCCACGCGGCCCTGCGGTCAGGGTGCGGACCGGTCCCTGGTGCTCGGCCACGACCGCGCGGGTCCGCGACCAGAACCCGCTGGTCTCTCCGAGAGGCATGTTCCCGCTCAGTCGCACCGCCCGGCCGTCGCGGGGGAGCTCGGTCAGCACGTAGCTCACCGGCGCTCCGCCACTCGCGATGAGCCAGAGCGTGCCGGGTGCGACCGCCGGACCTGTGGTCTGCACCGCGAACCAGCTCGCGTCGAAGGGCCGGCGTCCCCAGGAGGGCGGGATCGTCCAGGCGATCGTCCCCGCGGTGACGGCGGCGAGGATGGCCACCCCTTCCCGACCGCGTCGGACCAGGACGCCGACGAGCATCGCGATCACGACCCCCGACAGCAGCTCCAGCGTGGCGAGATACCGCTGGATCGCCCACAGGCGGAGCCACGTCGCGTAGGACGCCACGAAGAAGACCGCGAGGACCCACCCGGCCGGCAGCAGCACCGGCTGCCGAGGGCCGCCGCACCGGCTCCGGAGGCGGCGCACCCCGACCGTCGCCACGGCCGCGACCGCGAGCACCGCGATCAGCGCGAACCTGGCGTCGCGAAACCGGACCTCGGCGGTCGGGTGCCGGCCGACCGCCCAGAGGAACGGGTACAGCAACGCGCGCCCGAGGGAGCCGGGAAGGAATCGCGCGTCGTGGAAATCGACCGGAGGATAGAACCGCGAGCCGAACACCCCGTTGTAGAACGGGAACACGGGATTGCCGAACTCCTGCCAGAGACGCCATGCCCAGTACCCGCCCGACGCCGCGGCGCCCCCGGCGAGCCCCGCCGCGACCCAGCCGACAGCCGCCGGGCGGGTGTCGCCGCGCAGGCAGGCCACGAGCGACGCCGCCACGATCCCGACCGCGTAGGCGCCGAAGGTCCACTTCGCGCCGGTCGCCAGGCCCACGAGCAGGCCCGACCCCACGTGTCGCCATGGGCTGCGACCCGGGTCCCCGGCCGCGGAGGCACAGAGCCAGACGGCCGGCAGCACCAGCAGGCTTCCCAGCGTGTCGAACGAGGAGCCGCCGAGCTGTGAGCTCACCATCGGTCCGGCGAGCCCGAGGGCCGTCGCCAGGCCCGCGATGAGCACGCTGCGGCCGGTGGGGCCACCGGGCGCGAGCACGCGGCGGGCCAGGGCGTACACCGCCGCCCCGCTCAGCCCGACCGCCGCGCTCAGGACGACGTTGGCCAGCAGGGGCGGCGCGGCCCGGATCAGCAGGTACGGCACGACATAGGGAATCGGGTTCAACCACGTCTGGAGCTGCGCCGGGGCCACGTCGATCCGGTGCCGACCGTGGAGGAGCGCGAAGGCCGCCCACAGGTGATAGTTGCGCAGATCCCAGCTGACGTCCTGGCCCGCTCGAACGCCGAGGGCAACCGCACACGCGATGGCGACCGCCGAGGCGGCCACGAGCTCGACTCGACGCACGTCCTGGCTGTCCCCCCCCCGTCCCGCGCGGGCGCCTGGAACGGACCCCGTCGTCCGCCGGGTCAGGATAGCTCGAAACCGGGAGGCGCTCGACGGACCTGGCGGCGCGCGGCGCGCCCGTCTCGCCTCATGGCACGGTCCGGCCGCGACCGCCAAGCGGAGGCACCACCGGCGCGCCGCGCTATAGTGTCCCGGACGAGCATGACCACGGGTGCCCGCCTCGCGGTGGATGATCGGACGGCGGCGCGGCGGCAACTGCACGAGGCGCGTCGACGCCGCCGCGGCGCCCGGGGAGGCGCGCCGATGCGCACGTCGACCGCCGCGCCGGCCGTGAGCCAGTCGCGCCCCGGTCTCTGCGTGGGCTCGCGCCGTCGCGCGAGTCCGCGGTCGACGGTGTCGGCGCGCACCGCCTCGATGCCGGCCAGGCGAGCCGGGGAGCGGCCCGACGCCCACGGCCCCGGGCGTCGACCGGCGGGGGGGGCCGACGGCCGGGCCGCGGCGCCGACCGGAGCGGGTGGTGACCGATCCTGAGCAGGTCCGGCTGATCGCCTTCTACCTGCCGCAGTTCCATCCGATCCCGGAGAATGACCGGTGGTGGGGCACGGGCTTCACCGAGTGGACGAACGTCGCCGCGGCCCGGCCGTGGTTCGAGGGCCACTACCAGCCCCACCTGCCGTCCGAGCTCGGGTTCTACGACCTCCGGGTCCCGGAGGTGCGCGACGAGCAGGCGGAGCTCGCCCGCGCGCACGGCGTTCACGGGTTCTGCTACCACTACTATTGGTTCGGCGGCCGGCGCCTCCTCGAGCGGCCGTTCGACGAGATGCTCCGGAGCGGGCGTCCCGACTTCCCGTTCTGCGTCTGCTGGGCCAACGAGAACTGGACCCGACGCTGGGACGGCGCCGATCACGAGGTCCTGATCGCCCAGGCGCACTCGGACGAGGACGACGCGAGCTTCATCCGGTCCCTTCTCCCCGCCTTCCGCGATGCCCGGTACATCCACCTCGACGGCCGCCCGCTCCTGATCCTGTATCGCCCGGCGCTCATGCCCGACGTGCCCCGGACGCTCGGGATCTGGAGGTCGGTCTGCCGCGGCGCCGGGCTGCCCCCGCCGTTCGTGCTGGCCGCCCTGACGTTCGACACGCCCGACCCGCAGCCGTTCGGGGTCGATGGCGCGGTCGAGTTCCCCCCTCACGGGCGAGAGCTGGCCGCGCTGGCGCCACCCGCCGACGCGGTCGACCCCGAGTTCCGGGGGGCGATCTTCGACTACGGCGCGCTGGCGCGGCAATTCCTGGACAGGCCCTCCCCGCCGTACCGGCTCTTCCGGACGGTGATGCCGGGCTGGGACAACACGCCGCGCCGCGGCGCGCGGGGCATCGTCTTTCACCGCTCGACGCCGGAGGAGTATGCCGCGTGGCTGGAAGGGGTGATCCGCCGGACGCGCGCGCTCCATCCCCCCGGCGCGCGGCTCGTCTTCATCAACGCGTGGAACGAGTGGGGAGAGGGGGCGCACCTCGAGCCCGACCGCCGGTTCGGCCGCGCCTATCTCGCGGCGACCCGAGACGTCGCCGACCCGGGCCGGCGGCGGACCTCGCGGCGCGGCTCGGCGGCGCGCGACGCCGCCCCGCCCGCGCCGGCCGCCGGGGACCTGCCCGGCGTCGACGAGCTCCTCGCCGCGCAGGCGCGGGAGATCGAGCATCTCCGTCGGCTCCTCGGGGGGGACGGGCCGCTGCGGCCCGATCTGCGCGCCGACCCCGCCGCGCAGCGCGCGGTGCAGGCGATCCGCGCGCTCACGGACCGACTCGAGCGGGCCGCCGGCGCTCGCGATCTGTGGTCCGGGGCCGCCAGCGTGCCGCTCGACCCGGCCGGCGCACGCCCGATCGGGCCCTTGACCCTCGCCGTCGCACGGGCGTGCAGCCGACAGCTCGAACGGCTGCCGCGCGTCAAGCGCCTCGCGCGGAGCATCGTCGCCGGCTGGCTGGCCCGTCCACGGCGGACGCGAGGATCCTGGAGACGTCACCCCGGGCACGATCGGCGCGAGCGCGGTAGCCCCTAATGTCGGGCGCCTCGCGTCCATCTCGTCCGGAAGCGGGCGAGCTCCTCGGGCGTGTAGAAGTGGCGCGCGAACCGTGACCGGTACACCTCGTCGAGGTAGCTCCCGGGCACGACGAGCTCCGCCAGGAACCGGCGGTAGAGGTCGCGATACCACCGCTCGTCCGCCCCGTTGTCTCGCCCGACCCGCATGTCCGGGATGGCGAACGCGTCGCGAAACGCGCGCCGGACGCACCGCTCCAGGTCCTCGAGCCGGATCAGGAGCAGCGTCGTCCGTCCGCGGCGGGCGACGAGATACCCGCGCTCCGTCGGGAACGGAGCGGCGAAGACATCGATCCCGAACACGGGCTTGAGCTGCTCGTCGAACCACGCATCCAGCTGATGACGGGCATGGCGCGCCCAGAACCCGGCCCGGAGCGCGTCGAGGTCGCACCGGCCGGCCTCGTACTCGGCGCGGATCCCGGGATAGTACTCGTCGAGCTCCTGGAAGAACGCGGATACGTGGCGCGCGACCGGCTCGCGAACCAGACTGACCACGTTCCAGCGCCGCTCCGGGTGGCTGCGGATCAGCCGGGCGATCTCACGATCCCGCGCGATCTGCTCCAGCGAGAGCGCCGGGCGCGCCCGCGCGGCGCGGATCTTCCGCTCGAGCTCGTCGAGGCCGACCAGGTTGTGCACGTGGTAGACGGGATGGGGCAGCCCCCGGGCGCGGAGCGGGCGGTACACCGAGACCGACCCGACCCTCCCCATCTGGTACACGATCACCGGACCACGCACGTGCCGGTAGCGCCACCGTTTCGCGAGACGATGGAGCGCCGCCAGGTCGCAGCGCCTCCGGACGGCCTCGGCCGCCGCGCGGCCCCCAGCCCGGATCCACGCCGGTACGGACTCGCGCTCGCGGGGCCACCGAAACCGGGGCCGCTCGATCATCGCCGCGCTCGCACTCCGCGGGACGCCGACACGAGATGGACTGTACAACAACCGAGCCGGTTCCGCGCCCGCGCGGGGCCTGGCTTCGCGCGACGTGGCTCGGGGAGGGCCGGCCCGGCGGAGCCGGCGGCACGCCCCGCTCCGTCGTCCGACGATTGGACGGCGGCGCAGCGGGCCGGTGTATCATGCCAGCGGCGCACGTTCGCGCGGGGAGGACGACCACGACACCGCCAGAGACCTCGCAGCCCGGCTCCGCGTTGATCCCGCCGTACGGCGGCCGTCTCGTCGACCTGCTCGCGCCGGCGCCCGCGCGGGACGCCCTCCTGGCGCGCGCGAGCCGCCTGCCGTCGCTCCAGCTCTCGGCGCGCTCCATGTGCGACCTCGAGCTCCTGGCGACCGGCGCCTTCTCGCCGCTGGACCGGTTCATGGGCGAGCGCGACTACCGCCGCGTGCTGGCGGAGATGCGCCTCCAGGACGGCACGCTGTTCCCGATCCCGATCACGCTCCCGGTCGGGGACCAGCCCGCGATCGAGGTCGGTCAGGAGCTCGTGCTCCGGAGCCCCCACAACGACCCGCTCGCGATCATGACGGTCGCCGAGCGGTTCGCGTGGCGCGTCGAGGACGAGGCCCGGCAGGTCTACGGCACGACCGACCCCCGGCACCCGCTGGTCGCCGAGATGGCCTCGTGGGGGCGATGGCTCGTCTCCGGGCCGCTCACCGTGCTCGCCCTGCCCCGGCACTACGACTTCCAGGCGCTCCGCCGCACCCCGGCCGAGGTCCGGCGGCTCCTCGCCGTCGCCGGCGCGCGGCACGTGGTGGCGTTCCAGACCCGGAACCCGATCCATCGTGCCCACGAGGAGCTGACCAAGCGCGCCGCCGACCGGATCGGCGGGGCGCTCCTGATCCACCCCTCGGTCGGGCTCACGAAGCCGGGGGACGTCGACCACTACACCCGGGTGCGCGCCTACAAGGCCCTGGTCGACCGCTACTACGACCCCCAGCGGACCGTCCTGAGCCTGCTCCCCCTCGCCATGCGCATGGCGGGCCCGCGCGAGGCCCTCTGGCACGCGATCATCCGGCGCAACCACGGCGCCGACCACTTCATCGTGGGCCGCGACCACGCCGGGCCCGGGCGCGACTCGCAGGGCCGGCCGTTCTACGGCCCCTACGACGCCCAGGAGCTCGTGCGCGCCCACGAGGCAGAGACCGGGGTCCGCGCGGTGCCGTTCAAGGAGCTGGTCTACCTCCCGGACGAGGACCGGTACGAGGAGGCGGACCGCGTCCCGGCCGGCGTCCGCATCGCCTCGATCTCCGGGACCCAGGTCCGCGACGAGTACCTGGGCCGGGGGCGCCCGCTGCCGGCCTGGTTCACCCGCCCGGAGACGGCCGCCATCCTGGCCCAGCTCTACCCGCCGGCCCACGCGCGGGGCTTCTGCGTGTGGCTGACCGGGCTGTCCGGGGCCGGCAAGTCGACCATCGCCGAGGTCCTGGTGGTGCTCCTCATGGAGCGGGGGCGGCGGGTGACCGTGCTGGACGGCGACGTCGTCCGGACCCATCTGTCGAAGGGCCTGGGCTTCAGCCGCGAGGACCGCGACGCCAACATCTCGCGGATCGGCTTCGTGGCGGCCGAGATCGTGCGGCACCACGGCGCGGTGATCTGCGCGGCCGTGAGCCCCTACCGCGCGACGCGGCAGCACGTCCGGGAGATGGTGGGCGAGCCTGGGTTCGTCGAGGTCTTCGTCGACACGCCGCTCGAGGTCTGCGAGCAGCGCGACGCGAAGGGCATGTACGCGAAGGCGCGCCGGGGCGAGATCCGGGGCTTCACCGGGATCGACGACCCCTACGAGCCGCCGCTCGATCCCGAGCTGCGGCTCACCACCACCGACTGCGCGCCGGAGGACAACGCCCGCCGGATCCTCGGCCACCTGGTCAAGGCCGGCTTCCTCCTCGACGAGGGCGCCCCCCCGCCGGACTGAGACGCGAGGGGGCCCCGGGGCCCGCCCCGACCGGGTCCCGCCGCGGAGCGGGTCCGGTCCCCGGTGCCGGCTGATGGGGGTCGAGGACCGGGGGCTGGACCCGTGCCGCCGCGCGGCGCGGCGGCGGGCGCTCCGCTCCCCGGCGCGGGCGGCGTCCGGGGATCAGGCCGTCCGGGGATCGAGCAGGTCGCGGAGGCCGTCGCCCAGGAGGTTGAACCCCAGCACGGCCGCCGCGATCGCCGCGCCCGGGAAGATCGCGAACCACGGCGAGAGCGCGAGAAAGCTCTGGGCCTCCCGGAGCATGAGCCCCCACGAGGGATACGGTGGCTGGGTCCCGAGTCCCAGGTAGGACAGGGCGGCTTCGGCGAGGATCGCCAGCGGGAACGAGATCGTCGCCTGGACGACCAGCGGGGACACCGTGTTCGGGAGCACGTGGCGCACGAGCAGCCAGAGGTCCGAGCCCCCGAGCGCCCGCGCGGCCGCGACGAACTCCTGTTCCCGGAGCGTCAGGACCTGGGCCCGGGTGAGGCGGGCGAACGCCGGGACGTAGGCGAGCCCGACCGCGACCATGCTGAGGAGCACGCCCGGGCCGAACGCCGCGGCCAGCAAGAGCGCCGAGAGCACGGCCGGGAAACCGTAGACCGCGTCCATCACCCGCATCAGCGCCTCGTCGACCCACCCCCCCGCCCACCCCGCGGCCAGCCCGAGCACGACCCCCGCCGCGAGCCCGATCGCCACCGCGACCGCGCCAACCCGGAGCGAGGCGATCGCCCCCCGCATGACGCGGGAGAGCGTGTCGCGCCCGAACTGGTCGGTGCCGAACGGGTGGGCCGCCGACGGCGGCTGGAGCC
>DASRDR010000199.1:0-3512 GCA_035652475.1 Candidatus Methylomirabilota bacterium | reverse complement strand
GAGAAGCTCGACCTCCACGCGGCGACCGGCGAGGCGGACCTGGTGGACCTCGGGCTCCGGTTCGACCTGACCGTGCCGCTGGCCCGGTACTACGCGCACAACGCCGGCGTGCTGCCGACGCCGCTCAAGGCGGTCCAGATCGGTCCGGTGTGGCGCGCCGAGCGCCCCCAGCGCGGCCGGTACCGGCAGTTCACCCAGTGCGACATCGACATCCTCGGGGTCGCCACCGAGGTCGCCGAGGTCGAGCTGATCCTGGCGACCACGGAGGCGCTGGCCGCCCTCGGTCTGCCCGGGCTCACGGTCCGGCTGAACGACCGTCGCCTCCTGGTCGCCATGGCGGCCTGGTGCGGCTTCGAGCCGGCCCGGTACGACGGCGTGTTCATCACGCTGGACAAGTGGGGCAAGCTCCCGGCGACCGCGGTCGGGGCGGAGCTCGAGCGGGCCGGACATCCGGCCGGCGCCGTCGCCCGCATGCTGGACCTGTTCGGCGGGCTCGACGCCGCCCGCGGGGTGGACGATCTGCGCGCGCGGCTGGGCGGCCACGGGGATCCGGCGGCGTTCGAGATGGTGGCGCGGATCCTTCGCGCGGTCGAGGCGGAGGCGGCCGGCCGGGTCCGGATCGGGTTCGACGCCACGCTGGTCCGCGGGATGTCGTACTACACGGGGCCGATCTTCGAGATCACGTCGGCGGCGTTTCCGTCCTCCATCGCCGGCGGCGGGCGCTACGACCGGATGATCGGGAAGCTCCTCGGCCGCGACGTCCCCGCGACGGGGTTCTCGATCGGCTTCGAGCGGGTCGTCGCGATCCTGAGCGAGCGGCCCGCGAGGGCCGTGCCGCGCGAGCGACGCATCGCCCTGCTCTTCGACCCCGCTGCGGACGATCTGGCCCGGGTCCTGCGGGCGGCGCGCCAGCTGCGCGCCGGGGGTCACCTGGTCTCGCTGGAGCCGCGCGGCCGGGCCGTGCGCCCGGCGACCCTCGTCGCCCAGGGGTTCCAGGGTCTGGCGACCGTCTCGCCGACGGGGGAGCCGGCGGTCCGGTGGCTCGCTGCGGGGACGTCGGCGGCGCCCGGGGGCGGCGCATGACGGACGCGCCCGGCGGCTGGCGCCGGACGCACTCCTGCGGCGCGCTCCGGGCCGGCGACGCCGGGCGCGAGGTGACGCTCATGGGCTGGGCGTTCCGGCGCCGGGATCACGGCGGGCTGATCTTCGTCGACCTGCGCGACCGCGAGGGGCTCACCCAGCTGGTGTTCAACCCGGCGGAGGATCCGGCCGCCCACGCGCTGGCCGGGCGGGTCCGCGCCGAGTTCGTGCTGGCCGTCGAGGGCACGGTCGCCCGGCGCCCGCCCGGCACGGTGAACCCGGCGCTGCCGACCGGCGAGATCGAGGTGGTCGTCCGGCAGCTGCGGATCCTGAACGAGGCCAGGCCCCTGCCGTTCCCGCTCGACGAGTCGCAGGACACCGTCGAACCGCTGCGGCTCCGGTACCGGTACCTCGACCTGCGGCGGCCGGTGATGCTCGGCCACCTGCTCCTGCGCGACCAGGTCTGCCGCGCGACGCGGGACTACCTCCACGAGCAGGGGTTCGTCGAGGTCGAGACGCCGATGCTGACCCGCTCGACCCCCGAGGGGGCGCGGGACTTCCTGGTCCCGAGCCGGCTGACCCCGGGGACCTTCTACGCGCTCCCGCAGTCGCCCCAGCTCTTCAAGCAGATCCTGATGGTGGCGGGCCTCGAGCGCTACTTCCAGATCGTCCGGTGCTTCCGCGACGAGGATCTCCGCGCCGATCGGCAGCCCGAGTTCACGCAGATCGACATCGAGACCGCGTTCCTCGATCGTGACGACTTCCTGCCCCTGATGGAAGGGCTGGTGGCGGCGATCTTCCGGCGCGCCCGGGGCATCGAGCTGCCACGCCCGTTCCGGCGGCTGTCCTGGGACGAGGCGATGCGCCGCTACGGATCCGACAAGCCGGACCTCCGCTTCGGCCTGGAGCTGGTCGACTGCTCCGACGTCTTCCGCGGCGGGCCGTTCCGGGTCTTCGCGGACGCGGTCGAGGGGGGCGGCATCGTGCAGGGCCTGACCGTCCCGGGGGGCGGCTTCTCCCGCAAGGACCTCGACGACCTCGTCGAGCGGGCCATGGGCGCGGGGGCCCGGGGCCTCGTCTGGGTGCGGCTCGGCGACGGCGCGCTCCAGAGCCCGGCCGCCCGTCACCTGGAGCCGCTCCGGGCGGCCCTGGTCGACCGCACCGGCGCGAGGCCCGGGGACGTGGTGCTCCTGGTCGCCGACCGGCCGATCGTGGCCGCGACGGCGCTGGGCCGGCTCCGGGTGGAGCTGGCGCACCGGCTGGGCCTCGTGCCGGCCTCGGGTTACGAGCTCGCGTGGGTGCTGGACTTCCCGCTCTTCGAGTGGAACGCCGACGAGGGGCGGTGGGAGGCCATGCACCACCCCTTCACCGCGCCCCGCGACGCGGACGCGGAGCGTGGACTGACGGATCCCGGCGCGGCGCGGGCCAAGGCCTACGACCTGGTCCTGAACGGCCAGGAGATCGGCGGGGGCTCGATCCGGATCCACTCCCGCGCGCTCCAGCAGCGGGTGTTCGAGCTGCTCGGGATCGGGGAGGCGGAGGCGCGGGCGAAGTTCGGGTTCCTCCTGGAGGCGCTCGAGTACGGGGCCCCCCCGATGGGCGGCATCGCGTTCGGGCTGGACCGGCTCACGGCGATCCTGGCGGGGGTGGACTCGATCCGGGACGTCATGGCGTTCCCGAAGACGCAGAAGGGCACCTGTCCCCTCACTGATGCCCCGGCGCCCGTGCAGCCGCGCCAGCTGGCGGAGCTGGGGATCGCGCTCGTCGCGCCCGAGGGCGAGGGCGCCGGCCCGGGCGACGCGTCGGCGCGCTGAACCTCCACGCGTCCGGCCGGGATGCCCCCTGGCCGCGGTCGAGCCGGCCGGGCCGGACACCCGGCGGCCGGCCCGCTCCGGCTGGCACCGGCCCGAAAATTGACAGCCCGCGGGCCGTGTGATACGCGAAGAGTGTGAGGGAGGCGCCGAGCCCGCCGCGTGTCTGAGCCCACGACCCAGCGGATCACCCTCCCCTCCGAGGCCGACCTGGCCCCCCTGCTCGGGCGCAACGACGAGAACATCCGGCTGCTCGAGGCCGAGCTGGCCCTCCGCATCGTCGCCCGCGGCAACCAGATCACGCTCCGCGGCGACGAGCGCCAGGTCGCGCGCGGCGCGCGGATCGTCGAGGAGCTGACCGCGCGGATCGCGGCCGGCCTGCCGGTGCAGGCCTCGGACGTGCGGGCCGCGCTCCGGGTGCTGGCCGAGGACGACGGCGCGGACCTCAAGAGCATCTTCCTCGACGCGATCTCGGTCCCGTCGCGCAAGAAGCAGATCACGCCGAAGACGCTCACCCAGAAGCGGTACATCGAGGCGATCCGGGCCCACGACATCGTGGTGGGGATCGGCCCGGCCGGGACCGGGAAGTCGTACCTCGCCATGGCGATGGCGGTCTCGGCC
>DASRDR010000198.1:0-13494 GCA_035652475.1 Candidatus Methylomirabilota bacterium | reverse complement strand
CTCGCGGAGCGACAGGCCGATGATCGACTCCACCGGCGAGACGACCTGCTTGTCCTCGATGAAGTCGCCGAGGTGGCTGTCCTCCTCCTCGCCGATGGGCGTCTCGAGGCTGATCGGCTCCTGGGCGATCTTCAGGACCTTCCGCACCTTCTCGACCGGCACGTCCATCTTGGCGGCGATCTCCTCCGGGGACGGCTCGCGCCCGAGCTCCTGCACCAGCTGCCGGGACGTGCGGATCAGCTTGTTGATGGTCTCGATCATGTGGACGGGGATGCGGATGGTGCGGGCCTGATCGGCGATCGCCCGGGTGATCGCCTGCCGGATCCACCAGGTGGCGTAGGTCGAGAACTTGTACCCTCGCCGGTACTCGAACTTGTCGACCGCCTTCATGAGCCCGATGTTCCCCTCCTGGATGAGGTCGAGGAACTGGAGGCCGCGGTTGGTGTACTTCTTCGCGATCGAGATCACGAGGCGGAGGTTCGCCTCCACCATCTCCTTCTTGGCCTGGGCTGCCTTCTCCTCGCCCTGGCGGATCACGCGGACGATCCGCTTGAGCTCGTCGACCCGCGCCTCGGCCTCTTGCTCGACCCGCTTGATCTTGCGCTCCGCGTAGCGCTTCCAGCGCTCGCGGGGCGGCAGGCGGCGGTCTGCGGCGGTGTTCAGCAGGTCGGAGTCCTCGGCGTCGTCCAGCGACCGGAAGAAGGCCTCGAACTCCTCGGGGCGCCCCTTGTCGGGGTCGCTCCAGAGGCGGATCTCGTGCTCGGCCCGCTGGACCTTGAGGACCATCTGCTTGAGGCGGGTGGCGAGCCGCTCGATGACGCCGGGGTGGAGCGCCATCTCGCGCAGCATCGCGAAGAGCTTCTCCTGCTTGACGCGGAGGCTCAGGTCGAGCTTCTGGCGCCGGGGGTGCCGGGGCCGGTACTTGCGCTGCTCGCGCTGGAGCTGCTGGACATCCTTCAGCAGCCGGTCGACGTGCCCCAGCGAGACCAGGACGCCGCGGACCAGCTCGGGCTCCTTCTCCTCCGCGAACTCCTCGTCGGAGATGTCGATGATGTCGCGGACCGACATCCGGGCCTTGCGCAACCCGTCCCGGAGCTCCTGGAACTCGCGCTTCGCCAGGTTGGTCGACATCACCGCCCGGGTGACGCCCTCCTTCCCCTCCTCGATCCGCTTGGCCAGCGCGATCTCGCCCTCGCGCGTCAGCAGCGACACCCGGCCCATCTCGCGGAGGTACATCCGCACCGGGTCCTCGGTGCGCCCGATCGGACCCGGGGAGAGGTCGATCGGCTCGCCCGGCTCTGGAGGGGTCGCCTCCTCGCGCTCGTCGAGCGAGTCCTCGATCTCGTTGGCGAGGCGGGGCGCCTTGGCAGCGTCGACGACGTCGATGTCCATCGCCCCGAACATCAGCATGATGTCGTCCATCTGGTAGGGCGACACCAGGTCGGTGGGCAGGGCGTCGTTCAGCTCGTCGTAGGTGACGTAGCCCTTCTGCTTGCCCGTCGAGATGAGCTTGTCAAGCTCTTCGAGCTTCGGGTCCTCGCTCATGAACGCACGTCCTCCGTCCTGGGACTCGGGAAGCTCGGGGATCACGCGATGCCTCCTGTGCGGAGCCGGCGCGCCTCTTCCCGAAGGGCGGCCTGGAGCTCCGCCACGTCGGGCGCCCCCGCGGCCTCGGAGCGGGCGATCGCCTGGGTGATGGCGCGCACGCGACGGTGCGCGTGCTGGCGTTCGAGTCGTCGGCGCATGGCGGCCACCTCGGCCGCGCCGTCTCCCCACTCGCGCTCCTCGACCAGCCAGCGCGCGAGCAGGCCGCGCGCGGCGTCGTCCTCGAGCCGGTGGCCGAGCGCCTCCGGCGGGACGCCGGGGTGGGCCTGGAGCGCGGCCAGGATGGCGCGCGCCGCGGGGTGGGCGACCGCGGCCGGATCGATCAGCGCGAGGAGCGCCTCCCGGGCGGCCGGGACCTGCAGGAGGAGCTGGCAGAGATCGCGCTCCACCCACGGGACCTCGCTCGCTGCGGGCGTGGCGCTCGGCGGCGCCGGGGGCCGGGCGGTCGCCTCGGCCAGCCGCTGGGCCTGGAGCCACAGGTCGCTCGGGTCGATCCCGAGCCGCCGGGCGGCCTCGCGCCCGAGCTCGATGGCCTCGTCGGCGTCGTGCACCTTGGAGAGCATCAGCGCCACCCGGGCGATCCCGGTGGCGCGGCCGCGCGCGCCGGTCGTCGCCTCCTCCGCCAGCACGCGCTCGAGCGCGAACAGGAGCACGCTGCGCGCCGCCCGGCACCGCTCGTCGAACGCCGCGCGGCCCTCGGCGCGGAGGAAGGTGTCCGGATCGTGTCCGGCCGGCAAGGTCGCGACCTTGAGGCGGAGCCCCCGCCGGGCGAGCGTGTCGGGCCGGCGGGAGAGCGCCCACCACTGCGGGTCGCTCGACCGCTCCAGCAGGTCCTCCGCCCGGCGGGCCGCCTCCTGGCCGGCCCGGTCGGCGTCGAAGAAGAGGATCGCCTCGTCGGCGTAACGGCGAAGGAGCGCCAGCTGCGCCGCCGTCAGCGCGGTCCCGAGGACGGCCACCGTCTCGCGGAGCCCGTGCTGGTGCGCCATGACGCAATCGACGTAGCCCTCGACCAGGAGCGCGCGCCGCGCCTCGGCGATCGGCTCGCGGGCCCGGTGGATGCCGTAGAGCGTCTGGCCCTTCTGGTAGACCGGCGTCTCCGGGGAGTTCAGGTACTTCGGCTCCTCGCCGCCCAGGCCGCGGCCGCCGAAGGCGATCACGCGCCCCTGGGTGTCCGCGATCGGGAAGATGAGCCGTCCGCGGAACCGGTCGTAGTGGCCCCCCCCCGACTGGCGGGGCAGGAGGAGCCCGGCGGCCAGGAGCGCCTCGGCCGGGTGCCCCGCCTGCCGACCGGCGGCGAGCAGGTGATCCCACCCCTCCGGCGCGTACCCGAGCCGGAAGGCGCGGGCCGTCTCGCGCGCGATCCCGCGCGTTTCCAGGTATCCCCGCGCGCGAGCGGCGGCCTCGTCGTCCCAGAGCCAGCGCTCGAACTGGCCGGCCGCCCACTCTAGGACGGCATAGAGCCCGTCGCGGGCGCCCGCCTCGCGGGACTGCTCCCTCCCCGGCAGCGCGACCCCGGCGCGCTCGGCCAGGAGGCGCACCGCCTCGGGGAAGTCCAGCCGGTCGTGCCGCCGCAGGAACTCGAACGCGTCGCCCCCGGCGTGGCAGCCGAAGCAGTGGAAGATGCCGAGCTTCGGGTTGACCGTGAAGGACGGCGTCTTCTCCTGGTGGAAGGGACAGAGGCCCTTCCACCGCTCGCCGGCACGCTTGAGCGGCACGACGTCGCCGATGAGCGCGACCAGGTCGACGCGGCTCCGGATCTCGTCCAGGATCTCGGGGCCGAACTTCATGCCGCGGCCCGGACCGGGGCGGGGCGGGCGGCCGACACGAGTCCGGCGGCCGCCCCGGTCGTCATCGGCGCGCCCGCCGCGCCGGCGCGCCGCGGCCGGACCGGGCCGGCGCGCGCTCGCCCTGGGCCGGCTCGAGCCGGGCGACCGTGACCCCGGCGCCGCCGGCGGGCGCCTCGGCCAGGTGGAATGCCGTGACCAGAGGGTGCCCGCGCAGCACGGCCTCCACCGCGCGCCGGAGGGTGCCGGTTCCCTTCCCGTGCACCAGACGGACCTCGAGGTGGCCGGCCAGCGCCGCGTCGTCCAGGAACTTGTCGACGGCGACGCGCGCCTCGTCGCTCGTGAAGCCGAGGAGGAAGAGCTCCCGCGGCGCGTCCTCCCGCACCGGCGCCCGGACGGAGGGGCCGGCCGGTCCCGGGCCTGCGGCGGCGGGCTCGATCTCGCTCCGGGCGACCCGGACCGTGAGTCGCCCGGCCTGGACGGTGACCGTGTCGTCCGTCTCGGCGACGACGCGCCCGCGGAGCCCCACGCCGCGCAGCTGGACCTCGCCGGCCGGGGCCGGCCCGGCTGACGCCGCGGGCGCCGGCGCCGCCGCCGCCTCGGCGACCCGGAGGTTCCGGTAGGCGGCGTACGCCTCGCGCCGTCGGTGGGCCTCGTCGGCCTTGAGCCGGTCGAGCTCGTGGCCGACGCGTCGCCGCGCCTCGGCCAGGAGCGCCCGGGCGTCGGCCTCGGCCTCGCGCCGCAGCCGGGCCGCCTCGGCCCCGGCTTCCTCCGCCGTCCGGCGCGCCTCGGCCAGTGCAGCCGCCGCCTGGGCCTCGCGGCGGGCGGTCTCCGCGGCGCGGGCATCGGTGTCGCGGACGCGCGCCTCGAGGGTGGCGAGGAGCGTCTCGAGCCGCCGGCTCTGCTCGCCCACGTGCGCCCGCGCGCGATCGACCACCGCGGGCGGCATCCCGAGCCGCGCGGCGATCGCGAGGGCGTGGCTCGGTCCCGGACGCCCGTACTCCAGCCGGAAGGTTGGCTCGAGCCGATCGGCGTCGAACGCGACCGTCGCGTTCTGCAGCCGCGGCTCGACCTGCGCGAACACCTTGAGGGGATCCAGGTGGGTCGTCGCGACGACGCGCGCCCCGCGGTCGAGGAACGCCTCCAGGATCGCCGCGCCGATCGCCGCGCCCTCGGCCGGGTCCGTGCCGGCGCCGAGCTCGTCCAGGAGGACCAGGACCCCGGGCCGGGCCACCGCGAGGATGTCGTTCACCTGGGCGACGAACGAGGAGAACGTCGAGAGGTCCCGAGCCAGGCTCTGCTCGTCGCCGATCACGGCCAGCACGCGGTCGCAGAGCGGCACCCGGCTGCCCGGCGCGGCGGGCAGATGGCACCCGGCCTGCGCCATCAGCACGAGGAGGCCGCACGTCTCCAGCGCGACCGTCTTCCCGCCCGCGTTGGGCCCGCTGATGACGAGCCCCGGCCGATCGGCCGGCAGCCGGAGGTCGACCGGAACGACCGGGGTGGCCGCGCCGGGGGGCTCGGCCGCCCACCGCTGGGCGACCAGGAGCGGATGGCGCGCCTCCCGGAGCTCCAGGTCGCCGCCCGGGCCGACCTCGGGCTCGCTCGCGTCGAGTCGCTCCGCGAGCGCCGCGCGCGCGAAGACGAGATCGAGCCGACCGAGGCCGTCGATCAGCGCCGCGAGCGCCGGCCCGTTCCCGCGGACCGCGTCGGTGAGCGCGGCGAGCAGCCGCCGCTCCTCGTCACGTTCCTCCAGCGTGAGCCGGGTCAGCTCGTTGTTGAGGGGGATCATCTCCTCCGGCTCGACGAACACGGTCGCCCCGCTCTGCGAGCGGTCGTGGATGATCCCGCGGACGGCGCGGCGGGCGTCGTCCCGGACGGGGACGACGTAGCGCTGGTTGCGGACGGTGACGTAGCGGTCCTGGAGGGCGGGCGCCAGCGCCGGCTGCTCGAGCAGGCGCTCGAGCCGCGACCGGAGCTCGGCGCGGTGCCTGCCGAGCTGCCGCCGGAGCGCGCGCAGCCGGGGGCTCGCCTCATCGGTCAGGCGCCCGTCGGGATCGAGGGCGCGGCGGAGAGTCTCGGCCAGGGCGGGGCACGTCGGTAGGGCGGCCCAGGTCGCCGCCAGGCCCGGCGCGACCCCGGCGATCCGCGCGCCGTACACCGCCAGCCGCGCGGCGCCGGCCAGCATGGCCCCGAGGGCCGCCAGCGCCGGGCCGTCCAGCACGGCCCCGGCCGGGGCGGCCTCGGCGAGGATCGGACGGACGTCCGCCGCGACCGGCCAGGGCGGGGGCCCCTCGGCGCGCCGCGCGCCACGCGCTTCGGTGGTCTCGGTCAGGGCGGCCTGGACGGCCGCCAGGTCCCGGTGGGGGTCGAGGGTGAGTGCGCGATCCCGCCCCGGCGCGGTCGCCGTGAAGCGGGCGAGCAGATCACGGAAGGAGGTCCACCCCAGGAGGTCGCCGCGGGTCAACTGCACCTCGACGGACCGTCCACCGCAGCGACTAGTCTTGGTAACGCTCCCGTCGCTTCGCCTTCTTGCGGGCCGCCAGCGCCTTGCGCTTCCGCCGGACGCTCGGCTTCTCGTAGTGCTGCCGCTTCTTCAGTTCGGAGAGGAGCCCCGCCTTCTCGCACTGCTTCTTGAAGCGCTTGAGGGCGCTCTCGAAGGACTCGTCGGGCTCCACGATGACCTTCGTCACGTGCGCGTCCCCCCTTCCGTCGAATCACTGGGCACACGCCTGGGTAAACGCATAGCTTATACCACGGGCCCCTGGCGGTGTCCACGCGCGCGGCCCTCCGGAGCGCGGGCCGGACGCGGTCAGGGCGGGGCGACGCCCGTCAACGCCAGCGCGGCGTCGGCCGCGCGGTCGAGGACGTCCGGGAGAACCTGCCGCTCCTCGGGGGCGAACGGGGCCAGGACCCAGTCGGAGACCTCCCCCTTGGTCGCGGGCCGGCCGACCCCCACCTTCACGCGGCGGACGTCGGTGGTCCCGAGCGTCTCGAGCACCGACGCCAGCCCGCGGTGGCCCGCCGAACGGCCGCGCAGCCGGGTCCGCACCGTCCCGAACGGCAAGTCGATGTCGTCGTGGACCAGGACGAGCGCCGTCCGGTCGGCGCCGAGCGCCCGCAGGACCTCGGCGAGAGCGGGGCCGCTCGCGTTCATGACCGCGAGAAGCTTCACCAGGGCCAGCGGCACCCCGCGCCACACGGCGTCCGCGATCTGCGCCGCTCCGACCCGCCGGAACGGGGCGCCCAGGCGACGGGCGAGCTGCTCGACGACCAGGTGGCCGACGTTGTGCCGCGTCCCTGCGTACGCCGGGCCGGGGTTCCCGAGCCCGACGACCACCGACGCGGGTCGCGCGCCCCCGTCCACCACGTGGGCCGGGCCGGCACCGCCCGCTCCGCGGCGCCGGGCCCGCTACTTCTTGCCCTTGCCTTCCTCCTTGCCCTTGGCTTCCTCCTCGCTCTCCTTCGGCTTGCGCTCGGTGACCACCTCGGGCTCGGCGACGGCCGCGGCCGCCGGGACGGCGACCTCCTCGGCCATCGGCGGCGTCACCGTGACCAGGGGCTGGGTGGACGCGGTCGTGACCCGGACGCCCTCCGGCAGGCGGAGATCCGCCACGGTCAGCACGTCGTGGATGCGAAGCGGCGAGACATCGATGTCGATCCGCTCCGGGATCAGCGACGGCAGACAGGCCACCTCGACGGCGCGCAGGAGGAGCGCCAGGATCCCGCTCTGTTCCTTGACTCCGGCCGCTTCCCCGACCACGTGGATCGGCACCTCGACGGTGATCTCCTCGTCCATCCGCACGGCCTGGAAGTCGACGTGCAGCAGCGCGTCGCGGACGGGGTCGAACTGAAGGTCGCGGACGACCGCCGTCCGCGGCTCCGCCTCCCCGGGCAGGCGGAGATGGACCAGCACGCCCCCGGCCGCGCGGGCGTGCAGCGTCCGCTGCACCTCGACGGGGGAGACCTCGAGCGGCAGCGGACTCTGCCCGCCGCCGTAGAGGATCGCGGGGACGAGGCCGCGCCGACGGAGGCGCCCCACGGCGCCCTTGCCGGTCGCCGCGCGGGGCTGGACGGACAGCTCGCGGATGTTCATGACGGAATCTCCTTGGGCGCCCGGGGCGCTACACGAACAGGGTGGAGACCGATTCCTCGTCGTGGATGCGCCGGATCGCCTCCGCGAGGAGCGGCGCCACCGAGAGGACCGTGATCTTCGGGTGCTGCTTGTCGGGGCCGAGCGGGATCGAGTTGGTGACGACGACCTCCTCGAGGGGCGCGCCCTCGATGCGCGCCATCGCCGGGCCCGAGAGCACCGGGTGCACGCCGCAGGCGAGGATCCGGCGCGCGCCCTCGCGCTTCAGGGCGTCGGCGGCCTGGACCAGGGTGCCGGCCGTGTCGATCATGTCGTCGATGATCACCGCGTCCTTGCCCTTGACGTCGCCGATCAGGTGCATGAAGACGGCCACGTTCGGGCCGTCGCGCCGCTTGTCGATGATCGCCAGCCCGGCGTGGAGCCGCTTGGCGATCGCCCGCGCGCGCTCCACGCCCCCCGCGTCCGGGGAGACGACGACCAGGTCGGCGAGCCCGCGGTTCGCCAGGTAGTCGATCACCACCGGCGCGGCGAAGAGGTGGTCGACCGGGATGTCGAAGAAGCCCTGGATCTGTCCGGCGTGGAGATCGAGCGCCAGCAGGCGCTCGGCGCCGGCCGCGGTCAGGAGGTCCGCCACGAGCTTGGCGGAGATGGGGACCCGCGGCTGGACCTTGCGGTCCTGCCGGGCGTAGCCGTAGTAGGGGAGGACCGCGGTGACCCGCTGGGCCGAGGCGCGCTTGACCGCGTCCAGCATCACCAGGAGCTCCATCAGAGTGTCGTTCACCGGGGGGCACGTCGGCTGCACGATGAACACGTCGGCGCCCCGGACGTTCTCGTTCAGCTGCACGAACACCTCGCCGTCGGAGAACCGGGAGACCTCCGCCTGGCCGAGCGGCAAGCCCAGGCAGGCGGCGATCTCCTCGGCGAGCCCGCGGTGGGCGTTACCCGAGAAGAGCTTCAGCTGGTACGGCATTGCAGCTCACGCTCCCCGGCCGGGCCCGCGCCGGCGGGCCCGCCGCCCGTGCGATTGGCTGGGGCGGGAGGATTCGAACCTCCGAATACGGGATCCAAAGTCCCGCGCCTTACCGCTTGGCGACGCCCCAGGTCGTTTGCGCTCGCGCTCCCGGGCCGTCGCCGGTCCGCTCGCGCCCCGGTCTCCATCGTGAGCGCCGGCCCGGAGACCGTCCGCGTCGCCCACACCCGCCACGGTCCCCCGGCGAGGCGGTCCCGGATCCCGCGCGCGGCGCGCGGGGTCGGGGCGAGGCCCACCACCGCGGATCCGCTGCCGGACATGACCGCCGCCAGGCAGCCCGCCTCCAGCAGCGCGGCCTTCACCTCGGCCAGGCCCGGCCACAGCCGCTCCGCAGCACGCTCGAGCCCGTTCGTGACCCGGGCGGCGATCGCCTCGACCCCGCCGCCGAGTGCGCGGACGAGCGCGCCGATCGCCCGGCCGTCGCCGTAGTCCGCCGGTTCCACGCGCGCATAGACCTCGCGGGTCGCCAGCGGGATCCCCGGGCTCACCAGCACGAGCGGGATGTCGGTCGCCGGTGTCAGCGCCCGGAGCGTCTCCCCCCGCCCTCGGGCCAGCGCCGGGCTGCGTCCGAGGAAGAACGGGACGTCCATGCCGAGCGTGGTCCCCAGCCGCGCGAGCCGTTCCCGCCCCAGACGGGCTCGCCAGAGCCGCGCAGCCCCGAGCAGGACCGCCGCGGCATCCGCCGAGCCGCCGCCGAGCCCCGCCCCGACCGGGATCGCCTTGTCGATCCGGATCCGCACGCCGCCCGGGCCGGCGATTTCCCGCCGGAGGAGGTCCGCGGCGCGCCAGGCGAGGTTATCGGTGGTCGGTGGCACGTCGGGCGCCTCGCACTCGAGCGCGATCCCCGGGGCGCTCCCCTCGAGGACGACGCGATCGGCCAGCTCGATGGCCCACATGACCGAACGGAGCTCGTGGTACCCGTCGGGCCGCCGCCCGAGCACCTCGAGGCCCAGGTTCACCTTGGCTCGGGCGCGCACCACGACGCGGGCCCCGCTCAACGCGGAAAACGCTAGCATCGCGAGGGTTTCGTGTCAATCGATCGGCTGCACGCGGACGTCCGCGGGCAGCGCCAGCTGGAACGCCTCGGGCGGGACCGGCCCCGGCTCGACCGACAGGTACCGGAGCGTCACCTCGCCGCGCCGGGCCGGTGCCGCCAGCCGGAGGCCGAGGAGCTCCCCGGTCGCCGCCCGCTCGAACTCGGCCTGCAGGCGCTCCTGCCCCTCGCTGTCCACCACGAGCCGGGTGGGGTGCCCTTCGGGCCCGACCCAGGCCTGGTACCGGGCGGCGCCCGACGACCAGGCCAGGCGCGGCGGCGCCGCGGCCTCGAGCGCGGCGGCCTCGGGCTCCGGCGGCGGCACGTTCCCGACGAGGAGGCGGATCAGCATCTCCGGGGGGAGCGGCACGCCGAGCCAGTGGGCGACGACCTCGGGCGTGGCGGCGCCCACCTGGGCCTCGCGCTCGAGCACCCGGAAGACCGTGACCCCCTCCGGGCCCGCCGTGCCGACGACGGCAGGCAGCCCGAACGGGGTCGCGACCTCGATCCGGAGCGACGTGCGGGAGAGGAGCAGCACGGCTGACACCCGACGGGTGCCCCGCCGGTTCGTCACGGTGAGGTCCACGGCTGCGCGGAGGCCCTGGAACGCGTCCCACTCGTTCGCCCAGCCGCGCAGGATGTCGGAGACCTGCGCCGACCCGCCCGGCGCCGGCGGCGCCGGGGTGGGCGTGGGCGGGACCGCCGCGCAGGCGCCCAGCCCGAGCGCCACTGCGAGCCGGAACGTCGCGCGGGCGGCCGCGCCGCGCCGCCCGCCCGGCACTACTTCCGGCCTTCCAGCTGCTGGCGGGCCCGGTGGACCTTCTGGCGAATCGCCTCGTTCGCGGGGTCGAGCTGGAGCGACTTCTCCCAGGCGGCGAGCGCGGCCTGGTTGTCGCCCGTCTTCAGGTAGGCGTCACCGAGGTGCTCGAAGATGACCGCGTCCTCTTTCTCGCGGGTCAGCTCGACCGCCCGCCGGAGCTCCCGCACCGCGTCGGCGTACCGCCCCTGCTGGTAGTACGCCCAGCCGAGGCTGTCGATGTAGTAGCCGTTGTTCGGCTCGAGCTCGAGCGCCTTCTGGATGAGCTGCTCGGCCTCGTCCAGGCGCACGCCCTTCTCGGCGAACATGTACCCGACGTAGTTGTACGCCTCGGCGTGCTTGGGATCGAGCGCGATCACCCGGCGGAACTCGGCGACCGCGGCGTCGAACTTCCCCTGCTTCTCGTACGTGACCCCGAGCTGGAAGTGCAGGTCCTTGTTCCCGTCCTCGAGCGCCAGGCCCTCCTGGTACGCCCGGATCGCCCGCTCGTACTCGTTCGCCCGGTGGTACGCCATGCCGAGGTACAGGAAGATCTCCGGCCGGCGGGGGTCCAGGTTGGCCGCCTCGGTCAGGACGCTCACCGCCTGGTCGAACCGCTTGGCCCGGCTGTGGAGGAATCCGAGCTGGATGCGCGCGTCGACGTTCTTCGGGTCGGCCTTGAGCACCTCCTGCAGCGTCTCCAGGGCCTCGGCCTCCCGGCCGCCGTCGAGGTAGCACGACGCGAGGTAGAAGCGCGCGCGGAGGTTGGAGGGTTCGATGAGCAGCACCCGGCGGAACGCCTCGATCGCGCGGTCGTAGCTCTTCTCCTCGTAGAGCACCGCTCCGAGCTTCATCCACACCCGCGGGTCGTTCGGGATCTGGTCGGCCAGCGCCTGGAACGCTTCGCCGGCGTCGCCCAGCTTCCCGAGGCGGAGCCAGAGCTCGCCGAGCCGGTCGCGCAGCCCCGGGTTGTCCGGGTTCGCCTCGATCGCGCGCTGGTAGACCTGCACCGCTGCCTCTGGCTTCTTCTGCTGCTCGTAGACGAGCGCCAGGGCGGCCCAGGCGCCGTCCAGGTCGGGATCCAGCTCGACCGCGCGCTGCAGGTGCGCGATCGCGTCGTCCCACGCCTCCCGTTCGATCGCGAGCCGGCCGAGGAGGTAGTGGGCGCGCGGGTGCTGCGGCTGGACCTGGAGGAGCCGCTCGAGGGCCGTCGTCGCCGCTGCGTAGTCCTTCCGCTCCGCCGCGTAGCGCGCCAGCGTCTCGTAGGGCTCGGCGGTCTGGGGGGCGAGCCGGATCGCCTGCTCCAGGGCGGCGGTCTCCTCGGCGGTGTTCTTCTGGGCGTGCTGCAGCTCGGCCAGCGTGACGTAGAGGTCCGCGTCGCGGGGATCGAGGCCGATCGCCCGCTTGAGGGCGGTGATGCCCTCGGCCGGCGCGCCCTGGCGTGCGAGCCACCGGGCGAGCATGTGCCAGAGCTCGGGCGTCTTCGGGTCCCGGTCGAGCGCGAGGCGGAGATCCGCGATCGCCTCCTTCCACTCGCCCGCCTCGGCGTGGTACTGCGCGCGCGTCACATAGAGGTAGGCGAGGGGGTCGGCCGGCCGGTCGGGGGGCGCCGATCGGGCGCGCTCGGGCGCGGCGCCGCCAGCGGGGCCGGAGGCCACCTGCGCCGGGCCGGCCGCGCACCCTAGGACCAGCAGCGTGACGAGCACGCAGGCGATGCCGCATCGGGTCCGCGTCATGGGTACTCCTCTCCTCCGTCCGGCCGCCCCCGCGGCCCGGCCTCGTCCGTGCGCTCGCCCGGCGGGGCGAGCCGGAACCGGATCCCGCGGATCGGCGCGATCTCGCGGCAGCGCGCCGCGAGCCGCGGCTCCTCGAGCGTCAGCCGGTGCAGCCAGCCCGAGCTCTCGACGGCCACCTGGAGCACGCCCTGGTCCACGCCTTCCGCCCGGGAGCGGCCCCCGCCCGGGCCGGCGATGGCCGGCCAGGCGGCGACCAGCCGCGCCTCGGCCAGCCGCTCGGGCAGGCCGGGCAGGGTCCGGACGACATCCCCGACCCGCACCGGCTCACCCACTGCGCGCGCCCTCCCGGGACGGGAGCCCGAGCGTGCCGGCGAGCCGCCGCATGTCCGGCCCGACCATGCCCGCCGCACCCAGCGCGATGAGCCCCGCGAAGAAGACCAGCACCGGGAGCATGAGCATGGCGGTCTGGAGCGACTGGCGGCGGTCGGAGATGAGCCCGACCAGCGCCGGCGACAGCGCGGCCCCGCCCAGGTTCACGATGAACACGAAGATGGCCATTGCCGTCGCCCGCAGCGCCGGGTGCACCACGTTGTGGATCACCGCGTTGACGCTGCCGATGTACAGGACCAGCGAGGCGACGGAGAGGAACAGCGACGGCAGGAAGACCGCCCGGCCCGGCGCCAGCATCATGACCAGTCCGGCCGGGGCCGCCAGCAGGAACCCCACGCCGATCGTGACGAGGTGCCCGGCCGGGGTGCGCCGGGCCAGCGCGTCGCCGATCAGGCCGCCCGCGATCACGCCGACCAGGCCGCCGGTCGCGGACAGGACGCCGAACCAGAAGCTCGCCTCGGGGATCGACAGGTGCTTCACCCGGTGGAGGTACAGGGGCAGCCAGTGGTTGAACGCGCCGATCGCGAACGCGACCAGCATCCCGACCGCACAGACCATCACGAAGGTCGGGGTGCGGAACAGCGTGACGACGCTGTCGACGATGCCCGTGGTCCCGGCGCCGGCCGCGGCCCCTAGCCCGTCCTGGGCCCCGCGCTGCGGGTCGCCGAGCCGCCAGGCGAGGGCGGTGAGCGCGAGGCTCGGGAGGCCCACCAGCAGGAAGGCGGCCCGCCACCCGAACGCCGTGCCGACCAGGCCCCCCAGGATCACGCCGACCGCGCCGCCGAGCGGGATCGCCGCGTTGAAGATGCCGTTGACGAGCCCGCGGTGCGCGCGCGGGAATAGGTCGGAGACCATCGCGGTGGCGGTCGGCCCGTAGGAGGCCTCGCCGATCCCGACCACCGAGCGCGCGACGAACAGCTGCCCGTACGACCGGGCGAAGCCGGAGACCAGGGTCGCCAGGCTCCACACCCCGACGCCCACCGCGATGAGGCGCTGGCGCGGCACGCGGTCGCCCAGGATGCCGAGC
>DASRDR010000197.1:0-2577 GCA_035652475.1 Candidatus Methylomirabilota bacterium | reverse complement strand
TCGGCGTCCAGCGCGATGGCCCCGTGCTGCAGGAACGCCCCGCGCTGCCGGCGCTGGGCGCTCCCGACCAGCTTGCGCCCGTCGACCGCGACCTCGTAGGCGCCCGTGCGGGCGAAGCAGAACGCGGGCGCGTCCGGACTCCGGCCCCGGCGGCGCACGAGCGGCGCCAGCACCGCCGCCGCCCCCAGCCGCCGGAGGCCCGCCACCAGCCCCTCGCCGATGCGCCGGTACGTCTCGAGCACGTCGTCGGCGCCGGGGAAGTCCCCGGCCCGGCCGACCACGCTGTACGTGAGCTCGCGCTCGGGCGGCTCGTGGAGGAGGGCGCTCCCGCCGGTGGGGCGGCGGACCACCCCGATCCCGAGCGCGCGGCACCGCGCCACGTCGATCGTGCCGGCGAGCGGCTGCGCGTAGCCGAGCGACAGGGTCGCCGGCCGCCAGCCGTAGAAGCGGATCGTGGGCGGGCCGGTCCCGGCGATGCGCGCCCGCAGGAGGGCCTCGTCGACGGCCATGTTGGTCGCGCCGTCCAGCGGCTCGGTGACGAGCAGCCGCCAGCGCGCCGGAGCCGCCGGAGCGGGATCGCTCAGGGGCGACCGGCCTCCGGCGGACGCCAGCGGAGCTCCGGCTGGCGCGCCGCGCGCGTCTGGTCGAGCCGCCGCACCGGCGTGGTCACCGGCGCCTCGAGCGCCGACGCCGCGCCGGTCTCCGCCTCGCGGGCGATCTGGATCATCGCGTCGCAGAACGCGTCGAGGGTCTGCTTCGGCTCCGTCTCGGTCGGCTCGATCATCAGCGCCTCCTCGACGATCAGCGGGAAGTAGATCGAGGGGGCGTAGAACCCGAGGTCGAGGAGCCGCTTGGCGATGTCGGTCGCCGACACGCCGTGCTGCTTCTGGCGGCGGGCGGAGAAGACGACCTCGTGCATCGACGGCCCGGCGTACGGCAGATCGTAGTGCGGCAGGAGCCGCGCCCGGATGTAGTTCGCGTTCAGGATCGCGTTCTCCGAGACCGCCCGCAGCCCGTCCGGCCCCATCGTCCGGATGTACGCGTAGGCGCGCACGTGCATCCCGAAGTTGCCCCAGAACGCGTGGACCTTGCCGATCGATCTCGGCCGCTTCTCGTCGAACCGCCAGGCCGAGCCGTCCCGCACCACCGCCGGGACCGGCATGAACGGCGCCAGGTGCGCCTTGAACGCGACCGGCCCCGCCCCGGGGCCGCCGCCGCCGTGCGGCGTGGTGAAGGTCTTGTGGAGGTTCATGTGCACGACGTCGAATCCGAGATCGCCCGGCCGCACCAGCCCGAGCAGCGCGTTCAGGTTCGCCCCGTCCATGTACACCTGGGCGCCCCGGGCGTGACAGAGCTCGGTGATCTCGAGCACGCGCGACTCGAAGAGGCCGAGCGTGTTCGGCAGGGTGATCATGAGCGCGGCGACGTCCTCGTCCAGGTGGCGCTCCAGGTCGAGGAGGTCCACCTCGCCGCCGGCCTCGGACTTGATCTGGACGGTCGTGTACCCGGCGATGGCCGTCGACGCCGGGTTCGTGCCGTGCGCCGAGTCCGGCACCAGCACCTTGCGCCGGGGCCGCCCCTCGCGGTCGAGGTGGAACGCCCGGATCATCAGGATGCCGGTGAGCTCGCCCTGGGCGCCGGCGGCCGGCTGGAGGGAGGTGGCGTCCATGCCGGTGATCTCGGCCAGCATCTCCCCCAGCTCGCCCATCAGCGCGAGCGCGCCCTGCGCCGCCTCCTCGGGGACCAGGGGGTGCAGGCGCGCGAACCCGGGCAGCCGCGCCATGTCCTCGTTGACCTTCGGGTTGTACTTCATCGTGCAGGAGCCGAGCGGGTAGAAGTGCGTGTCGACCCCGTAGTTCATGCGGCTCAGCCGCGTGTAGTGGCGGACCGCGTCGAACTCGCTCACCTCCGGGAGGGCGGCGGGGGTCCGGCGCAGGTGCGCGGCGGGGAGGAGCCGGGCCGGGTCGGCCTCCGGCACGTCGGGCTCCGGCAGGGAGAAGCCGACGCGCCCGGGGACGGAGAGCTCGAAGATCACGCCGTCGTAGCCGGCCATCGCGCCGCCTCCGTTCAGGCCACCGCCGCGGCGAGCGCCGCGGCGTAGGCGTCGATCTCGGCGCGGGTGCGCCGCTCGGTGACCGCGACCAGGATCGAGTCGCGGAGCCGCCGGTCGAACGGGCCGAGCGGGATCCCGCCGAGGATGCGCCGCCGCCGGAGCGCCCGCAGCACGCCCCGCGGCGTCCTCGGCAGCCGGAGGACGAACTCCTTGAAGAACGGGGCGGCGAACCGGGGCGCCACCCCCGGCACCCCGCCCAGCGTCTCCGCCGCGTAGTGGGCCTTGGCGGTCGACAGGGTGGCGACGCGCCGGAGACCGTCCTTGCCCATGAGCGCCATGTGGATCGTGGCCGCCAGCGCGATCAGCGCCACGTTCGTGCAGATGTTCGAGGTCGCCTTCTCGCGCCGGATGTGCTGCTCGCGGGTCTGGAGGGTGAGCACGAACCCGCGGTGGCCGTCCCGGTCCACGGTGGCGCCCACCAGCCGGCCCGGCATCCGCCGGACCAGCTCCTTGCGGCAGGCGAA
>DASRDR010000196.1:0-8384 GCA_035652475.1 Candidatus Methylomirabilota bacterium | reverse complement strand
GTGGCTTTGCGTCCCCGCCTCGCGGCGGGTTTGCCCTTGTCGAACAGGCCGCCGCCGGGCACTGAGCAAGCGATATGCCGGCGACCGGACGCGCCGACACCCGGGGCGTTATTCCACTCGCAGCCGCCCGACCCGACCCGGGGCCGATCGCGGGCGGCGTCCCAGATGTACCGGTCCCGAACGTTTCTACACGGAAGAGTCTTCCCGCGGCGCCCGGCCCCACCCCCGACACGGTGGGATGCCGGCCACCCGGGCGCCCGGGGGAGCGGTCCCCTCGCGCGCACCGGCTTCCTCCCCGCCGTGCCGATCCGGCCGCTGCTGGAGCCGCCGGTGCACGAACTCTTGCTGGCGGTCGTGGGCTTCCTCCCCGCCGTGCCGATCCGGCCGCTGCTGAGCGCGACCGTGGCGGTCGGGTCAGCGTCGCCGCAGGGAGCCCCGCCGGCACCCGCGGAGGTCCCACCTCACCGCGAGACGCGTGACGTCGCCGAGCCGGCGCGGTGACGGGTGAGGTCGGAGGGCGGCGGGCCAGGATTGACAGCGCGCCGGGCTCGCGTTCAGTATTCATTAATTCCAGTTCATGAATCCTGAATCCAGACCGGACGGCGCAGCGGGCCGGACGCTCCTCGCGCTCGTGGTCAACGGCGAGCGGCGCGAGGTCGCGGTGCCCGTCCACCACACGCTGCTCGAGGTCCTCCGGGAAGAGCTGGGGCTCACCGGGACCAAGCACGGCTGCGAACTGGGCGAGTGCGGGACGTGCACGGTCCTCGTCGACGGCCTCCCGGTGCTGTCCTGCCTGGCCCTGGCGGTCGCGTGCCGGAACGCCGAGATCCGGACGGTCGAGGGGCTCGGGCGCGACGGACGGCTCCACCCGCTCCAGCAGGCGTTCGCGGAGCTGGGAGCGGCCCAGTGCGGCTACTGCACGCCGGGGATTCTCATGACCGCGACCGCGCTCCTCGGGCGAACCCCGCGGCCGGACCGGGAGGCCATCCGGGTCGCGCTGGCCGGGAATCTCTGCCGCTGCACGGGCTACGCGAAGATCCTGGACGCGGTGGCCGTCGCCGCCCTGCGCATGGCGCCGGAGGCCGGGGCGGCCGCGGCGCCCGGGGTCGCCGAGGGACCGTGACCGAGGTGTTCCGGACCGACGGTGGGGGCGCGGCGCGGGAGCCGCTCGCCGTCGTGGGCCGCCGCCTGCCGAAGGTGGACGCCTGGGCGAAGGTCACCGGCGAGACCCGGTACGCCGACGACCTCGTCCTGCCGCGCATGGCGTACGCGAAGCTCCTCCGGGCCCAGCACCCGCACGCCCGCATCCGGCGCGTCGACGTCGCCGCGGCCCGGGCGGTCCCCGGCGTCTACGCCGTGGTCACCGGCCGGGACTTCCCGCCGGTCCGGTTCGGGATCCTGCCGGTCAGCCAGGACGAGGAGCCGCTCTGCCGGGACAAGGTGCGCTACGTGGGGGATCCGGTGGCCGCCGTCGCCGCGGTGGACGAGGAGACGGCTGAGCGCGCGGCCCGCCTGATCGCCGTCGACTACGAGCCGCTCGAGCCGCTCATGTCGATCGAGCGGGCCCTCGCCGAGGGGACCGAGCGCATCCACGAGTACGGTGACGGCCACAACGTCCACAAGCTCGTCTCGCTCGAGTTCGGCGACGTCGCCGACGGGTTCCGGGAGGCCGACCTGGTGCGGGAGGACGCGTTCTTCTTCGAGGGGAACACGCATCTCCCGATGGAGCAGCACGCGGCGGTGGCCCAGTGGACCGCCGACGGGAAGCTCACCCTCTGGTCCTCCACCCAGACGCCGCACTACGTCCACCGCGCCCTCGGCAAGGTGCTGGGGCTGCCGCTGAGCCGGATCCGCGTGATCGCCACCCCGAACGGCGGCGGGTTCGGGGGCAAGTCCGATCCGTTCAGCCACGAGATGGTGGTCGCGCGGCTCGCGCAGCTCACCGGCCGTCCGGTCAAGACGACGCTCACTCGCGAGGAAGTGTTCTACACGCACCGGGGGCGTCACCCCGTCCTCATGTGGGTGCGCTCGGGGGTGCGCCGGGACGGGGAGATCCTGGCGCTGCACTTCCGGACGTGGCTCGACGGCGGCGCCTACGGGTCCTACGGCGTCGCCTCGACCTTCTACACGGGCGCACTCCAGACCGTGACCTACCGGGTCGCGCGGTACAAGTTCGAGGGATGCCGCGTGTTCACGAACAAGCCGCCATGCGGGCCGAAGCGCGGCCACGGCACCCCGCAACCGCGGTTCGCCCTGGAGGTGCACCTGGACCGGATCGCCGAGCAGCTCGCGCTGGACCCGGCCGCCATGCGGCGGCGCACCGTGGTCCCGGAGCACCGCCGGACGGTCAACCACCTGACCGTCACCACCTGCGGGCTCCCGGAGTGCATCGACCGCGTCGTCGAGGCGTCCGGGTGGACGCGCAAGTTCCGCCAGCTCCCGTACGGGCGGGGAATCGGGTTCGCCGCCTCCGCGTACCTGTCCGGCGCGGGGCTGCCGATCTACCGGAACGACCTGCCCCACTCCGGGGTCGTGGTGAAGATCGACCGCGGTGGCGGGGTCGCCGTGTTCTGCGGGTCCACCGACATCGGCCAGGGATCCGACTCCGTCCTGGCCTACGTGGTCGCCGAGGTGCTCGGGATCCAGCCGGAGGACATCCGGGTGGTGACCGCGGACACCGATCTCACCCCGGTCGACCTGGGCTCCTACTCCTCGCGGGTCACCCTCATGACCGGCAACGCGGCCAGGGAGGCGGCCGAGAAGCTCCGGACGCTCCTCGTCGACGCCGCCGCCCGGAAGCTCGAGGTCGCGCCGGCCGAGATCGCGACGCGGGGGGGCCGGCTCTTCGTGCAGAGCGAGCCGGCCCGGGGGCTCGCGTTCGACGAGGCGGCGCGCCTGGCCGAGGCGACGGCCGGCACCCTCGTCGCGGCCGGCTCCTACACGCCCCCGCGGCGGGCGGCCCGCTACAAGGGCGCGGGCGTGGGTCCCACCCCTGCCTACTCCTACTCGGCCTGCGCGGTCGAGGTGCAGGTCGATCCGGAGACCGGCGAGGTCCGCGTCGAGCGGGTGTGGATCGCCCACGACGGGGGGACCGCGATCAACCCGCTGCTGGTCGAGGGCCAGGTGGAGGGCTCGGTCTACATGGCGCTGGGGGAGGCGCTCATGGAGGAGTCGGCCTTCCGCCCCCACGGCCTCCACAAGATCCCCTCCATGCTCGAGTACAAGAGCCCGACCACGCTCGAGACCCCGGAGATCACGACGCTGCTCGTGGAGACGCGGGACCCCGAGGGGCCGTTCGGGGCCAAGGAGGCGGGCCAGGGTCCGCTCCTGCCGGTGATCCCGGCGCTGGCGAACGCCGTGTACGACGCGGTGGGCGTGCGCATCGACGAGGTGCCGATCACGCCGGACAAGGTGCTGCTGGCGCTGGACCGGAAGGCGCAGGGGCGCGCCCCGCGCGTCGGTCCCGAGCGGCTCCCGGCCCCGGCGTTCCCCGACCCGATCCGGGTTCCGCCCCCCTGGGCCGATCCCGCGGCCCGGGCCGCCGGCGCGGTGCACGGCCGGGAGCCCGCGCGGCCGTGACCGGCGCGGCCGGCCCCGCACGCGGCGTCCCATGATGCGCCTGCCGCCCTTCTCGTACCTGGCCCCCCGGCGCCTCGACGACGCCGTGCGCCTGCTCGCGGACCATGGGCCGGACGCGATGGTCGTGGCGGGCGGGACGGACCTCTTCCCCAACATGAAGCGGGGCCAGATGGCGCCCCGCGTGCTGGTCGCCCTCCGCGAGCTTCCCGAGCTCACCGCGATCCGGGGCACCGCCCGGGCGGGGCTCGCAATCGGTGCCGGGGCGACCCTCGCCGCGGTCGCGGAGCACCCGGAGGTCGTGGCCGGCTACGCCGCGCTCGCCCGGGCCGCCGGCGTCGTCTCGACCCCCCAGCTCCGGAACATGGGCACGCTGGGCGGGAACGTGTGCGTCGACACGCGGTGCAACTACTACAACCAGAGTTACGAGTGGCGCCGGGCGATCGGCTTCTGCCTGAAGAAGGACGGTGACATCTGCCTGGTGGCGCCCGGAAGCCGCCGCTGCTGGGCGGTGTCGTCCTCCGACACGGCCCCGGTCCTCTGGGCGCTCGGGGCCGAGGTGACGCTCGCCGGGCCCCGCGGGGAGCGGCGGGTGCCGATGCCCGCGCTGTACCGGGACGACGGGATCGCGTACCTCGGCAAGGCGCCCGACGAGATCGTGACCGAGCTCCGGCTGCCGCCCGTCGACGGGTGGCGCGCCACGTACTGGAAGCTCCGCCGCCGGGGCGCCTTCGACTTCCCGGTGCTCGGAGTGGCCGCCGCCGTCCGGCTGGAGGCCGGGATCTGCCGCGAGGCCCGCGTCGTCCTCGGCGCGGTGGCGTCCGCCCCGCGCGAGGCGCCGGACGCCGCGCGGGCGCTGGTGGGGGAGCGGCTCACCCCCGAGGTGATCGCGCGGGCGGCCGACGCGGCCGCGCGACCGGCCAAGCCGCTCGACAACACCGATCTCGTCTACCATTACCGCAAGCGGATGACGCGCGTGTACGTGGGGCGCGCGCTGCGGGAGCTGGCCGGGCTGCCGATCGACGGGCTCTGGCCGCCGGGGATGTCGGGCGCCGGCGAAGGTCCGCGGCCCCCGGCCCCCGCGCGCGATCGCACCGACTGACGGAGGCGAGGGATGGAGCCGGGCGGGGCGGGAGAGCGAGCCGAGGCGGTCGATTTCCGGACCGAGCCCGGGCGCTACCGCCACTGGAAGCTGTCGATCGACGGCCGGGTCGCCACGCTGGCCCTGGACGTCCAGGAGGACGGTGGGCTCCGGCCGGGGTACGAGCTGAAGCTCAACTCCTACGACCTCGGCGTCGACATCGAGCTGGCCGACGCGGTCCAGCGCCTCCGCTTCGAGCACCCCGAGGTGGGCGCGGTGGTCCTGGCCTCCGGGAAGGAGCGCGTCTTCTGCGCGGGGGCCAACATCCGGATGCTCAGCCAGTCCGGGCACGGCTGGAAGGTGAACTTCTGCAAGTTCACGAACGAGACGCGGAACGCGATCGAGGAGGCGAGCGCCGAGTCGGGGCAGCGTTACCTGTGCGCGGTGAACGGGCCGTGCGCCGGCGGAGGATACGAGCTGGCGCTGGCCACCGAGTGGATCGTCATGGCGGACGACGCGAGCACGACGGTGTCGCTGCCCGAGGTGCCGCTGCTCGGGGTCCTGCCGGGCACGGGCGGCCTCACCCGGCTGGTCGACAAGCGCCGCGTCCGTCGTGACCGCGCCGACGTCCTCTGCACGCTCGAGGAGGGCGTCAAGGGTCCGCGGGCGCTCGAGTGGGGGCTGGTCGACGAGGTCGTCCCGCGGTCCCGCCTGGCCGAGGCGGTTCGCCGCCGTGCCGAGGAGTTCGCCGCCCAGAGCGACCGGCCGGCCGGCGCCCGCGGCATCGTGCTGGCGCCGATCGCCCGCACCTTGACCGCGAACGGGCTCGTGTACCAGCACGTGCACTGTGGGCTGGATCGCGCGCGCGGCGTCGCGGAGATCACCGTGCGCGGGCCGGCCGGCCCCCCGCCGCCCGACCTGGAGGCGATGCACGCGCAGGGCGCGGCCTTCTGGCCGCTCGCGCTCGCCCGGGAGCTCGACGACCTCGTTCTCCACCTCCGCACGAACGAGGAGACCGTCGGCCTGTGGGTGGTGCGGACCGAGGGGAGCGCGGAGGCGGTCGCGGCGCAGGACCGGCTGCTCGCCGAGCACGGGCACGACTGGCTCGTCCGGGAGATCCGGCTCCTCTGGCGGCGCGTGCTGAAGCGGCTCGACGTCTCGTCCCGGTCGATCTTCGCGCTCGTCGAACCGGGCTCCTGCTTCGCCGGGACGCTGCTCGAGCTCCTGCTGGCGGCGGACCGCGCCTACATGCTCGATGGCCGGCGCGAGGGCGACGGCCGGCCGCCCGCGACGCTGCGCCTGGGCGAGCCGAACTTCGGGTGGTACGCGATGCCGAACGGCCTCACCCGCCTCCAGAGCCGATTCCTGGGCGAGCCCGGGCGGGCGGACGAGCTGAAGCGCCGCATCGGCGAGGATCTCGACGCCCGGGCCGCGGCCGCGGCGGGCCTGGTCACGTTCACGCCGGACGACATCGACTGGGACGACGAGGTGCGGATCGCGATCGAGGAGCGGGTCGCGTTCTCGCCGGACGCGCTGACCGGCATGGAAGCGTCCCTCCGCTTCCCGGGCCCGGAGACCCTGGAGAGCAAGATCTTCGCGCGGCTGTCCGCGTGGCAGAACTGGATCTTCCAGCGCCCGAACGCCGTCGGGGACCGCGGGGCGCTCCGGGTGTACGGGACCGGGCGGCGTCCCGAGTTCGACCGGAGGAGAGCGTGATGGCGGCCGTCGACTACCAGGACCGCATCCCGAACAACGTCGACCTCGCCAGCAACCGCCGCCTCCTGCGCGCCCTCGAGGAGTGGCAGCCCCGCTTCCTCCGGTGGTGGGCCGACGTGGGGCCGCAGGGCTTCCAGGCCCGGGACGTGTACCTCCGGACCGCGGTGAGCGTCGACGCCGCCGGGTGGGCCCATTTCGGCTACGTGCGCATGCCGGACTACCGGTGGGGCATCTTCCTGGCCGAGCCCGAGCCGGGCCGCACCATCGGCTTCGGGAGCTACCGCGGCCAGCCCGCGTGGACGGAGGTGCCGGGCGAGCACCGGGGGACGCTGCGCCGCCTCATCGTGACCCAGGGCGACACCGAGCCGGCCTCGGTCGAGCAGCAGCGCCACCTCGGGCGGACCTGCCCGTCGCTCTACGACCTCCGCAACCTCTTCCAGGTCAACGTCGAGGAGGGCCGGCACCTCTGGGCGATGGTGTACCTGCTCCACGCCTACTTCGGCCGCGACGGGCGGGAGGAGGCGGAGGCGCTCCTGCAGCGGCGTTCGGGCGACCACGACCGGCCGCGGATCCTGGGCGCGTTCAACGAGCCCACGCCCGACTGGCTGTCCTTCTTCATGTTCACCTACTTCACCGACCGCGACGGCAAGTACCAGCTGGCTTGCCTGGCCGAGAGCGGGTTCGATCCGCTGTCGCGGACGTGCCGGTTCATGCTCACCGAGGAGGCGCACCACATGTTCGTCGGAGAGGCCGGCATCGGGCGCATCGTCCGGCGCACGTGCGAGGTGATGCGCGAGCACCGGACCGACGACGTCCGCCGGTATGGGGCGATCGACCTGTCGACGGTGCAGAAGTACCTGAACTTCCACTACTCGCTCTCGCTCGACCTCTTCGGCGGGGAGATCTCGACCAACGCGGGCAACTTCTACACCGCGGGCCTGAAGGGCCGGTTCGAGGAAACGAAGCATCCGGACGACCACGTCCTGCGGGACGCGACCTATCCGGTGACCGCGCCGGACGGGGACCGCATCGTGACCCGGCTGGAGCCGGCGCTCCCCGCGCTCAACGAGCGGCTGCGGGACGACTACATCGCCGACTGCCAGCGCGGAGTCGACCGCTGGAACCAGGTGATCCAGCGGGCCGGCGTCGACTTCCGGCTGCGGCTCCCCCACCGCGGGTTCCACCGGACCATCGGGAACTTCGCCGGGACCCGGATCTCGCCCGACGGGCGCGTCATCAGCGCGGCGGAGTGGGAGGCGCACCGGACCGAGTGGCTGCCGACGGACGCCGACCGGGCGTTCGTCCAGAGCCTCATGACGCCGGTCGTCGCGCCCGGCCGGTTCGCCGGCTGGATCGCGCCGCCGTCCCGCGGGATCAACGGCCAGCCGGTCGACTTCGAGTACGTGCGCGCCGGGTGAGCGCGCGGCGGCCGGACCGGGCGGGGTAGCCGCATGTCGCTGGGCGCGCGGCTGCGCGGGCTCCGGACGGAGCGCGGCATCCGCCAGAAGGCGCTGGCGGCCAAGGCCGGGCTCACCCCGAGCCTCGTGTCCCAGATCGAGTCCGACAAGCTGAGCCCGTCGCTCCACACGCTCGGGCGGCTCGCCGCCGCACTGGGCATCCCGATCGGGGCCTTCTTCGAGCAGCCCCCGAACGGTCGGCTCCACGTCGGCCGGCGGCGGGACTACGCGGTGGTGAGCTTCGACAGCGCGGCGGAGCGCTGGCACGTCCTGGCGGCCGGCCTGTTCCGGGGCAAGGTGCGCGCGGTGATCTCGACCCTCGCCCGCCGCGGTCCCGGCGTGCCGCCGGAGCGCGTCCTCCTGGAGCCGGGGCAGATGAAGCTCATGTACGTGCTCCAGGGGCGGGTGGCGCTCCTCTACAACGGCGAGCGCCACGTCCTGGCGGCCGGCGACTCGGCGTACCTGGACGGGGGGATCCCGCACGGGTGGGAGAACCTCGGGCCCGGCGCGGCGCGCACGCTCTGGGTGATCACCGGCAAGGACGAGTGAGGACG
>DASRDR010000195.1:0-20568 GCA_035652475.1 Candidatus Methylomirabilota bacterium | reverse complement strand
TCCATGGGGCTGTCCCCGGGGTACGTCGAGCAGGTCTTCGACATCATCAAGACGATCAACCAGCAGGGGACCACGATCTTCGTCGTCGAGCAGAACGTGAACATGGCGCTCTCGATCGCCCATCGCGGGTACGTCCTGCAGATGGGCGAGGTCGTCCTGGCCGGCACGGCCAAGGAGCTCCTCGAGAACCCGCTCATCCAGACGGCGTACCTCGGCACCGCCTGAGTGAGGAGAGGATCCAGGGGCGGCGCTGCTCGCATGCTCCCCTCCCGTCCCGCCCGGCCGCGTGCTGGCCCGGCACTGCGAGCGGCGGGGGGGCGCCCGCCCGTCCGGGGGCGGCGCCTCGGCCGCCCGCTCGGCCTGGCGGCCGGGCTCCTCGCGCTGGCCGGGTCCGCGGCGGCCTGGCCGGCCATCCAGGATCCGACGGGCGCGGTCGCCCCGTGCGAGAGCCGGCCGGCGGCGCTGCCCGACGGGCGGTGGACCTGCCGGGCCGGCGGCGTGGAGTGGTCGGGGGCGCTGATCGAGATCGTGCGGCCGGGCGCCCCGGCGGGCGTTCCGCCCTGGGGCGATCGTCCCGGGCCGCCCCGCAACGTGCTCCGGCCGTGGGGACCCTGGGGCCGGCCGCCCGGCGAGCCGAGCGGCTACGACGCGCTCGACCCCTGGCTCGGCCGGCGCGGCGGGGCCGAGCGCTGAGCGCCGGCGCGCCCGCCGCCGGGCCGGCGAGGCGCGAATGAACGGCCCGGCGGCCGACGCCCGCCCGCTCCTGGGCGTCTGCGCCGACTGCCGCTGGGCGCGGCGGGTCGCCACCGCACGCGGGTCGCTCTTCCTCCTCTGCCGGCGCAGCGAGACCGACCCCGCGTTCCCGCGCTACCCGCGGCTGCCGCGGCCGGCGTGCCCGGGCTACGAGCGCGCGGTGCCGGTGCCGGAGCGGCCGGCCCCTTCCCCCTGAGCGGCTTCGCCGTCGAGGCTTTCCGGCGCCTCGGCGGAGGCCGGGGCCCCGCTGCGCTCCCCCGGCGGGCGCTCACCGGTCGCCGCGACGGCGCTCGCCCACGCGATGCTCCCGGGCACGGCCCTCACCGGCCCGCCCGGCGCCGGCGGCAACGTCGCGACCGGCTCTCGCGGCTCGGGCCGCGTCAGCGGTGCGGGAACACCGCCTTCAGGCAGTCGGCCAGCACGCCCAGCACCGTCTCGACCTCGCCCTCGTCGATCACCAGCGGCGGCTTGATCTTGACGACGTTCGGGAGCGCGGAGGCGGTCGCCAGGATCACGCCCCGCCGCCACGCCTCGGCGACCAGGCGCTTGGCCTCCTCCGGTGCCGGCTCGCGGGTCTCGGGGTCCTGGACCAGCTCGACCCCGATGAAGAGGCCCGGCCCCCGGACGTCGCCGATCTGCGGGTACTCGGCCTGGAGCGCCCGGAGGCCCCGAGTGAAGCGCGTCCCCATCGCCGCCGCGTGCTCCGGGACGCGGTCCCGCTCCAGCACCTCGATCACCTTCAGGGCGGCGGCCTGGGCGACCGGGTTCGAGCCGAACGTGTAGACGTCCTCGCCCGTCGGCGCGAACTGCCGGAGCCGGTCGTCGGCGACGACCGCGGCGAGCGGGAAGCCGCCGCCGAGCGCCTTGGAGAGCACCATGATGTCGGGAGTCACCCCGAGGCCCTCGGCCGCGAACATCCGCCCGGTCCGGCCGAACCCGGTCTGGATCTCGTCGAAGATCAGGAGGCACCCGAACTCGTCGCAGATCCGGCGCACCTCCTGGACGAACGCGGCCGGGAAGGGGATCTGGCCCCCGTTCCCCTGGACGGGCTCCAGCAGCACGGCCGCCACCGGCCCGTCCACCCCGCGCGCGAGCGTGTCCCGCAGCGGCGCCGCGCAGCCGGCGTCGCACTCGCCGCCGGGGGCGTGCTGGGCGCGGCGCCAGCACCGGTAGGCGTACGGGTTCGGCACCCGGACGAAGTTCTGCATGAAGGGCAGGAACTTCACCCCCGGGCCGAACTCCCCGGTGGTCCGCGTGGGGCTCCACGACGCCGCCATCGTGGCGAGCGTGTTGCCGTGATACGCGTGGTAGAAGGTCACGAAGCGGTGGGCGCCCGGCCGGTTGATCATCGCGAGCTTGAGCGCCGACTCGATGCCGAGCGACCCGGTCGGCGCGTACGTCACCACGTTGAGGCGCCCCGGGCAGAGGTCGGCGAGCCGCTTGGCGAGCTGGAGCCGGGGCAGGGTCGGGAAGCCGGCCCGCACGTGCGGCAGCGTCCGCATCTGCGCCAGCGCGGCCTCCATGACCTCGGGGTGGTTGTAGCCGAGCGCCAGCGTCCACGCCTGCGCGGTGCAGTCGATGTACGAGCGCCCCTCGATGTCGGTGACGCGGCAGCCCTGGCCGGCGACCAGGACGGGGCCGAGCCAGGCCGAGCCGTAGCCGACGTGGCGCTGGAGCGCGGCGATCTCCTCGGGGGTGAGCGACGAGGCGTGCACGGGGGTTCCTCCTCCTCTGGACGGGCCGGGCCCGCTCGAGGTCAGACGTACTCCATCCGGCCGCCGTGGATGTCCACCACGGCGCCGTTCACGAACGCGGCAGCGTCCGAGGCCAGGAAGACGACCGCGGCCGCGACCTCGGCCGGGGTCCCGATGCGGCCGACCGGGATCTGGCCGGCGAGCGCGCGGAGCCGCTCCGGCGGGAGCGTGGCCCCGAGCCGCTCGGTGTCGACGTACCCGGGCGCGATCGCGTTGACGGTGATGCCGCCCGGCCCGAGCTCCCGGGCCGCGGTCCGCGTGAGCGCGATGACGCCGGCCTTGGCCGCGGCGTAGTGTCCGAGCGTCGGCCGGCCGCCGATGCGGCCGTGGATCGACGACGTGTTCACGATGCGTCCCCAGCCGCGGCGCAGCATGTGGGGTGCGGCGTGCTTGATGCACAGGAACGTGCCGGTCAGGTGGGACTCCAGCATCAGGCGCCAGCGCGCCTCGTCGAGCTCGAGCAGGGGCGCGTTCAGCTCGGCGCCGAGGGCGCCGGCGTTGTTCACCAGGATGTCGAGCCGGCCCAGCGCGGCGACCGCGTCGGACACCGCCCGGGCGACCTCGTCGCCTGACCGGACGTCCGCCCGCACCACCACGGCGCGGCGCCCGACCGCGCGGCAGCGCCGGGCCGTCTCCTCGGCGCCGGCCAGGTCGGCGTGGCCCAGGACCGCGACGTCGGCGCCGGCCGCGGCGAGCGCGATCGCCTCCGCGCGCCCGATGCCGGCCGCGGCGCCGGTCACCAGCGCGACCCGCGGCCCTCCCCACACGGCGGCGCGCTGGTCGGTCATCGCGGGATCGGCCTCGCCCGCCATCATACCCGGCCGGCTGCGGCCCGTCAGCCCTTGAGCCCGGTGAGGGCGATGCCCCGGATCATGTACTTCTGGGAGAGCGCGTAGGCGACGAGCATCGGCCCGGTGGAGATCACCGCCGCGGCCATCAGCGGCCCGTAGTTGATGTTCCCGTAGGGGTCCTTGAACAGCGCCATCGCGACCGGGATCGTCCGGAGGTCCGGGGAGTTGATGACGATCACCGGCCACAGGAAGTCGTTCCAGGAGCCCAGGAAGAGGATCATCGCCACCGTGGCGAGCGACGTCCGGACGAGCGGGGCCACGATGGTCAGGACGATCCGCACCTCGCCGGCGCCGTCGATGCGCGCCGCCTCCACGAGCTCCACCGGGATCGCGCGGATCCCCTGGCGCAGCAGGAACACCCCGAACGCGCTGGCGAAGTTCGGCGCCAGGATGCCGGCGTAGGTGTCGACCCAGCCGATCCGGGAGAGGAGGATGTAGAGCGCGACCGAGGTCACCTGGACCGGGACCATGAGCGTGCTGAGGATCAGCACGAACAGCACGTGCTGGAGAGGGAAGCGGTACACGGCGAAGGCGTAGCCGGCGAAGAGCCCGAGGACGAGCGAGCAGCCGACCGAGACGCCGGCCACGACGAGGCTGTTCCCGTAGTAGGTGAGCCAGGCCGCCTTCGCCCACGCGACGCCGAAGTGCTCGGGCGTGAGACGGCTCGGGATCCAGCGGGGCGGGAAGGCGAGCACGTCCGGGGCCGGGCTCAGCGCGGTCATGAGCATCCAGTAGAACGGCAGGATCATGAGGACCGCGCCCCCCGCCACCACCACGAAGAGCGCCAGCGTGCCGACGGCCCGGGCCGGGGTCGCCCACACGTCAGTACGCGACCTCGAAGCGGCGGCTGTAGGCGTACTGGACGGCGGTGACGGCGAGGATCAGGACGAACAGCACCGTCGCCTCGGCGGCGGCGTACCCGAAGTTGTAGCGCTCGAACGCCTGCCGGTAGAGGTCCAGGACGACGACGTTGGTGGCCCCGGCGGGCCCGCCCCCGGTCAGCACGTACACCTGATCGAACACCTGGAACGCCTGGATCGAGTTGTAGATGAGGAGGAAGGTCGTGGTCGGTGCCAGCAGGGGGAAGCTGATCCGCCGGAAGCGCTGCAGCGGCCCCGCGCCGTCGATCCGCGCCGCCTCCAGGAAGGTGCCCGGGATCGCCTGGAGCCCGGCCAGGTAGATGACCATGTTGTAGCCGAGCCCCTTCCAGATGCCGAACAGGATGATCGACCAGAGCGCGGTGCGGGTCGACATGAGCCACGGCTGGATCGGCAGCCCGACCGCGCGGAGCAGGACGTTGAAGAGGCCGAACTGCGGGTTGTAGAGCCACCACCAGACCGCGGCCGCGGCGACCGTGCTGGTCACCATCGGGGCGAAGTAGACGGCCTTGAACAGCTCCCGCAGCGGGAACTCCGCGTCGAAGAGCACGGCGAAGAGGAGGCCGAGCGCCGCGGAGACCGGCACGATGACCAGCACGTACACCAGCGTGTTCCAGGCGGCGTGCCGGAACGCGGCGTCGGCCACGAGCTCGCGGAAGTTCTCGGCGCCGACAAACGTGAACCGGCCGCGGACGAGCTCGACGCGGTAGACGCTGTAGAGCAGGGTCTGGACCGACGGCACGACGCGGAAGAGGCCGAAGAGGATCACGACCGGCGCGACGAACGCGTAGGCGTGCCACACGCGGCGGGCGTGGAGCCGGGCGACCGTGCGGCGGAGGGGGCGTGGCATGGAGGCGCGGCGCGCGGCGACCCCGGTCAGCGGCGGGTCGGCGCGGGGCGCCGCGCCGACGACGCGCGGCCGGGACGACCCCGCCCGCGGGCCCCGCTACTTCGCGGCGTCCGCGATGGCCTTGTTCGCCGCCCGCTCGGCCTCGGCGAGCGCCTCCTCGACCGAGGCCTCGTGGTGCCAGACCTTCTGGATGGCGCCGCCGACCGCGTCCATGACCCCGTTGAGCCCCAGGTTGACCGGCAGCGGCTTGCCGACCGGGTAGATCCGCTTGAGGGCCTGGTCGTAGGCGTTGGACTTGAACGGCTCCCGGTCCCAGTTGGCCCGGTAGCGCGGGGTGGCGTCATACTTCTTGCAGAGCTCGTAGTCCTTCTCCGGGCTGTTGAGCCACTCGAGCAGCTGCCACGCGCCCGCCTTGTTCCTGGCCTGCTTGGGGACGGCGTACATCCAGCCCCCGAGGAGCGACACGGGCTTGTCGCCGGCCCGGCGGGCCGGCGGCAGCGCGAGGCCCCACTTGAGGTCGGGCGCCTCCTTCGGCTGCCGCTCGTGGATCGACACCGTCTCGCTGATCTGCATCGACGCCAGCCCCTTGAGGAACGCGGCCCGGGGATCCGGGAAGTTCAGGCTGGTCGACTTGTCGACGTCCAGCATGTCGAGGACCAGCTTGATCGCCGCCCGGCCGCCCTCGGTGTTGAAGGCCGCCTTGCCGCCGCGGAGGCGCAGCGGGTCGTCGACCAGCGCCGCGCCGGCGCCGTACAGCGCCCAGAAGTGCTTGTGGACGATCCCGTGGGGATGGCCCACGTGCCGGATCGCGTATCCGACCCGGGTGATGTTGCCCTGGGCGTCCCGCTTGGTGAGCTTCTTCGCGTACTCCCGGAACTCGTCCCAGGTCCGGGGCGCCTTCTCGGGGTCGAGGCCGGCCTCCTTGAAGTGGTCCTTGTTCCAGGTGAGCCCGTAGATGTCGATCCCGTACTGGATGTAGCCCCACATCCGGCCCTGGCCGTAGTCGGACAGGGTGTGGATCTCGGGCGAGACCGCGGCCAGCCACGCCTTGGCGCGGGCGTCCGGCACGGGATCGAGCATCTCCTCCTTCAGGAAGCCCGGCACCCAGGACGTGTCGATGAAGAGCACGTCGGCGATGTTCCTCGCCGCCGCGGCGGCGAAGATCTTCTGCTGCATGGTGTCGTAGTCCAGGGCGGCGACCTCGACCTTCGCGCCGGTCTTGGACTCGAACTCGGCGAACAGCCCCTTGTCGGCGAAGTGCGCCGCCCCCGCCGTGATGTCGCCGGCCGGGTACCAGAGCGTGACCGTCTTCGCCTGCGCCCAGGAGCGCCGCGGTGCGAGGAGCGGGGCCGACAGCGCCATCTTCAGCACGGAGCGCCTGTTCACGGGGTGCCTCCTTCCGAAAGCCGCGGGGTGGGGGTGCGCGCGCTGAGGGGAGTCTAGGAGCCGGCCCGGGGGGTGTCAAGCCGACGGCGGCCCGCGTCGCGTCAGGCGACGGGCCCGTCGCCCGCGCTCACCCGGCCAGGTGAAGGGAGTCGTGGCTGGCGGGCGCCGCGGCGCGCCTCATCGCCCGCGGATCAGGAACAGCAGGCCCGCGGCGGTCATGGTCAGCTCGATCAGCAGGACGAACGCGCGCGCGGAGATGCGATCCACGATGCGCTTCCCGAGGTACGAGCCGAGGATCATGATCGGGCCGATCGCCAGCCCCGTGACCGTCCCGATCGGCGAGAGCACGGCCGCCTGCCTGTAGGCGACGAGCTTCGTCACGTGCATCACCACGGTGGCCAGCGCCTCCGTGCCGATGTAGGCGCCCTTGACCAACCCGTACGCCAGGAAGAACGGCGCCATCACCGGCCCCACGCTGCCGAGGAGCGCCGAGAGAAAGCTCGCCACGGCGCCGATCACCGCGAAGCTCCGGAGGGGTGGCCGCCACACCGCGCCCGGACGCATGCGGCGCCATGCGACCACGACGATCAGGAAGGCGCCCAGCAGGCGCGTCAGCGCCGAGAGCGGCGCCTGCGCGAAGAGCAGGCCGCCGAGGAACGCCAGCGGTACGCCGCCGGCCGCGAACCAGCCGACCACGGGCAAGTCGACCTTCTCGCGGTTGAACCAGACGCGGCTGGCGTTGCCGATGAGTTGCGCCACGGTGAGGACCGGGACCGCGTCCCGCACCCCGACCGCCACGACGAGCACCGGGAGCAGCACGGCGGCGCCGCCGAAGCCGGCCACCGCCGCAAGCGTCGAGGCGATCAACGCCGCGGCGCCGACCAGGATCCATCCGTCGATCGTGAGGCCGTGCACGGCACCCGATTGTGGACGGCCCGAGGGATCGGCGCAATCCCGCCGCCCGGCCGTTGCGCCGCTGTCGCCTTGCGACAGGCGGCGAGGCGGCTCGCTTCGGCGCGTCATCTCGCCGGGACGGATGATCCGGACGGCCTCGCGCACCTCGAGGAGACCGGCCCGCTGCGCCAGCTCGCGCAGCGCGGTGTCGCCCGGGTGGCCGACAGGCGCCCCCGCCGTGCTTGACCACGGCATGTGTCCCGGTCGCGAGCGCGGGGACGGTCCTCGGGAGCGGGCGCCTCAGTGGGGCGGGGCCTCCCCGGACCGGCGTCTCGCGTCGCATGGGCCGCGAAGCGCAAGGTCGCGTTCCCGACGCGGAATCCCCCGCTTCGGGACATGGCACGCCGGTTGCCCCGCCGGGAGCGAGGCCGGCCGTCCATGACCCGCCGCGAGGAGCGAATCCGTTTTCGATCGTCCTGGCGGACTCGTCGAGCTCCGCCGGCGGGAGGGGATGCCCCTCGCCGAGGCGGTGATCGACGCGGGGGTCGTGCGCTTCCGGCCGAGGAGCGAGCCAAGCCTGCTCACCGCACCCACGCCCGCGGCGCTCATGCCGTCCGCGGTCAGGGAGGACCTCGATGCTTCACGTGGTGGAGTCCCGTAAGCCCCTCGATCAGGTCGCGAGCGATCTCGAGGCCGCCGTGACGCGGCACAGGTTCGGCATCCTCGGAGTCCACGATCTCCGGGCCAAGATGGCCGAGAAGGGCCTGTCCTTCGCCCGCGAGTGCCGGATCTTCGAGGTGTGTAACCCCCTCCAGGCCCGGCAGGTGCTCGAGGCGAACCTGGAGATCTCGACGGCCCTGCCCTGCCGGATCTCGGTGTACGAGGACAGCGGCGTGACCAAGCTCGCGACGATCAAGCCCACCGCCATGATCGCGCTCTACTCGAGCCCCGAGCTCGGGGCAGTGGCCCAGGAGGTCGAGAGCACGCTGACCGCGATCATGGCCGACGCGGCGGCGTGACGGCAGGGCGGGCGTCCCGGCGGCGTCGACCTCTCGTCCTCCCGGGCGGCGGCCGCCCAGGTCCGGCCGGCTCTCTGCTCACCGGCACGGTACACTCGCTGCAGCCAGGAGCTGCCGAGACGCGTCTCGAGCGTCGCATCGAAGGAGGCGAGTGATGAAGAGGACCGCGTGTGTCGTCGCCGCAGCGTTCACCGCTGGCCGCCTCGGGCCCGCGTGGGCGCAGGATCGCCCCTGGGAGTGGGGATGGCATCCGATGTGGGGGATGTGGAGTGCCTGGGGGATCGGCATGCTGCTCGTGATGCTCACGTTCTGGGTGCTGGTGATCGTCGCGCTGATTGCGGGAGTCCGCTGGCTCATCCACCAGGGCCGCGAGCCGGGGCGCGAGCCCCGGCGGGACTCGGCGCTGGAGATCCTCCGCGAGCGCTACGCGCGGGGCGAGATCAACAAGGAGGAGTTCGACGCCAAGAAGCGGGATCTCAGCTGACGTGTAGCGCGGGACGGCAGCATCCTCGACGGCGGTGCGCGCGAGGCCCTCGTCGCGCCTCGGCTCGGCTGCCGCCGTGTCGTCAGCTCCATTCTTGTCGCCGGCCTGATCGTCCTCGTCGGATCGCTGACGATTCGGTGGATCCTGCCGGGCACCGTCCGCCGGGCGTGGGCCGTTGGGGGCGCGTCTGTTCGCGCCCGGTGACATTGTTGGCGCGATATGGACTCTTCCCGGCGGCTCGAGCCTCGGGCTATGCTCCCACCACCGGCCATCCGCGTCCCGGACTGCTGGGAGCTGCGGACCGTAGCCCGGCCCCGCGCGAGACTCGCGCGGGAGACTCTCTCCAGGCGAGGTGCACCATGCCGGACTTCACCGCGCTCAAGCAGGCACACCGGACGATGTGGGCGGCCGGCGAGTACGAGCGGATCGCGCGCGGCATCCTGCCCGTGGCGGACCAGGTGGTGCGGAGCGCCCGGATCCGCGCCGGCGAGCGAGTCCTCGACGTCGCGTGCGGGACGGGGAACACCGCCCTCGCGGCCCGGGCCCGGGGCGCCGCGGTCACCGGGCTCGATCTCACGCCCGAGCTCCTGGCGGTCGCGCGCAGGCGGGCCGTGGCCGACGGCTACGACGACGTGGTCTGGCAGGAGGGCGATGCCGAGCGGATGCCGTTCCCGGACCGCGCGTTCGACGTGGTCGTGTCCTCGTGCGGGCTCATGTTCGCGCCCGACCAGGAGAAGGTGGCGGCGGAGGTCGCCCGCGTCACCAGGCCCGGGGGCCGGATCGCCATCCAGGCGTGGACCCGCGACGGCGGCGCCGGGCGGATGTTCGCGGTCGCCAGCGCCTACACGACGCCCCCGCCGGGCGTCCCGAGCCCGTTCGCCTGGGCCGACGAGGCGTCGGTGACGCGCCTGCTCGGTCCGGCGTTCCGGGACTACCGCTTCGAGCGCCACGACTGTCCCGAGGTCGCGGAGACTCCCGAGGGGCTCGCGGAGCTGTTCCTCGAGTGGTTCGGCCCGACCCGGACGACCTACCGCGGGCTGCCGCCGGAGCGGGCGGCGGCGTTCCGCCGCGACCTCGTCGCCTTCTTCCGCGGCTACGTCACGCCGGCCGACGGCAAGGTGCGGTGGGGGCGGGAGTACATGATCACGCTCGCGACCCGCGTCTGACGCCGCGCGAGCCTCTCACCCGGCGGGGACGCCCGGCTGTCGTCCGCGTCCGAGACGGCGGACAGCGGCGCGACCCTCACCCGGCGGGGGCGGCCGGCTCCGGCAGGGGCCCGCGGACGACCCGGAAGCCGTAGTCGGTGTACCGGAGCCCGGGCGGGAGGCTCGAGCGATGGGCGACCGGGCTCCACGGCTCCTGGTGGCGCCACGCGCCGCCCCGGGAGACGCGGCGGGTGCCCGCCGCGGGCCCGCGCGGGTTCCGCACCGGCCCGCCCCCGTAGGCGTCGGCCGCGTACCAGTCGAGGCACCACTCGTGGACGACGCCCGCCAGGTCGGTGAGCCCGAAGCCGTTCGGCGGTCCCTGGCCGACGCGCGGCGGCGCCGGGAGCGGCCTGCGCCCCGGCGCGAACCAGCGCTCCGGCGGCTCGTCGCCCCACGGGTACCGGGCGCCCTCGCGCCCCCCGCGGGCCGCGCGCTCCCACTCCGCCTCGGTCGGGAGGCGGTACGGTGCGCCGGTCGCCGCCGAGAGCCAGGCACAGTACGCGACGGCGTCGAGCCAGCTCACGGCGATCGCCGGCTGATCCGGGTCGGCGAAGCGCGGGTCCGCCCATGCCGGCGGGAGCGCCGTCCCGCGCGCGGCCAGGAACGCGGCGTACTCGCGGCGGGTGACGGGGCGGCGCGCGATGGCGAACGCGTCGACCCAGACCCGGCGCGGCGGCCGCGCGTCCGGGAGCCCGTCCAGCCAGCCCATGCCGAACCACCCCGCCGGGATCTCGGCGAGGTCCGGCGGGGGAGGCGTCCCCCCGGCCGGGCTCACGGGACGGACGTCCGTCGCCCGCACGGCCGCGCTCGGGTCAGGGCGCCTGCGTGCGCTCGAGCTCGGCCACGCGGCGTCGCAGCGCCTGGTCCTCCGCCCACCGGGCCGTCTCGTCGCGGATCACCGCCGCGATCCCGGTGATCCGCCCGTCCGGCGCGCGCAGGAGCGCCACCGTGAACGCGATCGAGAGGCGCGCCCCGTCGCGGCGGACCGCCGGGACCCGGAGCACCTCGGTGCCGTAGCGGGTGTGCCCCGTCCGCATCACCTCGCGGTAGCCCGCCCAGTGCCGCGCGCGGAAGCGCTCGGGGATGATGAGGTCGAGCGACTGGCCGAGCGCCTCGGCGGCCGGATACCCGAACAGGCGCTCGGCGGCCGGGTTCCACAGCCGGATGCGCCCCTCGGGGTCGGCGACGACCACCGCGTCGCCGAGCGCGGCCACCAGCGTCGCTGGATCCACCTCCATGCCGCCATTCTACGGCGCGGACCCGGTGCTACGATGGGCCCGTGGCGCGCCCGCCCGCCGGCCCCGTGGCCCCGCTGCTGCTCGCGCTCGACGTCGGCTCGTCCTCGGTCCGGGCGCTGGCGTTCGACGCCGCGGGGCGGGCGCTCGGGGTGGAATGCCAGCGGCCCTACGAGCCGGACACGACGCCGGACGGCGGCGTCGAGATCGACGCAGACCGGTTGCTCGCGCTGAGCGCGGAGGCGCTGGACGGCGCGGTCGCCGCGCTCGGCGGGCGGACCCCCGCGGTGGCGGCGGTGGCGACCTGCACCTTCTGGCACACGCTGCTCGGCCTGGGGGCGGACGGGCGGCCGCGGACGCCCGTCTACTCCTGGGCCGACACCCGCAGCGCCGCCGCCGTCGACGCGCTCCGGGCGCGCGTGGACGAGAAGGCCTACCACGCCCGGGTCGGCTGCCGGCTCCACACCTCGTACCTGCCGGCGCGGCTCTGGTGGCTCCGGACCCGGGCGCCGGCCGCGTTCGCGGCGGTGCGGCACTGGGTGTCGTTCGGCGAGTACCTGGGCCTGCGGCTCTGCGGCGAGCTCGCCACCAGCGTCTCGATGGCGTCCGGCACGGGCCTCTTCGACCAGCGGGCCTGCCGCTGGGATCCGGGGATCCTCGAGGTGCTGGAGCTCGATCCCGGCCGGCTCGGACCGATCGCGGATCTCGACCGGGGCCTCGGCCCGCTCCGCCCCGAGTTCGCCGCGCGCTGGCCCGGCCTCGCGGGCGCGCGCTGGCTCCCCGCCCTCGCCGACGGCGCCTGCTCCAACGTCGGCGCGGGCTGCACGACCGCCCGGCAGGCCGCCCTCATGGTGGGCACCTCCGGCGCGATGCGCGTGTGCGTCGCGGCCGCGAGCGTGGGGATCCCCGACGGGCTCTGGTGCTACCGCGTGGACCGGCGCCGGCTCCTCCTGGGCGGCTCGCTGGCGAACGGCGGGAGCGTCTACGCCTGGCTCGTCGAGGTCCTCCGGCTCCCGGCCGGGGACGCGCTCGAGGCGGCGATCGCCGCGATGGAGCCGGATGCCCACGGCCTGACCATGCTCCCGTTCCTGGCCGGGGAGCGGAGCCTCGGGTGGAACGCGGCGGCGCGGGCGGCGCTGGTCGGGGTGTCCCTCGCCACGCGCCCGGTCGACATCGTGCGCGCCGGCCTGGAAACCGTCGCGTACCGGTTCGCCCTGATCCACGAGCGCCTGCGGGACGCCTGCCCCGACCTCCGCGAGGTGGTCGCGACCGGGGGGGCGCTCCTGGCCTCGCCGGCCTGGACGCGCATCGTCGCCGACGTGCTCGGCGTCCCGCTGACGCCCTCGACGGAGCAAGAGGGCTCGAGCCGCGGCGCGGCCCTGCTGGCCAGCGAGGCGCTCGGGCTGATCCCGTCCGTCGAGACGGTGCCGGCCGGGCGCGGGCCGGTGATCGAGCCCGATCCGGGCCGGCACGCGCGGTACCGCGCGGGCCTGGCGCGCCATCGGCAGCTCTACGATCTCCTGCTCCCGTCCGCGCTCGGCGAGAGGAGGCCGCTGTGACGACCGGCCCGGCGCTCGACCGCCTCTGCATCGACACGATCCGGTTCCTCGCCGCGGACGCGGTCCAGAAGGCCAAGTCCGGACACCCGGGCCTGCCCATGGGCGCCGCGGCGTTCGCCTACGTGCTGTGGACGCGGTTCCTCCGGCACAACCCGGCGGACCCGGCGTGGCCGGACCGCGACCGCTTCGTGCTCTCGGCCGGCCACGGCTCGATGCTCCTCTACGCCCTCCTGTTCCTGACGGGGTACGACCTCCCGCTGGAGGAGATCCAGCGGTTCCGGCAGTGGGGATCGCGCACCCCCGGCCACCCCGAGTACGGGCTGACGCCCGGGGTCGAGGCGACGACGGGCCCCCTCGGGCAGGGCGTCGGGAACGCCGTCGGCATGGCGATCGCCGAGCGCCACCTGGCGGCGCGCTTCAACCGGCCCGGGCACACCGTGGTGGACCACCACACCTACGTGCTCTGCTCCGATGGCGACCTGATGGAGGGCGTCGCGGCCGAGGCCCTGTCCCTGGCCGGGCACCTCGGCCTGGGCAAGCTGATCGCGCTCTACGACGACAACCTGGTCTCGCTGGCCGGGCAGGCGGCCCTCTCGTTCTCCGAGGACGTCCCGCGGCGGCTCGACGCCCTGGGCTGGCACACGCAGGTCGTGACGGACGGCAACGACCTGGACGCCGTCGACCGGGCGCTCCGGGCGGCGCGGGCGGAGGCCGCCCGGCCGTCGTTCATCGCGATCCGCACCGTGATCGGTTACGGCGCGCCGAAGAAGGCGGGCACCCACGAGGCCCACGGGGAGCCGCTCGGGGACGAGGAGCTGCGGGGCGCGAAGCGGGCGCTGGGGTGGCCGCTCGAGCCGATGTTCCACCTTCCCGAGCCGGCCCTCGCGCACTTCCGCGAGGCGCGCGCACGCGGCGCGGCGGCGCAGGCCGAGTGGCAGGCGCGGTTCGCCGCATGGCGGCAGATGTTCCCCGCGCTGGCGGCGGAGTGGGACCAGGGGCTGGCGCGGGCGCTCCCCCCCGGGTGGGACCGGGACCTCCCGACCTTCCCGGCGGGGACGCCGGTCGCCACCCGGGACGCGAGCGGGGCCGTCCTCGCCGCCGTCTCTCCCCGCGTGCCGCACCTGATCGGCGGCGACGCCGACCTGGCGCCGTCGACCAAGACCCTGGTGAAGACGGCGGGGTCGTTCCTGCGCGGGAGCCCCGGGGGCCGCCACCTCCACTTCGGCGTGCGCGAGCACGCGATGGGGGCGGTCTCGAACGGACTCGTCTACCACGGCGGCCTGCTCGTCTTCTGCGGGACGTTCTTCGTGTTCTCCGACTACATGCGCCCGGCGGTGCGGCTGGCGGCGATCTCGGAGCTGCCGGTCGTCTACGTGTGGACCCACGATTCCATCGGCGTCGGCGAGGACGGGCCGACCCATCAGCCGGTGGAGCAGCTGGCGGCGCTGCGGGCGATGCCGAACCTGGTCGTCATCCGGCCCGCCGACGCGGCGGAGACCGTCGTCGCGTGGCAGGTCGCGCTGGCGCGGCGGGACGGGCCGACCGCGCTCGTGCTCACGCGCCAGAAGGTGCCGGTGCTCGATCGCACGCGATACGCGCCGGCCGACGGCCTCCGGCACGGGGCCTACGTCCTGGCCGATCCGGCCGGGGCGGCGCCGCCCGAGCTCATCCTGATCGGCACCGGCTCGGAGGTGGCGCTGGTGGTCGCGGCGCAGGCCGAGCTCGCGGCCGAGGGCGTGCGGGCGCGCGTCGTGAGCATGCCGTCGTGGGAGCTGTTCGCCGCCGCGCCGCCGGAGCACCGCGACGCGGTGCTCCCCCCCGCCGTGCCCCGGCGCCTCGCCGTGGAGGCCGCTGCCACGCTCGGCTGGGAGCGCTGGGTCGGGAGCGGGGGCGCGGTGCTCGGGGTCGACCGGTTCGGCGCGTCCGCGCCCGGCGAGGTCGTGCTCCGGGAGCTCGGGTTCACGGTCGAGGCGGTCGTCGCGAGGGCCCGCCGCCTTCTCGGCCGCTGACGGGACGCTCGTCCCGACGCCCCCCGCCGGGGGTCGCGGGCCGGCGCGGGTCGCCGGGCGCCGGCCGTTCGCGGTGCTCTGGCTGGCGACGTTCCTCTTCTACTTCGGGTTCCAGCTGCTCCTGCCGGTCGTGCCGCTCTATGCGGCGAGCCTGGGCGGCCGGGAGGGAGACGTCGGCTTCATCATCGGCGTCTTCGCGCTGGCGGCGATGCTCCTGCGGCCGATCGCCGGGGAGCTGGCGGATCGGGTCGGCCGGCGGCCGCTGGTGCTCGTCGGCACCGTGATCTTCGCGCTGGCTCCCCTCGGGTACGCCGCCGCCCGGAGCATCCCCGTGCTCCTGCTGGCCCGCCTCTTCCACGGCGTCGGGATGGGGCTCGGGCCGACGGCGGCGACCGCGGTCGTCACCGACCTGACCCCACCCGAGCGGCGCGGCGCCGCGATGGGGCTGTTCGGGCTGGCCTCGGCGCTCGGGCTCGCGCTGGGCCCCTACCTCGGGATCGAGCTCGCGCACCGGGCCGGGTTCGCCGCGAGCTTCGCGACGGCGGCGGCGGTCGAGGCCGTGGCCCTGGCCCTGGCGTGGCGGCTCCCCGAGACGCGCCCGGCGCCGCCCGCCGGATCGGCCGACGGGGGTGTGCCGGGCGCGGGCCGGCTCGGGCAGTGGGCCCGCCGCTGGTTCAGCGCGGGCGCGGTCTTCCCGGCCGGGCTCATCCTCGCGCTCTACGTCTCGTACGGCGGGCTCGCCTCGTTCCTGCCGCTCTTCGCGGCGCGCCGCCAGCTGGGCAACCCCGGGCTCTTCTTCACGGTGTTCGCGGTCGCCAGCGTGGCCGTGCGCCCGGTGGCCGGCCACGTCGCCGATCGGGTCGGCCGGCGCGCGGTGGTCGCGCCTGCGCTCGCGGTCGCCGCGGCGAGCCTGGTGCTGCTGGCGTTCGCCGCCTCTCCGGCCGGGCTGCTCGCCGCCGCCGCGGTCTACGGCGTCGGGTTCGGCGCCGGCCAGCCCGCGCTCCTGGCGATGGCGACCGACCGCGTGCCGGCCCAGCAGCGCGGCCGGGCCATGGGCACGGTCTACACCGCCTGGGAGCTCGGGATCTCCGGCGGCTCGGTGGTCCTGGGCCTGTGCGCGGCGCGTTTCGGCTACGCGGCGATGTGGGGGATCGCCGCCGCGTGCGCCGGGGCGGGCGCGCTCGCCGCCCTCCGGGACGTGGGTCGCGCCCGTGGCTGACCGGCGCCCCCCCCCGCCCGGTGGGACCGCCCCGCGCTGCGCGGGTGATCGGCCCGCGGCGGTCGGCGGAGCGCCGCCGGCTCGGTCCGGGCGGCCGCGGGCGGGCCATCGTCCGCGGCCTGGCGCCGGGAGCTCAGCCTGGGGGGCTCGGCGTCGCGCTCTCGCTGCTGGCGCGCCGCGCGACGAATCCCGTCACCGGGCAGACCGAGCTGACGCGCGTCTCGGAGGCCGACGAGCTCGCTCTCGGCCAGGCCGCGTACCCGGCGCTCCGCTGGCAGGACGGCGGGCCCGGTGGACTTCACGCCCCACAGCGCCTCGGCGCCGAACGCCTGGGCGACCCCGGCCACACGACGATGAACCGCGGCCTCGTTCCTCTCGACCCATCCGCGCCACGAGGTGGCGGCCGCCCCGGACTCGCCGCTCGGGCGGCGGGCGCGCGAGCGAGAGTCGGTCCTCGGGGGGCAGGTCACGACGAGCTACGCGAGCGCGTCGGCGCGCGTCCGCGTCGAGCATCCGGAGAGCTGGGAGGTCACCCGCGACAGGGCGATCCCGCGCGGCGGCGAGCTCGAGCTGCGCCGGCAAGCGCCCGAGGTGCGCCTCCGGGTGACGTCGACCGACTACGGGGAGCCGCGGGACGGGCGGCGCTGGAGGTGTGGACCAAGGCCGAGCGGGGTGCCTGGCGGGACGCAACGATCCGGGCGGAGATCGACCGGCTGCTGGCGGCGCTCGCGTTCTGAAGGGTGGTGAGCTCCGTGCGCGGCCGGCGCCCGAGGCGGCGCGGTTCTCCGCCGCGCGGGGCGGCCCCGGCGCGGCGCGCCCGAGCTCCCCTCAGCGGGGGGCGCGGTCCCCGCGGACGGCGTGGAGCGGCCGCGAGCCGCGGTCGGCGGCGTCCGCCCGGACCGGCTCGCCGGCGTCCGGGATCACCAGGAACCCCAGGGTGGCCCAGGTCTCGGGGGGCGCGCCGCGACGCTCGCCCCGCCGGTGCTCGAGGGCGACCGATCGGCGGCTCATCCGGCGCTCGGTGCGGCGGCGGTCCCAGATCACCCGGATCCCCGGGCCGGCGGCGTTCTCCTCCATGACCCGGAGGACGTCGGTGCGGCCGCGCTGCACGATCACCAGGCGAGGCGCGGGCTCGCCTCCGCTCCGGCCGGTCGCGGGGTCGCCTCCCGGCCGCGCGATCCCGGCCAGGCGGCGCTTGAGGTCCTGGACGTAGCCGACCAGCAGCGTGTGGGCGATCTGCTCGAGCGCGCCCGCGACCTGGCGCGAGTCGTCCTGGACCTCGCCGAGCACGCGCCGGACCATCCCGGCCTCGTGATCGAGCGCCACGACCCGCCGGTGCAGGGCGCGGAGATCGCGCCAGAGGGCCACCGCGAGCGCGGCGGCCACCACGGCCGCGACCGCGGCCACGCCGCTGAGGACGGGGACGAGGAGCCCGACCCAGGTCCGGTCGGCCGCGGCCTCGGGGAGCAGGCTCGACACCGTGAGGAGGCCGTGCGACTCCTCGGACGCCGCCAGCAGAAACCGGACGCGCTCCCCCGCCCGGAGCTGGGCCAGGACGCCGGGGGGGCTGACCGGGAATCGGGAGCGGGTGGCCGGGAGGAGCCCCGGGATCGCCGCGTGGTCCAGGGTCACCGTGCCGCTCGCGGGGTCGACGGCGACCACCCGGCCGTGGCCGTCGAAGCTCGCGGGAGCGGCGGCCGCGAGGCCGAGCCAGAGGCAGCCGAGCAGGCCGGCCAGACCGGCCGGAACCGGTACGGGACGGCGGGGACGCGGCTCTGTCATGGCGCCCTCCTGGCGTACGCGTTCGTAGCGTGACCGTAGGCGGCTTCGGGCGCCGCGTCAAGCTTCGGCCCGCGCCGATCGCGCGGGAGCCGTCGGGGGCCGCGATCCGGGCGCCCGGGCCCCGCAGCCTTCCCTCCTGGGCGTCGTGCGGGACGCCCGCGGAGGCGCCGTCGGCCGCGCCGGGCGCGCCTTGCGGTGCCCGGCGCCGCTGGGCTATCGTGAAGCGCGGCCGACCACGGAGGGGACGATGATCGAGATCAAGTTCGGCGAACTGCGATCGGTGGTGGATGCCGTCCGCCAGATCGTGCTGGACTGGGACGGCTTCGTCTCCAATGTCGAGGCGCTCGCCCGCGAGCACGAGCAGCATCGCCAGGCGGCGGAGCGTCTCGAGTGGGAGCTCGGCGAGGTCCGGGCGGCGCACGACCGCCTGGTCCGGGAGCACGGCGACGCGCGCCAGACCGCCGAGCAGCTGGCCGCCGAGCTCGGCGAGCTCCGGGCGGCGCACGAGCGCCTGGGCCGCGAGTACGACGCGGCCCGGCGGGCCGCGGACGAGCTCCGGGAGCGCCTCGCCGTCGTGCAGGCGGCCCACGAGCGCCTCGAGCGGGAGCACGAGGACGCCCGGCACTCCCTCGGCGCGCTCCGCGCGAGCCACGAGGCGCTGGCCCGGGAGCACGAGCACGTCGTCCGGGAGCTGGCCGAGGTCCGGCAGCGCCACGACGCGATCGTCCAGGAGCGCCACCGGGCGAGCGAGGATCTGGAGGCGGTGCTCCAGCGCCTCCGCGTTTCCGCCGGCTAGGAAACGGTCGCCGCCCCGAGGCCGGTCCCCCTGGCACCATGGGTCCGGCCCTGCTCGCCGGGGACGCCGGCGCGGGCACGACCGCCTTGGCCCCGCGCCTCGAGGGGCACGAGGTGCCCACGGTCGGTCCCTCGTCCTGTCCGTGGACGCGCTCACCCGATCCGGCGGGGATCGGGGAAGAGAGCAGGGTTCCAGAACCGGATCCTCGGCTGGACGTTCGACGAGACGGCGCCCGCGCGGGCGCCCGCGGATCTCGTCTTCGACGACGCGGAGAATCTGGCCGACTGGGCGCCGCACCGGCGCCGCGGGCCGGTTGACCGCTGGATCAGCGCGCCTCCATCGCCGGCGCCCCGAACACCAGGTCCTCCAGCCACTCGATCCGGATCCCGTCCGGCCCGCGCAGGCTTCCCCCGTAGCTCTCGCTCAGCGCCCGCCGCGTGGCCCACAGGATCACCTGCTTGCCCTGCGCCTGGAGCGTGCTGATCACCTCGTGGAAGTCGCCGTCGCCGGTCCCGATCACGTAGACGCCGATCTCCGGGTGCTCGCGCAGCACGAGGTGGATCTTCTCGCGCAGCACGTGGTCCGAGGCGTTGGCCTTCTCGCCGCCGGCGATGTCCGACGAGAAGCGGGCGTTGCGGACCGCCTTCTGGTCCCCCTCGAAGAAGCCGCGGTCCCAGTCGGCCACCGCCCACCGCTGGCGCGGCAGCCCGTGCCGGAACGCGGCGTCCAGGAGGCGCGCGGCGAGCTCGACGCCGCCCAGCCGGGCCCGGAGGGGCTGGGCCTGCGCCTCGGGGAGCCCTTCCAGGTGGCGGGCCAGGCTGACCTTGATGTTCTCCCAGTCCAGCATGAGCGCGAGGAGCGGGCGGCCGGTGCTCTCGCCAGCCGGGCTCCTGGCGCCGGGGCCCGGGGCGCGGCGGAGGGCGGTCCCGGCGTCGTCGTCCTCGCCCGGGCCCGCCCCCACCAGGGCCGGCGAGCGGGCCTCCTCCGGCGCCTCGCCCAGCCGCTCGGCCCAGAGGCGCGCGTCGGCCTCGGTGAAGCTCGTCTCCTGCCAGCTCTGCCGGAGCACCCGGAGCGCCTCGTCGCGGAACCCGTGGCGCTGGGCCCACCCCAGCAACGCCCGCAGGACCTGCGCCTTCCGGCGCGGATCGACGTGCCGCCGGTGCTGGGTCGTCCGCCAGCTGTGCAGCCGGCACCGCCACGCCGCCGGGAGGTCCCCCGCCTCCTCGTTCAGCGCTGCCGCGCAGTCCCAGTTCTTGAAGACCCCCGCCTCGGGGCCGGCCGCCACGCGCTGGCGGAACCACTCGACCCCCGCCGCCACCATCGAGGCCTCGATGAAGTCCCGCGTGAGCTGATCCAGCTCCTCGAACGACAGCCGCTCGCGGGGGTCGGGGAACGTCCGGTCCGGATCCCGGAGGATGCGATTGACGCGCCGGAAGTGGTCGCGCCCGCGCCCGGGCGCCGGCACCGCCTCCGCGGGCGCCTCGGCATCCTGGAGCGCCGCCAGGAGGTGCGCCTCGTGGTAGCGCGCCTTCAGGAGGAGCGCGCCGAGGACGTCCTGCCGCCCCTGCTCGATCGCCCACAGGAGGCAGAGCTCGAACGCCTCCGCCGGGTGGGCATCCAGCTCGAGCACCGGGAGGAGCACGTCCAGCGCCTCGTCGGCCCGGGAGGGCAGCCGCCGCAGCGCGACGGCCAGGTTCCAGCGCGCGGTCCAGCCACGGTGCTCGTGGAAGCGGTCCGACGCGATCGCGCCCTGGAGGAGCTCGATCACGTCGTGGATGTCGGTCGGCTGCCCGAAGAGCGTGAGCGCGTAGGCGTACCACTCCTTCGCGATCGTGTTCGCGCTCCGGCGGTAGTGGAGGTCGCTGAACTCGTCGAGCGCGCGGGGCTCCCGGCG
>DASRDR010000194.1:0-13158 GCA_035652475.1 Candidatus Methylomirabilota bacterium | reverse complement strand
GGATGTCCCGCGCCAGCCGGGCGGTCCGGAGCGCCATCCACACGTTGTTCATCTTCGCCAGCGACACCTGCTGCGGGCGCGCGCCCGGCCCGTCCTTGAGGCGGCCCAGCTGCAGCGCGAGCAGCTGCGCCTTCGTGATCTCCCGCACCATCCACACGAGCTTCTGCTGCACGAGCTGGAAGGCGGCGATCGGCTTGCCGAACTGCACCCGGGTCCGGGCGTACTGGAGCGCCCAGTCGTAGCACGCCATGGCGGCCCCGATCGCCCCCCAGGCGATGCCGTACCGCGCCTGGGTCAGGCACGCCAGCGGCGCCTTGAGGCCGGCCGCCCCGGGGAGCCGGCTGGCGAGCGGGATCCGGCAGTCCTGGAACGACAGCTCGGAGGTGACCGATGCCCGCATCGAGAACTTCCCGTGGATGTCGAGCGTCGAGAAGCCGGGGGTGCCGCGCTCGACCAGGTAGCCGCCGATCTCCCCGCCCTCGTCCTTGGCCCACACCACCGCGACGTCGGCGATCGAGCCGTTGGTGATCCAGAGCTTCGTCCCGTTCAGGACGTAGCCGTCACCGGCCCGGACCGCCCGGGTCGTCATGCCCCCGGGGTCGGAGCCGTGGTCCGGCTCGGTGAGGCCGAAGCACCCGATGGCGGTCCCCGACCGGAGCGCCGGGAGCCACCGCTCGCGCTGCGCCTCCGAGCCGTAGCGATGGATCGGGTACATGACCAGCCCGCTCTGGACCGAGGCGAACGAGCGCAGCCCGGAGTCGCCGCGCTCGAGCTCCTGCATGATGAGCCCATAGGCGACGTTCGAGAGCCCGGCGCACCCGTACTCCTTGAGCGTCGCCCCGAACACGCCCAGCTCGCCCAGGCCCGGCACGAGCTCCAGCGGGAACGTCCCGGCCCGGTGGTGGGCCCCGATGCGGGGCAGGAACTCGGTCTCCACCCACTCGCGCACGGCGTCCCGCACCATGCGCTCCTCGTCGCTCAGCAGCGCCTCGAGCCCGTAGTAGTCGACGCCCCTGAACTTCTCCATCCTCCGCTCCTCGCCGGCTCAGCCGCCCGTCAGCAAGACGAACATCCGCCGCAGCAGGACCTCGTGCTCCTCGACATTGTGCCGGAAGACGTCGAGCGCCTGGTGCGCGTGGAGGTCCTGCGCCGCCACCGGGCTCCCGACCGTCCACCCCGCGAGGTCCACCACCTGGAAGCACGACCGGCCCGGCTCCGGGTGGTCGGTCACGAGCGCGAACAGGAGGTCCGGCCAGTGCCGGGCCGCCATCGCGAACACGGACTGCGACCCGCGCTGCAGCTCGATGTCCACGTACTGCGCGATCTGCGGCCGGTACCGCACCTCGACGAGCCGGGCCGGCGCGGGCGGCGCGCCCGGGGCGCCGGCCGCCCGCACCGCCCGGAAGTCCGGGAGCAGCTCGTCCCGGCCCGGCCGGGGCACCGCCTCGGCCGCGACCGGGGTGAGCGCGAAGCCCGCCCGGCGGAAGATCGACTCCACCAGCGCCACGGCGATCCGGCCCTTGATCTCGAGGAGGTCCAGCTCAGTGACCCACCGGCCGTGGCACGGCCCACCCGGGACGGATGAATATGGGGCCAAGCGCCTGGTCCGGCAACTCGAACCCCTCGGCCACAAGGTGACCCCGGAGCCGGTCCCCGTGAGCGCGTGACGATGCCATTCTCAGCTCAGCGCCCGGGCGGCCACGCCGCCGGGCCGGCCGCCCGCGCGCGGCGCCTCACGCGCGGCTCGGGATCGCGGGGCGCTCCTCGTAGAGCACGCGCCGGAACGCCCGGGTCAGCTCGGGGTCGTGGCGGTGGTCCCGCGCGAAGATCCGGCACTGGGCGACCTTGCCCGGGAGGTAGCGGAACAGCGTGGCCAGCGGTGCGGTGGACACGCGTCCGGCCGCCGCGTCGTAGACGTAGATCTGCCGGTCGCCCATCGCCAGCGGGTTCAGCGGGCGCGGGTCCTGGAACGCCAGGTCCACCTGGAACTCGAGCCGCCGGAGCGCGGCCGGGAGCGCCGCCCGGACGCGCTCGGCCACCGCCTCCGGCTGCATGACCGCCCACGCGCTGAGCTGCGAGTCGTCCAGGACCTCCTCGTGGACCATGCGCCACCGGAGCTGCCGGTCCAGGATCTGCCGCCACTCCATCCCGAGCGCGCGCCGCTCGGGGTCGGCGGCCTCGGGCCAGCGGGCGACCTCCTCCAGCAGCGTCCACTCGGTGAGGTGGAGGTAGGGATCGAGGTCGCGGCGGAGGTCCCACGGGAACACGATCCGCATGGTGGGCCGGAAGATCTCCTTCAGGTGCAGGTCGATCGCGCGCGTCGTCCGGTGGTAGTAGACGTTCGTGTACATGTAGAAGCGCGCGGTGAGGAACATGATCAGCGCCTGGGTCCCGCTGCGGTCGAGCGTCAGGCCCTCCGGGGTGAAGAAGCTGTAGTAGATGATGCGGTCCAGGTCGGCGCCGACCGCGACGCCGCACATGTGGGCGTCCCGGAGGACGTAGTCCAGGTTGTCGGCGGTGTAGATGCCGGAGAGGATCGGCTTGAGGAACGCGAGCCACCGCGGGTCGCCGGCCGCCGGGTGCGTGTACCCCTTGCCCATGAGGTAGCAGATCCACTCGGGCTCGAGCCGCTCGCCGTCGGCGAAGGTGCCGTGCGGGCTGCGGCGGAGGCCCCGGATCGCGTCCCCCAGCGCCTCGCGGATGATCCGCTGCCCGACCAGCTCGTGGGTGAGCTCCACGTCGGCCAGGAAGTTGTCGTCGAAGAAGTGCCCGAACGGGCCGTGGCCGACGTCGTGGAGGAGCCCGGCCACCCGGAGGAGCTCCTCGACCAGCGGGGCCGACGGCGCGTCCGGGAACACCTCGCGGAGCGACGGCCACAGCTGCTGGGCGAAGCGGCCCGCGACGTGCATCGCCCCGAGCGCGTGGGGGAACCGGCTGTGCTCGGCGGTGGGGAAGACCCACCGCGCGGACTGGAGCTGGGGGATGCGCCGGAGCCGCTGGAGCCACGGCGAGTCGATCAGGTCCTGCTCGGTCGCCTCGCCGGGGATCTGACCGTCGGCCCGGGTGTACGGGAGGTACCCGTGGATCGGGTCGACGATGAGGCCCTTGCCGCGGTACGCTCCGGCGCCCTTCACGGCGCGTCGTCAGACCAGCCCGACCTGGCTGCGGTCGCCGAGCATCAGCGCGTAGGCCCGCGGCTTGCGGGCGGAGCGGAAGACGCTCGTGTTCCGGCCGAGGAGGCTCGCCTCGAGGCGCGCCCCGATGTCGAGGATCGAGGAGCCCTCGAGGATGATCGAGTTCTCGACCTCGCTGTTCCGGATCGTCGCGCCGGGGCCGACCGAGGTGTAGGGGCCGACGTAGGCATCCTCGAGGAGCGCCCCCCGACCGATGATCGCGGGCCCGCGGATCGCGCTCCGCACGATCCGGGCCCCGGGCTCGACGACCACCCGCCCGGCGAGCTCCGCCGCCTCGAGGGTCCCGTCGATGGAGGTCTCGATCGCGTCCAGGAGGATCCGGTTCGCCTCCAGCAGGTCCTCCAGCTTGCCGGTGTCCTTCCACCAGCCCTCGATGACGTGGGGCCGGACGGTGTGTCCGCGCTCGATGAGCCCCTGGATCGCGTCGGTGATCTCGAGCTCGTTCCGCCACGAGGGCCGGAGCGCCCGCGCGGCCTCGAACACGTGGTGATCGAACATGTAGATGCCGACCAGCGCGAGGTCCGACGGCGGCTCGCTCGGCTTCTCGACCAGGCGGACCACGCGCCCGCCCTCCAGCACCGCCACCCCGAACTCTCGGGGGTTCGGCACGCGGGCGAGCAGGATCTGGGCGGCCGGAGCCTCGGCGCGGAAGCGCGACACCAGCGGCGCGAGCGGCTCGCGGATCAGGTTGTCGCCCAGGTACACGACGAACGGCGCCGTGCCGAGGAACGGCTCGGCGGTGAGGACGGCGTGGGCGAGGCCGAGCGGGGCCTCCTGGGGGATGTAGGTGACCCGGGCGCCCCAGCGACTCCCGTCGCCGACCGCCTCCCGGATCTCCGGCGCCGTGTCCCCGACCACGATCCCGATCTCGCGCACGCCGGAGGCGACCAGCGCCTCGAGCCCGTAGAAGAGGATCGGCTTGTTGGCGACGGGCACCAGCTGCTTGGCCGACGTGAACGTGATGGGCCGGAGCCGCGTGCCGCGGCCGCCGGCCAGGATGAGCCCGCGCACCGCGCCCGGGTCGCTCACGCGGCGCGGCTCACGTCAGGTGCCGGTGCTGCCAGGCGCGGTAGAGGGTCAGCAGCAGGATCTTCACGTCCAGCGCCAGCGACCAGTTCTGGATGTAGTAGAGGTCGTACTCGATCCGCTTGGCGACGGAGGTGTCGCCGCGCAGCCCGTTGACCTGCGCCCACCCGGTCAGCCCGGCCTTGACCTTGTGCCGGAGCATGTACTGCGGGATCAGCGTCTTGAACTGGTGGACGAAGAACGGCCGCTCCGGGCGTGGCCCGACCAGGCTCATGTCCCCCTTCACGACGTTCCAGAGCTGCGGGAGCTCGTCGAAGGAGAGGCGCCGCAGGGTCCGGCCGACCGGGGTCGTCCGCGGGTCGCCGCGGCGCGCCCACACTGGCCCCGTCTCCGCCTCGGCGTCCTCCCCCATCGTCCGGAACTTCAGCATCTGGAACGACCGGCCGTCCAGGCCCATCCGCTCCTGCCGGTAGAGGACGGAGCCGGGGGAGGTGAGCCGGACCAGGAGCGCGATCAGCCCCATGGCAGGCGCCAGGAGCAGCAGGCCGGCGAGCGCCAGCACGAGGTCGAGGCCGCGCTTGAGCAGCCGCGGCCACCCCGTGATCGGCGACTGGGCCAGGCTGATCACCGGGAGGCCTTCCAGCTCCTCGACCGCGGCGCGCAGGGTGACGAACTGCAGCACGTCCGGGACCATCTTGACGTCGACCAGCTCGCCCTCGATCGCGTTCAGGACCTTCAGCACCTCGTGGTGCGCCTCCAGGGGCAGCGCCAGGAACAGCTGGTCGACCCGGTAGTCGGTGAGGATCCGGGTCACCGTCTCGCAGCCGCCCAGGACCTCCTTGCCCTCGACCCGCTCCCCGACCGGGAGCCCATCGTCCAGGTAGCCGACCACCCGCACGCCGAACTCCGGGTGGCCTCGCAGGCGCCGGACCACCTCCTGCCCGAGCGGGCCCGCGCCCACGACGAGCGCGCGCCGCACGAACCGCCCGTGCCGGCGCAGTGAGCGCACGACGTCCCGGATCGCCAGCCGGACTCCGAACACCGCCACGACGTCGATCGCCCAGAACACCACGACGAACCAGCGGGAGTACGAGAAGTTCCGGAAGAAGAACGTCGACGCGACGAGGAGGAGGGTGGCGAGCGTGACGCCCTGGAGCACCACGAACGCCTCGTCGGCCTTGGTGCGCTCGTGCCGGTACTCGTAGAGCCCGACGACCCGCAGCGAGAGCGCGTGGAGGGGGACCAGGAGCACGAGCAGCGACAGGTACGGCTCGAACGGGGGCACGCCGCGCGGCGCGGGGATCAGGTCGACGCGGAACCGCACGACGTAGGCCGTGACCAACGCCGCGGCGCTCGCCAGCGCGTCGCCCGCGACGAGCGCCAGCAGGAGCCAGAGCCGCCGCTCCTTCAGCACGCGGGGCGAGTCCTCCCCGCCGCCAGCCCCGCGGCGACGAAGGCCTCCATCTCCGCCCGGAACGCCGGCTCGCCGAAGCGGAGGGCGTGGGCACGGATCTTCTCCGGGCTCCACTCGGTCTCCTCGAAGTGGCGCAGCGCCTCCCGGAGGGCGTCCGCCGATGGCTCGTGGAAGAAGAGCCCGGTCACCCCGTCGAGCACGGTCTCGGTGAGCGCGCCGCGGCCGTAGGCGACGACCGGCCGACCCGCCGCCATCGCCTCCAGCGGGGCGATGCCGAACTCCTCCTCCCCGGGGAAGACGAAGCCGCGGCAGCGGGCGATCGCCGCTCGCACCGCCCCGTCCGGCTGCCAGCCGAGGAACCGCACCGTCGGGCCGGCGCGCCCGCGGAGCCGTGGCAGCTCGGGGCCGGTGCCGATCACGTCGAGCGGCCACCCGAGCCGGGTGAACGCGTCGACGGCGATGTCCAGTCGCTTGTAGGGCGTGAGCGCCGAGACGCAGAGGAACGCGGTGCCCACCTCCCCGGGACCGGCCGGCTGGAAGAAGTCGGTCCGCACCGGCGGGTAGATCACGCGCGCCTCCCGTCCCCATGCGCGTCGGATGCGCGCCTGGACGTGCCGCGAGATGCAGGCGAGCGGTCCGGCGCGGCGCGCCGCGCGGCGATCCCACCGGCGGAGCGCGGCCAGCGCCAGCCGCCCGGCGCCCCGGGCGAGCCGGGGGACCCGGCCCAGGTACTCGCCCTCGAACGCCCAGGCGTAGCGCATCGGCGTGAAGCAGTAGACGAGGTGCGTGGCGGGCGTCGGCGGGTGCGCCGCCATGGCGACGCAGTGGCTGGTGGCCAGGACCAGGTCGTAGCCGCGGAGGTCCAGCCGGCTCACCGCGAGCGGGAAGAGCGGCAGGTAGCGGCGAAACGCGCGCGGCGCCCCCGGTAGGCGCTGGATGAAGGAGGTGCGGATCGGCCGTTCCTCGATGGTCGGGCTCACGCTGCCGGGCACGTGGACCAGCGTGTGGATGTCCGCGGCGGGGAACAGCGTGACGAGCGCCTCCAGGACGCGCTCGCCGCCTCGCATGCCGGTCAGCCAGTCATGGACCAGCGCGACCCGCATCAGTAACCCGCGCTCCTCAGACTCGCAGCGCCTCCAGGTAGACGGCGACCGTGGCCTCGGCGACGCGCCGCCACGAGAATGCACGCGCGCGGGCCAGACCGCGGGTCCGGAGCGCGGCGCGGAGAGGTTCTTGAACGGCCAGAGTATACATAGCCTCGCGCAACGCGTCAACGTCGCGCGGGTCCACGCGGAGCGCGGCGTCGCCCACGACCTCGGGCAGACCGCCGCGATCGGCGACGACCAGCGGCGCGCCGCACGCCATCGCCTCCAGCGCCACCAGTCCGAACCCCTCCCAGAGGGACGGGCACACGACGACGCGCGCGCCCTGGTACAGCCGCGCCAGCTCGGCGGTGGGCAGGGGCGCCAGCAGGGTCACGCGCGCGGCGAGGCCCCGGCGCGCGACCGCCTCCGCCACGCCCGCGCGCGCCGACGCCGGGATGCCGGCCAGGACCAGGCGGCCGAGCGGCGCGGGAAGCCGGGCGAACGCCGTCAGCAGCGCCGGGAGGTTCTTGTGGGGGAGCGGGTTCCCGACGAACAGGAAGTAGGGCTGCGCGACGCCGAGCGCGGCCAGTCCCGGGTCCAGCGCCGCCCCGTCCGGCGCCGGGCCGAACGCGGCGGCGACCCCGTTCGGGACGACCCGGATCCGGTCGGGGGCCGCCCCCAGCCGTTCGATCAGGTCCTGGCGCGTCGACTCGGAAACGGCGATCAGCCGGCGCGCCCGGCGAACGGCCAGCCGGAGCATGACGCGCGCGTACAGCGGCGCGAGCGGGTGCCGCCGCCGCGAGGGGAAGCGAAGATGGATGAGATCGTGGACCGTGACCACCGCCGGACACGGCAGCACCGGGGGGCAGACGTAGTGGGGCGCGTGGAAGAGCTCCGCACGGTCGCGGCGGACCGCGCGCGCGAGCTGCCACAGTTCCTCGACCGAGTAGGGCCGCGCGGGCTCCGGGCGCCAGGTGATCCACCCGACCGGGCTCCCCACCTCGCGCGGAAGCGCCGGCCGGGCCGGCGGCACGTACGCGACCAGCTCGTCCGGGACGCCGTCCACGGGAAGCGCGCCGAGCAGGCCCTGGATGTAGGTGCCGATCCCGAAGTCGTCGATCTTGCGGGCATCGAAGGCGAGCCTCATCGCGTCCGGTGCACGGCCTCGTAGATCGCGAGGGTCTGGCGCGCCACCGCGTCCCAGCTGAACGCCGCCGCCCGCTCGCGCCCGCGGGCGACCAGGCGCTCGCGGAGGGCAGCGTCCCCGAGCACCGCCTCCATCGCCGCTGCGAGCGCCGCCGGGTCCCGCGGGTCCACCAGGATCGCGGCGTCTCCCGCGACCTCCGGGATCGACCCGGCGCGCGCCGCGATGACGGGTGCCCCGGCCGCCATGGCCTCGAGGATCGGAAGCCCGAACCCCTCGTACAGCGAGGGGAACGCGAAGCACGCCGCGCCGGCGTAGAGGGCCGGCAGGTCCTCGATCGGCACGTAGCCCGTGAAGACCACCGCGTCGGCCACCCCGTGCGCCTCCACCGCCCGGAGGACGCCGCCGTGGAGCCAGGCCCGCGTGCCGACGAGCGCCAGCTGGGGCGCGACCGCGCCGGAGGCGGGGCGGCGACGCCGGAGCCGGGCGAACGCCTCGATCAGCCGCGCGAGGTTCTTCCGCGGCTCGAGGTTGCCGACGAACAGGCAGTACGGCGGCCGGAGCCCGTACCGGCGCGTGACCACGGCGACCGACTCCGGCAAGAGCGGCGCCGTGAACTCGGGCCCCACCGCCTCCGGGATCACGACGATCTTCGCGGCCGCGACCCCCAGCATGCGCTGGAGGTCGCGCCGCGTCGCCTCGGAGACGGCGATCACCCGATCGGCGGAGCGCACCGCCAGCCGGGTCATGAGCCGCATGTAGAGGCTGTACCGCCGCGGAACGGTCTCGGGAAAGAGGAACGAGACGAGATCGTGGATCGTGACCACGGTGCGGAACCCGAGCTTCACGTGGGGGAGGAACACGGCCGGCCCGTGATAGACGTCCGTCCGGTGCGCGCGGAGCCGGAGCGGCAGGTAGGCGAGGAGCCACAGGTCGCCGCGCACGTGATCCTCGAACGACACGCGCGTGGGCCAGGGGCGGACGTTCGGCTGCCGCACGGGGAGCCCGGGGCCCCCGGCCGCGACGAGGCACGTGTAGCGGTTGGTGCGGTCGAGGGCCGCGAGCGCGCCGATCAGGCGCTGGGTGTACGCCCCGACCCCCGACTGCCGCCGGGCGATGTAGCGGGCGTCCAGGACGATCCGCACTACGGGCCGCCCGGCGGCTCACCCGGCCCGGGTCGGCCGCGGGCGCCCCGCGTGAGCCGGGCCCACACGGCCGCCGGCAGGGGACGGAGGACGAGCACGCCCAGGCCGAAGCCGGCCAGCCCGGCCAGCGCGCGCGCCGGCCCGGCGGGCATCGCGACGCCGGCGATCGCCCCCGCGGCCGCCGCTCCCAGGGCGCGGAGCGCGCCCTGGCCCAGCGGGAGCCCGATCAGGGACCGCAGGCTCGCGAGGCTCGCCCCGAGCGCCACCGCCTCGACCAGCAGGACCGCCATCGCCCCGCCGACTGCGCCGCCGGCCCACACCAGCGCCGGCGTGAGCGCCGCGCTGGTCCCGAACGCGACCGCGGCGACCGCACGCAGCCGCCGCGGGCGATCCAGGGCCAGGAACACGGCGGCCAGGAACTGCTGGAGCATGGCGCACCCGACCGCGCCGCCGAGCACCGAGAGGACCGGGCCGGCGGCGGCGTACCCCCGGCCGTAGACGAACGCGACCAGCTCCGGGCCGCCGAGCGCGAGACCGAGCGCCACCGCGAGCGCACCGAGCAGGAGCAGCTCGGCGGTCTGGGTCGCGAGCGCGGCGAACCGGGCCGTCTCGGGACCGGTGCGGGCGAGCTCCGGGTAGACCGCCGCGACCAGGGCGACGGGCGCGACCAGCGCGACGTCGTACACGCGGAACGCCGCCCCGAAGTGGCCGGCCGCCTGGTCTCCGGCCAGCAGCGCGACGGCGATCGGCGCCAGCCGCGCGGTCGCGAACCCGAGCAGCTGGGCCTGGGCCACCGGGGCCAGCTCGCGCGCGAGCGCCCGCGCGGCGCCCGGCCGCCCCCGGGCATCGAGCGGGGCGAGGCGCCGTCGGATCAGCCGGACGGCGAGAGCCAGCGACACCGCCGGCGCGACCGCGAACGCCGCCGACAGCCCCGGGAGCCCGGCGCCCGCGGCGAGGGCGGCGAACCCGATGGCGACCAGCACCGCTTTCTCGACGAGCCGCACCCCCAGCTCGCACTCGAGCCGCTGGAACCCCGTGAACACGGCGACGGCGTTCTCCACCAGCGCCTGGAGGGCGATCGCCAGCCCGAGCAGCCACACCGCCGCCACCGCGTCCCAGGGGCGACGGGTGACCAGCGGGATCAGCGCGAGGACCGGTCCGGCCCCGGCCAGGAGCCCGAGCTTGAGCCGCGCGGCCGTGGCCCAGCGCTCGCTCGTCTCCGCCGGCGCGCGGGCCACGGCGCGCGTCAGGACGACGGGGATCCCGAAGTCGACGGCGACGCCGAGGACGGTCGCGAGGGCGTAGGCGAAGGTGAACTTGCCGAACTGGGTCGGGCCCAGGATCCGGGCGCTCACGATCACGAGCGCGAGCGACGCCAGCCGCGTCCCCTGCACCGCGACCTTGAGGAGCGCGTTCCGCGCCATCCGGTCGGCGGCGCCGACGACCGGGGTCACGATGCGACCGCCCGGTAGACGGCGAGGGTCTCGCGCGCGGTGCGCTCCCACGAGAACTCGGCCGCGCGCGCCAGCCCCGCCGCCCGGAGCCGCTCCCGGAGCGCCTCGTCGCTCAGCACCTGCCCGAGCGCCTCCGCCAGCGCGGCCGCGGTCGGCTCGACCAGGAGGGCGGCGCCCCCGGTCACCTCCGGCAGCGCGCCCCGGTCGGACGCGACCACCGGCACCCCGGTGGCCATCGCCTCCAGCACCGGCAGCCCGAACCCTTCCCAGATCGACGGGAACGCGAACGCCCGGGCCCCCCCGTAGAGGGCGGGGAGTGCCGCGTCCGGCACCGGGCCCAGGAACCGGACGAGGTCGGTCACGCCGAGCCGCCGCGCGTGGGCGGCCGGATCCACGCCCCAGCCCGGCGCGCCGACGACGACCAGCTCCGTCCGGCCCCAGTCCCCCGTCGCGCGCAGCCGCGCGACGGCGGCGAAGAGGGCCGCGAGGTTCTTCTTCGGCTCGAGCAGGCCGACCGAGAGGACGTACGGCCGCTCGAGCCCGTACCGCTGGCGGGCGGCCGCGAGCGCGGCGGGTCCGGGCGGCGCGAACCCCGGCCCGGCGGCCTCCGGCACGACCACGACGTGAGCCGCCGGGAGCCGGAACCGATCGAGGATCTCCCGCCGGGTCGTCTCCGAGACGGCGATGACGCGGGCCGCCCGCCGGAGTGCCGGTCCCACGAGGCAGCGCACCACCCACCGGTGCCGGCGCGGGACCAGCGCGGGGAACCGGAGCGGGATCAGGTCGTGCACCGTCGTCACGAGCGCCGCCCGGCCGCGCGGCGGCAGCTCGAATCCGGTGACCCCGTGGTAGACATCGACGGGGCGGCGCCGCAGGTCGCGCGGCAGGTGCCAGAGCGTCCAGACCAGGCGCCGGGGCGTCGGGAGGCACCGCACGTCGACGCCCGGCAGAGCGAGGCCGGCGCGCTGGTCGACGTAGAGGGTCCAGGCCTCCCCCGGGGCGACCCGCACCAGCGCCTCGGCGAGCGACCGGGTGTAGCGCCCGATGCCGCTTCGAGGCTCCGCCCACAGGCGCGCGTCGAGCGCGATGTGCATCTAGCCGCGCCCATTGGGCGATTCTGGCGTCCTGGCCAAAGCGGTCCAGTCTAGCCCGGCACGCTCCCCCCCTCAAGGCTGCAAGTTCCCGTGCTGCTCGATCGGGATGTGTGGTAATCTCCGTTCACCTGACATCGATGCTGAGGGAGCCAGGCCCATGAAGACGTACCGCGATCTGGTCGCCGAGGCCAAGCGCGCCGTCCCCGAGGTCACCGTCGAGGAGGTTCGGGATCGGCTCGCCCACGACCCCGATCTGGCGCTGGTCGACGTCCGCGATCCCGACGAGTACCGCGAGGGCGCCATCGCCGGCGCCGTGCCGATCAGCCGGGGATTCCTCGAGTTCAAGGTCCCGGAGGCGTTCCCCGACCCCGAGACCCCGCTGGTGCTCTACTGCCTCTCCGGCCTGCGGTCGCTCCTGGCCGCGAAGGTGCTGCACGACCTCGGGTACACGCGGGTGGCCTCCATGGCGGGCGGCATCCGGCGCTGGAAGGAGCTGCGGCTGCCCCTCGTCAAGGACGAGCCCCTCACCCCGGAGCAGATGGAGCGATACAGCCGCCACTTCATGCTCGCCCAGGTCGGCGAGCGCGGGCAGAAGCAGCTGCTCCGCTCCAAGGTCCTCCTCATCGGGGCCGGGGGGCTGGGCTCACCGGCCGGCGTCTACCTGGCCGCGGCGGGCGTCGGCACGCTGGGGCTGGTCGACTCCGACGTCGTGGACCTCTCGAACCTCCAGCGCCAGATCCTGCACCGGACGGAGGACGTCGGTCGGCCGAAGGTGGAGTCGGCCCGGGACACGATCCGGGCGCTGAACCCCGACGTGACGGTCGTCCCCTACGCCGAGCGGCTCACCGTCGAGAACATCGAGCGCATCATCAAGGACTACGACCTGATCGTCGACGGGTCCGACAACTTCGCGACCCGCTACCTCGTGAACGACGCGTGCTACCTCGCGGGCAAGCCGAACGTCCACGGGTCGATCTTCCAGTTCGAGGGCATGGTCACCGTCCTGGCCCCCGGCCGGGGACCGTGCTACCGATGCCTGTACCCGGTGCCGCCGCCGGCTGGCCTCGTCCCCTCCTGAAACGAGGCGGGCGTCCTGGGCGTGCTCCCGGGACTCATCGGGGTCGTGCAGGCGACCGAGGCCGTGAAGCTGCTCCTCGGCAAGGGCGAGCCGCTCATCGGCCGGCTCCTGACGTACGACGCCCTCGGCATGCGCTTCCGCGAGGTGCGGCTCCGGCGCGATCCGAAGTGCCCGCTCTGCGGCGAGGCGCCCACGATCCGCGACCTGTCGCAGCACGCCACCGAGGAGGGGGCGTGCGTCCTGCCGGGCGGCGGCGAGGGCGCGCCGGCCGGGGCGGGGGTCCCCGCCGGCGCGAGCCACTGAGGCGCGGCGGGCGACCGGGCGCGGGCGGCCCGGCCGCCCGGCCCGGACGGCTGCGCCGCCGGGGTGCGACCTCGCCCTCCTCCGGCGCGGGCCTCAGCGCGGGGACGGGGCTCCCGGCGGCTCCGTGTCCGGGTACGCCCCGATCCGGACCGTCACCTCCTCCGCGTGGCCATCCCGCCACACTCCGAGGCGGAGCGCCGTGCCGACCCGCGCCGTCGCGA
>DASRDR010000193.1:0-20498 GCA_035652475.1 Candidatus Methylomirabilota bacterium | reverse complement strand
CGCTCTGGCTCAAGCGGCGGTCGTGGCTGAACGTCGTCATCGGCGGGCTGGCCGGCTCGTTCGCCGTCCTGGCCGGCGGCTCGGCGGCCCGCCCGGAGCTGTGCTGGCCGCCCATCCTCTTCGCGCTGGTCCTCTTCTTCTGGAGCCCATCGCACTTCTGGAGCCTCGGGATCGCCTACCGCGCGGACTACGCCGGGGCGCGGATCCCCATGCTGCCGGTCGTCAAGGGGGAGGCCGGCGCGGTCCGCGGGATCCTCTGGAACACGGCCGGCCTCCTGGTCGCCAGCGCGCTCCCGTTCGCCCTCGGGATCGTGGGGTGGGCGTACCTGGCCGTCGCCGTGGGGGCGGGCGGGGGACTGCTCGCGGTCCGGCAGCTGCAGCTCCGGGCGGCTCCCACCGATCGGCGGCGCGCGCTCCGGAGCTTCCACGCGTCCAACCTGTTCCTGCTCCTGCTCTTCCTCGGCGTCGCGCTGGACGTCGTGATCCGGCGATGGTGACCCGACTCCTGACCCATCCGCGGGTCGCGCCGGCGCTGGTGCTGGGGGCGCTCGGGTGGGGCGCGCTCACGGTGGGGCTCCTGCTGGCGGGTCCTGGACTGGGCGCGTGGGCGGACACGCTCCTGGTGGCGTGCTTCGGATGGAGCGCCGAGGCGCGGCGGTACCGGCTCGACGCGCTGCTGCTGGCGCTGCTCCAGCCGCCGCTGTTCGTGGCGACGGTCGGGCTCTTCTACGGGGACGAGCTCCGGGCGTGGCTCCACACGCGGGCCGGACGGCTCGCGGCAGCGGTCGGAGCGGCGCTCTTCCTCGGCCCGGCGGCGTGGCTCCTCCTGCATGTCGAGGTGACGGCGACCGGGCTCCCGCCGGCCGCGGCGGCGCTGGCCGCTCCCATCCGACAGGGTGCGCCGGGTCCCGCCTTCTCGCTGGTGGATCACCGCGGCACGCCGGTGAGCGCCGACAGCTTGCGGGGCCGGCCGGTCGTGCTGACGTTCGTGTACGCGAGCTGCCACGGCACCTGCCCGGCCCTCGTGGCGCGGCTCCGGGCGCTCGAGGCGCGGTACCCGGCGCCCGCGCGCTTCGTCGCGGTCACGCTCGACCCGGAGCGGGACACGCCGGAGGCGCTGGCGGCGCAGGCGGCGCGCTGGGGGCTCGGCCCGGCGTGGCACCTGCTCACCGGCGATCCGGCCGCCGTGCAGCGGCTCGCCGCGGCCCACGGCGTCCACGCGGTGCGGCTCCCGGACGGCGAGATCGCCCACGACAACGTCGTGATCCTCCTCGACCGGGCCGGGCGGGTCGCGTTCACCTACCGCGGCCTCGCGCATCCGCAGGCGCGCCTCGCGACGGCGCTCGGCCAGCTGATCGACGAGCGCGGCGGAACGTGATCTTCGACCGCACGCCCGTCGTCGCGCAGCCGCTCGAGGCCGTCCCGCCAGCGCCCGCCGCCGGGGACCCGCTGCGGATGTTCCCTCCGCCGCCGGCCCGCCGCGAGCGGTGGCCGCGCCGCGTCCGCGCGGCGGCGGCGACCGTCTACCACCGGGCCGAGGCCGGGCTCGACCGCGTCGTCTCGCCCGCCCTGAACCCGCTCTACCACTCGGGGACGATCGCGATGTTCTCGCTCGCGGTCGCCACCGTGACCGGGCTCTACCTGTTCGTGTTCTACCGGGTCGGCACCGAGGCGGCGCACCGGTCGGTGGAGGGGATCATGGCGCACCCGCTCGGGATCGGCGCCCTGATGCGGTCCCTGCACCGCTACGCCTCCGACGCGGCGGTGCTGGCCGCGGCGCTCCACGGCCTCAAGATGCTCCTGGACGACCGGTTCTGGGGCGCCCGCTGGGTCGCGTGGGTCTCGGGGCTAGCCCTCCTCGGCCTGGTGTGGGTGACCGGGGCCACCGGGTACTGGCTCGTGTGGGACCTGCAGGCCCAGGTGCTCTCGGTGGCGACCGCGAAGCTCCTCGACGTCCTGCCGATCTTCGGCGAGCCGCTCGTCCGGACCTTCGTGGACTCCGCGCGGATCCAGAACTTCCTGTTCTTCCTGGTGCTGTTCGTCCACATCTCGATCCCGTTCCTGCTGGGGGCGATGTACTGGCTCCACGTGATGCGCCTCTCCCGCGCGCGGTTCCTCCCGCCCCGCGTCGTGCTGGGCGTGACCGGCGCGGCGCTGGTCGCGGCGAGCCTCGTCCGGCCGGCGGTGTCGGGCCCCCCGGCCGACCTGGCGCGCCTGCCGGGGATCGTGGCCATCGACTGGTTCTACTTCGCGTACTTCCCGTTGACGACCCTCGACCCGAAGGCCGGCTGGGCGCTCGCGGGCGGCGGGGCGCTCGCGCTGCTCGTGCTCCCGTGGGTCCTCCGCGGGCCGGCGCCGGCCCGGGCGCGCGTCGAGAATGCCGCGTGCACGGGCTGCACGCGGTGCTGGAAGGACTGCCCGTACGGGGCGATCGCGATGGTCCCCCGGTCGGACGGGACCCGGTACAAGCTGGTTGCGGTCGTGAACCCCGCCCGGTGCGTCGGCTGCGGGATCTGCGTGGGCGCCTGCGACTCGGCGGGGATCGTGCTGGCCGATCAGCCCGTGGCGGTGCTGGGGGAGGCGGTCACCGCGCGCATCCGGGCGCTCGCCGCGACCGGGGAGGCCGCGCCGGTCGTCATCTACGCGTGCCGCCTCATGGCGCATCTGGGCGACCTGGTGGGCCCGGACGGGACCCTGGCCGGCGCCCCGGGCACGGTCGTGATGGGACTCCCGTGCGCCGGGCTCTTGCATCCCGAGATGATCGCGAAGACGCTCGCGGCCGGCGCGCGCGGCGTGTTCGTCGCCGCGTGCGTTTCCGAGAACTGCCCCGCGCGCGAGGGGAGCCAGTGGCTGGCCGAGCGGCTGGCGGGGCTCCGGCAGCCCGCCGCCCGGGGGCTGCCGGCGGGGCGGGTCGCGATGCGGGGCTACGCGCCGGTCGACGTCCAGCGGTTCCGGCGCGACCTGGCGGCGTTCCGGGCGGGGCTCGAGCCGTGATCGCGTGCGACGGGGCCACGGGCGGCGCGACGGCGCCCGCGCCCGCCGGGCCGGGCCCCGAGCGCCGTGGCGGTCCCGGCATGCCGCTCCTCGAGGGGCGCCGGCCGGGGCCGGGCCGGCTGGCCGGGTTCGTCCTGCTCTTCCTCGTCACGGCAATGGGCCTGGCGGTCTTCTCGGCGTTCCCGTGGGCCGCATCGCCGCCCGGCACCGCGCTCCTGAAGGTGGCGTTCAAGCACGTCGCGCCCCGCGCGAAGGCGGGCCGGGCGCTTTCCCGGGAGGAGCTGGAGCGGCTGCCCCGCCACATGCGCCCGCAGGGCGGCGTGCGCGAGGAGGCGCGCGCCCGGGAGGAGACCGTGCTGCGCGTCCGGCTGGACGACCGGGTGCTCCTCGAGCGGACCTACCGCCCGAGCGGGTTCCAGCACGACGGCCCGACGTTCGTCTACGAGGAGCTCGCGCTGCCGCTCGGGCGCCATCGCCTCAGGGCGACGCTGGTGGATCCCGGCGAGACCCCGGGCCGCGAGGCCGAGCCCGAGCACCGGCAGCGGCTGGACACGACGGTGGACATCCGCGCCGGACAGGTGCTCCTGCTGGAGCTGTCGGCGCGGGACGAGCTCGTGCTTCGCTGACGTGGGGACGGTGGACGGCCCCTCGCGGAGCATCCGCGTGACGAGCACCCGCCGCGTCTCGGCACGTCCGGCTTATGACGACGGTCATACCGGACCCGGCCGGGCCGGCATACGCTCCAGCCAGGAGGACGACACCATGAGCGACGGATGCCAGTGCCATCACGGGGGAGCGGGCAGGGCCGCGCCCCACCTCGCCACGATCGGCCTCGGCGAGCGCGGGGCGATCGGCCCCGATACCACCGTCGAGGCGGCGGGCCGCCGCTCCGGGCGCGCGCTCGAGACGCTCCGCAGCTTCGGCTTCGACACCTGCTGCGGCGGACGCCTCACGCTCGCGGAGGCCGCGGCCGCCGCCGGCCTGCCGGTCGAGACCGTGCTCCGGGCGCTCCGGGAGCTCGAGCGGTGACGACCCGGCCGGCGGCGCTCGACCGGATCCCGGAGTCCGCGCACGTCCACCTGGACGTGCGGGAGGACCTCCGCGCCGGGCGGGAGCCGTTCGCCCGGATCCAGGCCGCCGTGGCGGGGCTCGGGCCGGACGGGGTGCTGGTGCTCCGCGCGCCCTTCGAGCCGATCCCGCTCTACCGCGCGCTGGGCCGCCGCGGCTTCGCGCATTTCGCCGAGCGCCGCGCGGCGGACGACTGGGTGGTGTGGTTCTACCACGGCCCCGAGCCGGTCGCCGCGACCCCGAGCGGGTCGGCGGCCGGGCCGGGTGCCGGGCCGGCGGCGGGGACCGGCCCGGCGCGGGACGGAGCCGCGCCGGCCGCGATCCCGGCGATCGACGTGCGGGGCCTGGAGCCGCCGCTCCCGATGGTGCGGGTCCTCGAAGCCGTGGAGGCCTTGGCGCCGCGCCAGCGCCTCACGGTCCTGCACGACCGCCGGCCGCTGTTCCTGTACGCGCAGCTCGACGCGCGCGGCCTGGGTCACGCCACCGAGGAGCCGGAGCCCGGGCTGGTCCGGATCACGATCTGGCGGGCGGAGGGCGGCGCGTGACCGCGCCCGCGCCCGCGCCGCGGCCGGACCGCGGGCACTCGGTGACGCTGCCCGTCGCCTATCTCGCGGTGGCCACCGCGGCGTTCGTCCTGGCCGCCCTCGGGCTGCCGGGGCTGGGGGGCGTGCTGGCCGGGCACTACTACCAACCGCGGCTCCTCGCCCTGACCCACGTGGCCGCGCTCGGCTGGATGACCCTCGCGATCATGGGGGCGAGCTACCAGCTGATCCCCGTCGTGGTGGAGCGGCGGCTCTGGAGCGAGCGCCTCGCCCGGTACCAGCTCCCGGTCCTGGCCGCCGGCGTGATCGGGATGGTCGGCCACTTCTGGGCCGGCCGCTGGACGGGGCTCGCCTGGGCGGCCGGCCTGGTGGGACTCGGCGCCCTCGCCCACGTCCTGAACGTCGCCCTGAGCCTCCGGGGGCTTGCCCGGTGGACGTTCACGGCCCGCGGCGTCCTCCTGGCGCTCGGGGGCCTGACGCTGACCGTCGCGTTCGGGCTCACGCTGGCGGCGACCCACGGCCGGGACGTGTTCCCGGGCGGCGTGCTCTCCGCGGTGCAGGCGCACTTCCACCTGGCGCTGCTGGGCTGGATCGCGCCGACGATCGTGGGGGTCGCCGCGCGCGTGTACCCGATGTTCCTCCTCGCCCCCGAGCCGGGCGGTTTCGGGGCCCGGGTCCAGCTCTGGGGGCTCGGGCTGGGCGTGCCCGCCGTGGTGGCGGGCCTGCTGGTCGGGCAGGCCGCGCTCCTGCTGCCGGGCGCGGCGGCGGTCGCGCTGGCGCTCGGGGTCCACGCAGCGTGGGTGGTCCGGGCGGTCCGGAGCCGGAAGCGTCCCGCGCTCGACTGGGGGCTGCGGTTCGCGCTCACCGGGACCGCCGCGCTCGCGCCGGCCGCGGCGCTGGGGACTGCCCTCGCGCTCGGGTCGGGGCGCGGCCTGCCGCGGCTCGCGACGGCGTACGCGGTCCTCGCGCTGGGTGGCTGGGTGTCGCTCACCATCGCGGGCATGCTGCTCAAGATCGTGCCCTTCCTGGTGTGGTACCGGGTCTATGCGCCGCGGGCCGGGCGCGAGCCGGTGCCGACGCTCGCCGGGCTGGCCTGGCCGGCCGCGGAGCGCCTCGCGTACGGCTTCCTGACTGCCGGCATCCTCGGTCTCGCCCTGGCGATCGCGGCCGGCGCCCCGCCGGCGATCACGGCGGCGAGCGGGGCGGTGGCGGCGGGGGCGCTGGCGCTCGCCGCCGCGCTCGGGCGGACGCTCCTCCACCTCGTGCCGCGGGGCTCGCGGGGCCCCGTCACGGCGGCGGTCCCGGCCGGCCGATGACCGCCTTCGGCCACGCGCCGTTCATCGTCATCTGGGAGACCACGCGGGCCTGCGCGCTGGCGTGCGTTCACTGTCGCGCCCAGGCGATCCCCCATCGCCACCCGGGCGAGCTCACGACGGAGGAGGGAGGCCGGCTGATCGACCGCGTGGCGGCGTTCGGCGATCCGCCGCCACTCCTCGTCCTGACCGGAGGCGATCCGATGCGGCGGCCGGACCTGGTCGAGCTGGTCGGCCACGCCCGGCGGCGCGGCGTCGTGGTCTCGCTGACGCCCAGCGGGACCGGCGCCGCGACGGAGGAGAGGCTCCGCGCGCTCCGCGACGCCGGCCTGGCGCGCCTGGCGGTGAGCCTGGACGGGGCGACCGCGGAGGCGCACGACGCCTTCCGCGGGGTCCGCGGCTCGCACCGGCACACGATGCTGATCCTGGAGCGCGCCCGCCGGCTCGGGCTCCCGCTCCAGATCAACACCACGGTGTGCCGCCAGACCGTCGAGGGACTCCCCGCGTTGGTGCCCCAGATCGAGGCGCTCGAGCCGGCGCTCTGGGCCCTCTTCTTCCTGATCCCGGTCGGGCGCGCTCACGCCCACCAGGCCCTGGCCGCGGACGGCATCGAGCGGGTGCTGCACTGGGCCGCCGCCCTGGCCGAGGCGGCGCCGTTCGCGGTCAAGACGACCGAGGCTCCGCACTACTGGCGCGTGCTCGCGACCCGCCGCCTGCTCGGCGGTCCGCCGCCGGCGGAGCGGCCGCGGAGCGGCAGGCCAGCCCCGGGCGGCATTGGCCGGGCCGATCGCGCGGTCACCGACGGGAACGGCTTCGTGTTCGTCGATCACCTGGGGCAGATCTGCCCGAGCGGCTTCCTCCCGCTGGCGGTGGGGAACGTCCGCGAGACGGACCTGGTCGCGGTCTACCGTGAGGCGCCGCTGTTCCGCGCCCTGCGCGACCCGGCCCGGCTGGGCGGCCGCTGCGGTCGCTGCGAGTACCGCGAGCGGTGCGGCGGCAGCCGCGCCCGGGCGTACGCGGCGACCGGCGACCCGCTCGGGGAGGACCCGGGGTGCGCCTACGAGCCGGGCCGGCAAGGGCCGGCCACCGGCCTCCATCCGGAGATCGCGGGCGCCTCGGACGCGGGCGCGCCGGCCGACTTGCCGTCCGGTGGGCGGCCGGGCATCGGCGGCGGATCCGGGGGCGCGGCCGGTGCGGCACCGCGGACCGCCGAGGCGCCGGCCCCGCCGCCGGCGGTCACGCCCGAGGCCGTGCGGGCGGCGCTCCGGACGGTGATCGACCCGGAGCTCGGGCTCTCGGTCGTGGAGCTGGGGCTGGTCTACGGGCTCGTGGTCGAGGGGGGGACCGTGCGGATCACGATGACCCTCACCGCGCCGGGCTGCCCGCTCCACGAGGTCATGCCGAAGTGGATCGCGGAGTCCGTGCGGCCGCTGCCCGGGGTCGACGCGGTCCACGTGGCGGTCGTGTTCGACCCGCCCTGGACGCCCGCCCGGATCGCGGTCGGATAGCCCGCCGGCCGCGCCGGGTCAGCGGAACGCGCGAAAGAAGGCCCGGAGCTCCTCGGCCAGGAGCCGGGGCTCCTCCGCCGCGAGGAAGTGCCCGCCGCGCGGGAACTCGGTCCAGCGGCGGATGTCCGCGTAGCCGCGCTCGGCGCGCTCGCGCGGCGCGCGCTGGACGGACAGGGTGGTGAGCGCCACCCCCGTCGGGACCCTGATGGGGGCCGTGATCCGCCGCGGGTCGCGCGCGCGCTCGTAGTACGAGCGGTTCGCCGCGTTGGCGGTCCCGGTCACCCAGTAGAGGGTGACGTTCGTGAGCAGGAAGTCGCGCGAGAAGTGGCGGGCGAGGTCCGCGGCGGGGTCGGGGTCGGTCCACGCGCGCCACTTCTCGAGGACCCAGGCGGCCAGGCCGACCGGCGAATCGTGGAGGCTGTAGGCCAGCGTCTGCGGCCGCGTCTCCTGGATCAGGCTGTAGCCGCCCTCCTCCCGCTGCCAGCGCGCCTGGAGCGCCGCGAACTCGCGCTCGGCCTCGCTGAGGGGCCGGACCTCCGGGCCGATCACGGGCGGCGGGAAGGTCGGCATCATCGTGTGGATCGCGATCAGGCGATCCGGGAAGTCCGCCGCCAGCCAGCCGGTGATCACCGCGCCGATGTCGTTGCCGTGGGCGGCGAACCGCCGGTAGCCGAGCCCGGCCATGAGCTCTGCCCACAGCGCCGCCACTCGGCTCCGCGTCATGCCGCGGCGCGTGGGCCGGTCCGAGAAGCCGAAGCCCGGCACGGACGGCACGACCACGTCGAACGCGTCGGCGGGATCGCCGCCGTGGGCGCCGGGGTCGGCCAGGAGCGGGATCAGCTCGAGCATCTCGACGAACGAGCTCGGCCAGCCGTGGGTCACGAGGAGCGGGAGCGGGGCCGGCCCGCGTCCCCGTGCGTGGATGAAGTGGATGCCGAGGCCGTCCACCTCGACCCGGAAGTGGGGGAGGGCGTTCATCGCCCGCTCCTGGGCGCGCCAGTCGAAGCCCGTGCGCCAGTACGCCGTCAGGTCCTGCAGGTAGGCGAGGTTCGTCCCGTAGTCCCAGCCGGCGCCCTCGACCTCGTCGGGCCAGCGGGTGCGAGCCAGGCGCTCCCGCAGGTCGTCGAGGACCGCTGCCGGGACGTCCACCACGAACGGACGCGGCGGCATCACGGCGGTCACTCGCGGGCGCTCACGGTCGGGCGCCGATGCGCGGGAGCGGGTTTCGCCCGGGGCGGCGGCCGGCCCGCGGGGCGGCATCCACCGCGTGCGGCACGGGCGCGCCCGCCTCGGCTCGCGCGCCGGCCCCCCGCGGGGTGGGGACCCGCGCGTCCATCCGGTGCACCCGCCCCGTGAAGCCGTGGAGCGGCGGCCACTTGGCCATCGCGTCGGGGTCCAGGAAGGCCTTGTAGACCCGCTCGGGCGGCGCCTCGAGGAAGCGGTGCAGGCGCACGGTTCCGGTCGCCGGGGCGGCCCGGCTGGCCCCGGCGGCGCCCGAGCCCGCGCTCGGTGACCTGTCCTTCATGTCGTCGTCTCCTCGGGTCGGGTCGAGTCATCTCCCGGCCGGATGGGGCGAGCACGGTCCGGGAGACCGGGCGCGGATCGACGGCGATCCCGCCGCCGGGCGTCGGCCGAAGGCCCCGTGGGCGGTGCCGGTCGCGCGCCTTCCGGGTCATGCACCCTCCGATCATACCCAGGTTGCCGGTCGTCCTTCCGGCAGGAAGACGCGAGTCGCGGGGCGCGGGCGGCCGGCGGACCGGCCCGTCGGGCGCTGGCGGCGACCGCCCAGCCGGAGCCTCGCTCTGTCGTGCGCGGCGACTTTCCCGACGGAACCCCGCCGGTCAGCGGGCGAGCGTCACGGGATGGCCCGAGCCGTGGCTCCGATCAGAGGTCGACGTGGCCCCCGCGGGCCAGGGCCTGGGCCTGGGCTCGCTTGCCGAGCCGTCCGTACACCGGGATCAGCACCAGGCGAAGCTTGGCCGCCTCGATCTGGAGTCCGAGGGCGTCCGCCAGCTCGACCGCGCCGCGGCTCTGCCGGCGGACGATGCGGAGCGCCATCTCGAGGTGTCGGGCGGCCCCGTCGAGCTGGCCGCAGGCCAGGTGCGTCAGGCCCAGGAGCCGGTGGGCGGCCTCGTCACCGGGCCGCCGCTGCACCCACCCGGAGAGCGCCGCCAGTGTCGGCTCATGCGGCCCCTCCCGGAGCTGGCGGGCGGCCCCGCGCCGCGCGCCGGCACTGACCGGCGACCGCTCGGTGGCGACCGCGAGCGCGCCCAGGTACTCGCGCCACGTCACGGAAGGCGTGATCGAAGGGTGACCCGTCCGGCGCGCTCGCGCGAAGTAGAATCCCACGCCTCACCCTCCATCCGCCGGACGCGCGTGCCCGCGCTCGGCACCTTCCGCCCGCGATGGCGTTTCCGCACCGCCCGACGGTGTACAGCCTATGACACGCCGGCGGGCGCGCCTATGACGTGCGTCACAACGGTCCGCCCCGCCCGCCACCCGCCGGCGCCGGATCCGGGGCCGCGTCCGCCGCGCGCGGCGGCCCCCCGAGCGGCCCCCGTCCACCGCCGCGAATGGCCGCCGCGGCCCGCGGAATGATTTTGACATATTAGAGTATTCGAATACAATCACCCCCTGTGACGACGATGCCGCCGGCCGGCGAGCTGCAGGCCTTCAAGGCGCGGTTCTTCAAGGCGCTGGCCCACCCGATCCGGATCCGCATCCTGGAGCTCCTCGTCGTCCGGGACCGCAGCGTCCAGGAGCTCCAGGGCGCGCTCGGGCTCGACCAGTCGAGCGTCTCGCAGCACCTGGCGGTGCTGCGAGGCCACCAGGTGGTCTCGACGCGCAAGGAGGGCCCCACCGTCCGGTACGCGCTGCGCGACCCGCTGGTCGGGGAACTGCTCGCGCTGGCCCGCCGGATCTTCGGCAACCAGCTGGTCGGCACCCAGGACATGCTTCGCGAGCTGCAGCGCGAGCACCGCCGCCGCTGACGTGCTCCTCTTCGCCAAGATCCTCCGGGTGGGCCTGGCCACCGAGCCGCTCGGCGCGGGCGATCCGGCCGTCGTGGAGCTGGCGGGGCAGGTGGAGGCCAAGACGCGACGGCTGCTCGGTCGCGCCCTGGCGATCCGGCAGGTCGACGCCGGCTCGTGCAACGGCTGCGAGCTGGAGATCAGCGGCCTCGCCGGTCCCGTCTATGACTGCGAGCGGTTCGGGTTCCACTTCGTCGCCTCGCCGCGGCACGCCGATCTCCTGCTGGTCACCGGGCCGGTGACCCGCAACATGGCGGTGCCGCTCCGGAAGACGTACGAGGCGACCCCCGACCCGAAGCTTGTGGTCGCGGTGGGCGACTGCGCCCGCGACTGCGGGGTCTTCCGCGGCGGCTACGCGGTCCTGGGCGGCGTCGACCGCGTCGTGCCGGTGGACGCGTACGTCGCCGGGTGCCCGCCCGAGCCCGCCGACATCCTGCGCGGGATCCTCACGGCGCTCGATCGCCTCCCCGGGCCTCGCCCCCGGCGATAGCCGCCACCTCGATGCTTCCGCTCGTCGTCGTGCTCGTCGGGGGATATGCGGCGGGCGCGACCGGGGCTGCCGTCGCGCCCACGCCCCGCGGCTCCCGGGTCCTCGCCGCCCTCGGGGCGCTGGTGGGCGGCGCGGCCGGACTCGCGCTCGGGGCCGCAGCGGTCCTCGCGGGCGAGTCCCTCCGGCTCGAGCTGCCGGGGCTCCTCGCGGTCGTCGGCGGCGTGAGCCTCCGGCTGGACCGGCTCGGCGGCTTCTTCCTCCTCCTCACCGCGCTGGTCGCGGTCCCGGCGGTCCTGTTCGGCGGCTCGTACGCGCGGCTCTACGAGGGTGGGACGCGCTCGATCCGCCTCCTCGGCGCGATGCTGAACCTCTTCCTCCTTTCGCTGAGCGCCGTCCTGCTCGCCGACAATGTCCCGAGCTTCCTGCTCGCGTGGGAGGCGATGTCGGTCACGTCGTACTTCCTGGTGATGACCGAGGCGGACCAGCGGGACACGCGCCGGGCCGGCCTCTGGTACCTCGCCATGACGCACGGCGGGCTGGCGCTCCTCATGGGGGCGTTCCTGCTGCTCGCGGCGGGGACCGGAGGGCTCGGGTTCTCGGAGCTCCGGGCCGCCGCCGGGGCGCTGCCGGCCGGGACCCGGAGCGCCGTCTTCGTGCTGGCGCTCCTCGGGTGCGGGTCGAAGGCCGGGGTCGTGCCGCTGCACGTCTGGCTGCCGCTGGCGCACCCGGCCGCGCCGAGCCACGTCTCGGCGCTCATGTCGGGGGTCATGATCAAGCTGGGGGTGTACGCGCTCGTGCGCATCACGCTCGACCTGCTGGGCGGGGGTCCCGCATGGTGGGGTGCGATCGTCCTGGCGGTCGGCGCGGTCTCGGCGCTGCTGGGCGTCCTCTACGCGCTCATGGAGCACGACCTCAAGCGGCTCCTCGCCTACCATTCCGTCGAGAACATCGGGATCATCTGGCTCGGCCTCGGGGCCGGCCTCCTGTTCCAGAGCGCGGGCCTGCCCAGCCTGGCCGTGATCGGCTTCGTCGCGGCGCTCTACCACAGCCTCAACCACGCGTGCTTCAAGGGCCTGCTCTTCCTGGGCGCCGGCGCCATCGTCCACGGGACTGGCACCCGCAACATGGAGGATCTCGGCGGCCTCATCAGGGCGATGCCCCGCACCGCGCTCTGCTTCCTGATCGGCGCCGCCGCCATCTCGGGGCTGCCGCCGCTCAACGGGTTCGTCTCGGAGTGGATGGTCTTCCAGGCGCTCCTCGCGGCCCCGGCCCTGCCCCGCCCGGATCTGGCGCTGCTGATGCCGCTCGCGGTCGGGATGCTGGCCCTGACCAGCGGGCTCGCGGCGGCGTGCTTCGTGAAGGCGTTCGGGATCACGTTCCTCGCGCTGCCCCGTTCGGCGGCTGCCCGGCGGGCGCGGGAGGTCCCGCGTCCGATGCAGGCCGGCATGGCGATCCTGGCGGCGGCGTGCGTCGCGCTCGGCGTGGGCTCCTTCGCGGTCGTGCCGGCGATCACCGGGGTGCTGGCCGGGGTCGGCGGCCTCCCGGCCGCCGTGGTGCCCGTCGCGCCGGGGGCGGTCGCGATCCCGGGCACGGTCGGGTCGATCGCGCCCGCCGCCCTGGCCGCGCTCCTGGTCGCGGCGGTGGCCGCCGTCGCCCTCGCGTTCCGGCTGGGGGCCGCGGACCGGCGGGTGCGAGTGGCGCCCACCTGGGGGTGCGGGCGCATCGGCCAGACGGCGCGGATGGAGTACACGGCGACGGCGTTCGCCGAGCCGCTCCGCCGCGTGTTCGCCGAGCTCTACCGCCCCACGGAGGACCTGTCGATCGACTTCCATCCGGAGTCGCGCTACTTCGTCCAGTCGATCGCGTACCGGAGCGAGGTCGACCCCTGGCTCGAGCGCCTGCTCTACGCCCCGGCGGTCGCGTTGCTGCGGCGGACGGCGTGGCGCGTCCGCGGGATGCAGGCGGGCTCGCTCCACCTCTACCTCCTGTACATGATCCTGGCCCTCGTGGTGCTGCTGGTGGTCGCGCCGTGGGCGGGCTGACCCAGGCGCTCCTGGTCGCGGCCCAGACGGCGCTGCTGCTCTTGGTCGCGCCGGGGGTGGTCGGGCTCATCCGCTGGATGAAGGCCCGGCTGCAGAACCGGTGCGGCGCCCCGGTCTGGCAGCCCTATCTCGAGCTGCGGAAGCTCTTCCGGAAGCAGGTGGTCGTCTCCGAGAACGCCTCCTGGCTCTTCCGCGCCGCCCCGTTCGTCGTCTTCGCCAGCACCGCGGTCGCCGCGGCGCTGGTCCCGCTGGTGCTCGTGGTCCGGGAGGTCGACGCGGTGGGGGACCTGATCCTCCTCGTCTACCTGCTCCTCCTGGGCACCTTCGTCCTGGCGCTCGCCGGGCTCGACCCGGGCTCGGCGTTCGGCGGCATGGGCGCCAGCCGGGAGATGACCGTCGCCGCCCTAGCCGAGCCGTCGGTGGCGCTCTCGGTGTTCGCGCTGGCGCTCGGCGCCGGGTCGACCAACCTCGGGCGGATCGTGACGGCGACCCTCGATGACCCCGCCCGCGCGGTGAGCCCCGGCCACCTGCTGGCGTTCGTCGCGCTGTTCATCGTCACGCTCGCCGAGACCGGACGGCTGCCGGTCGACAACCCGGCCACCCACCTGGAGCTGACGATGATCCACGAGGCGATGGTGCTGGAGTACTCCGGACGCTACCTGGCCCTGATCGAGTGGGCGGCGGCCGCCCGGCTGCTGATCTTCTTCGCGCTGCTCGGGAACCTGTTCGCGCCCTGGGGCGTCGTCGCCAGCGGGGTGACCCCGGCCGCACTCGCGATCGGGCTGGGGACGCTGCTGCTGAAGCTCGGCGTGCTCGGGGCGGCGGTGGCGGCGCTCGAGACCCGGGTGGCCAAGCTCCGGCTCTTCCGGGTGCCGGAGCTCCTGAGCGTGTCGTTCGTGCTCGCGCTCCTGGCCGTCTCCTCGTCGTTCCTGCTCCGGTGAGGTGAGGGCGTGAGCACGACGTTCTCGCAGCTCTCGGTCCTGGGATCGAGCCTCGCCCTCCTGTACGGGCTCATCCTGCTGTGGCGGCGGGGGGTGCCGGCCTACATCGCGGCGTTCGCCGGGCAGTCGCTGGTGCTCGCCGGGGTGACGGCGGTCGTCGCGGTGTTCGGCGGCCAGCGCGACCTCTACTGGGTTGCCGCCCTGCTGGTACTCGTGAAGGGGATCGCGATCCCGGCCCTCCTCCGGCGCATGGAGCGGCGGTTCCGCGCCGAGCGCGAGCTGGAGCCGTACGTGAACACCGCCACCTCGCTCGTGATCGCCGGCCTGCTGGTGCTGGTCGGCTACGGGATCTCGCGGCCCCTGGTCGCGCTGAGCCGGCTCCCCACCCGGGGCGGCATGCCGCTCGCGATGGGGCTCGTGCTGGTGAGCCTCTTCGTCCTGGTCAGCCGCAAGAAGGCGATCACCCAGGTGATCGGGTTCCTCATGCTGGAGAACGGCCTCGCCCTCCTGGCCGTGCTCGGCACCTACGGGATCCCGCTGATCGTGGAGCTCGGCGTCTTCCTGGACGCTCTCCTCGGGTTCCTGGTGATGCAGATCTTCGTGTACCGCATCCACGAGACGTTCGAGACCATCGACGTGGAGCGGCTGAGCCGTCTCCGGTACTGAGGCGCCGGTGAGCGTGTTCACCGCCCTGCTGCTCCCACCGCTGCTGGCGGCGGCCCTGGCGGCGGCCGTGCCCTACCGGCGCGCGGTCGGGTGGGCGGGCGGCGGCCTGGCGCTCGTCTCGCTGGGGGCGGCGCTGGACCTGGGCCGGCGCGTGCTGGCCGGCGGGGCCGTCGCCGCTGGCCCGCAGGAGGTGCTGCGCGCCGACGCGCTCTCGGCGCTCCTGGCCGCCTGCGTCGCCCTGGTCGCGGCCCTGGCCGCCTGGTTCGGGCCCGGGCTGGGGCCTGGCGACGAGCCGCGCCGGGCGCGCCGGTTCCACGTCTTCGCTCCCCTGTTCGCGTTCACGATGCTCTCCGCGGTCACGACGAACAACGTCGGTCTGATGTGGGTCGCGATCGAGGCGACCACCATCACGTCGGCGATGCTCGTCCCGCTGGACGTGACCAAGACCTCCGTCGAGGCGTCGTGGAAGTACGTGCTCCTCGGCTCCGTCGGCATCGCCCTCGCCTTCGGCGGCACCGTGCTGGGGTACTTCGACTTCGTGAGCCTGGCCGGGTCGCGGGAGGCGGTCCTGAACTGGACCGTCCTGCGCGCGGCGGCCCCCGCCCTGCATCCCCCGGTGATGCAGCTGGCGTTCGTGTTCCTGCTGGTCGGGTACGGCACCAAGGCCGGGCTGGCCCCGATGCACACGTGGCTCCCCGACGCGCATGCCGAGGCGCCTGCCCCGCTCTCCGCGATGATGTCGGGCGTCCTGCTCGCGGTCGCCGTGTACGCGGTCGTCCGGTGGAAGGCGGTCGTCGACGTCGCGGTCGGGACCGCGTTCTCGAGCCGGCTCCTCCTGGCGCTCGGCGTGCTGTCGCTCACGATCGCTGCGCTCAGCCTCGTCATCCAGCGGAACTACAAGCGAATGCTGGCGTACTCCAGCATCGAGCACACCGGGCTCGTGTGCATCGGACTGGCGCTCGGCCCGCTCGGCGCCGTGGCCGCGATGCTCCACCTGGTCAACCACACGCTCGCGAAGGCCACGATGTTCCTCCTGGCCGGGCGCATCCTCCGGCGGTATCGCACGACGGAGATCGCGCGCGTCTCGGGACTCCTGCAGGCGATGCCCGGGACCGGGTGGCTGTTCCTGGCCGGGGCGCTGGCGCTGGCGGGGCTACCGCCGTTCGGCCTGTTCGTGTCGGAGCTGGCGCTGGTCCGGGCGGGGTTCGCCGCCGGGCGGCCGTGGCTGATGGGCCTCGTGCTCGCGCTCCTCGGCGTGGCCTTCGTGGGGCTGCTCGCCCACACCAACCGGATGCTCTACGGGCCGCCGCCCGCGGAGGCCGGCACCGGGCCGGAGTCGCGCTGGCCGCTGGTGCCCCTCGGGGCCTGCGTCGGCGCGCTGATGGTCCTGGGCGTGATGCTGCCGCCGCCTCTGGCGCACCTGCTGGCCCGGATCGCGGAGATCGTCACGCCGTGACAGGCGCCGAGGACGTCCGCGCCGCGCTCCGGCGGCAGTTCGGCGACCGGCTCGCCGCGGCGCAGGTGCGGCGGGGGAACGAGCTCCACTGCACGGTCGCGGCCGGGGACGTCCCGGCCCTGGCGCGGTACCTGCGGGCGAGCTTCGGGGCCGAGCTGATCCTGATGGCGGGCGCGGACGGGCGGCGGGAGCGCGGCACCTTCGAGGTCCACTACCTGTTCGCCCGCCCGGCGCCGGAGAACTGGTTCGTGCAGGCGACGGCCGCCCTCCCGGGCGACCAGCCCGAGGTGCCGTCGCTCGCCACGATCCACTACCCGGCGTCGCGCTTCGAGCGGGAGATCTCGGACCTGTTCGGGATCCGGGCCGTCGGCCATCCCGATCCGCGGCCCCTCGTGCGGCACGCGTTCTGGCCGGCCGACTACCACCCGCTCCGCAAGGACGCCGGGCCACGGGAGTTCCAGGACGACGGCCAGGCGTTTCCGTTCCAGCAGGTGGGGGGCGAGGGCGTCTACGAGATCCCGGTGGGACCGGTGCACGCCGGCATCATCGAGCCGGGCCACTTCCGGTTCAGCGTGGTGGGCGAGACGATCATCGACATGAAGTCTCGCCTCTACTTCACCCACAAGGGGACGGAGAAGCTGTTCGAGGGACGGGCGCCCGGCGACGGTGTGCCGCTCGCCGAGCGGATCTCCGGCGACACCAGCGTCGGACACGCGCTCGCGTACTGCCAGGCGCTCGAGACGCTGGCCGGGGTCGCGGTGCCGCCCCGGGCGCAGTACCTCCGCGTGGTGCTGCTCGAGCTGGAGCGCCTGTACAACCACGTCGGCGACTTCGGGATGATCGTCAACGACACCGGGTTCGCCGCCGCGCACTCGCACTGCTTCCGGATCCGTGAGCGCCTCCTCCGGCTCAACCGGCGGCTGACGGGGCACCGGCTCCTCCGGGGCGCCGTCGCGCCGGGGGGCGTCCGCGTCGACCTCCCGTCCGGCCTCGACGTCGCCGGCGAGGTGCGGGCGGCGCTGGCCGACTTCGACGAGATCGTCGAGATCAGCCTCGCGAACACCCTGGTCGCCGATCGGCTCGACGGGACCGGCCGGCTCTCGGCCCGGACCGCGCGCGATCACGGGACGCTCGGGTTCGTGGCGCGGGCGTCGGGGCTGGACGTGGACGTCCGGCGCGACCATCCCTTCGCGGCCTACCGGGAGCTCGGGGTGCGCGTCCCGGTGCTGGAGGGGGGCGACGTGCGGGCCCGGACGCTGGTGCGGGTCCAGGAGGCGCGGGAGTCGGCACGGCTCGTCCAGCGGGCGCTCGAGGTGCTCCCCGGCGGGCCGCTCGCGTCCCCCGTGGATCGCTGGCCGGCGGGCGAGCCGGCGTTCGGGCTGGTCGAGGGGTGGCGCGGGCGCATCGTCCACTGGCTCGTCGTCGACGCCGCCGGCCGGCTCGAGCGTGTCAAGGTCGTCGACCCCTCGTTCCTGAACTGGCGGCCGCTGTCCTACGCGCTCCTGAAGAACATCGTCCCGGACTTCCCGCTCTGCAACAAGTCGTTCAACCAGTCGTACTCCGGGAACGATCTGTGACGGGCGCCTTCCGCGTCCGCGCGTCGCGCGACTCGGGCTGCTCCGGCCCGATGCGGGTCGGGTAGGCGGGGCGCGGGGGGCATCGGGACGCAGTCGCCGAACGCCGCCCGGCCCCGTCCAGGGCCAGACGCCGGCGGGGTGGCGTGGGCCGGCGGGGAGCCTCCCCCCGCCCGATCGCCGGCCCGTCAGGGTCGGACCGCGGGAGGGCTTCCCCGCCCGCGGCGCTTCCCGACCGCGACGAGCGCCAGGATCTCCGCCGCGACCGTCGCCGCGAGCAGCGCCGTGATCTGGCCGGGGTCGTAGTTCGGGTTCATCTCGACGACGTCCGCCCCGACCAGGTCGAGCCCTCCGAGGCCGCGCAGCAGCCGGAGGATCTCACGCGCGGTCGGCCCGCCGGCCTCCGGCGTCTGGACCCCCGGCGCGAACGCCGGATCCACCACGTCCAGGTCGAACGAGAGGAAGACCTTGCGGCGCCCCAGCCTCTCCCGGATGCGGGCGGCCAGCGCATCGACGCCGCCATCGAGCATCTGGTCGGTGGTCACGACCTCGTAGCCGAGGTCGATGGACTGCTGGATGTCCTCGGAGGAGAAGAGGGACCCGCGCATCCCGACCTGGAGCGAGGCGCGGGCGTCGATCCAGCCCTCCTCCACCCCGCGGCGGAACGCGGTCCCGGCGCTGTGCCGCTGGCCGGCGAAGTAGGTGTCCCAGGTGTCGGTGTGCGAGTCGAAGTGGAGCACCGCGAGCGGGCCGTGCACCTTCCCCAGCGCGCGCAGCTCGGGGAGCGCGATGGAGTGGTCGCCCCCGATGCCCAGCGGGATCACTCCGCGCTCCGCCAGTGGCGCCAGCGCCGTCTCGATCTGGGCGAAGGACTCCGGGAGATAGCCCGGCGCGACCTGGGTGTCGCCGTAGTCGACGATGCCGACCTCCTCGAAGACGTTCAGCCCGTGGTAGGGGTTGATCGGCCGCAGCATGAGCGACATCGCTCGCACGGCGGCCGGCCCGAAGCGGCACCCGACCCGGAACGGCGAGCCGGTGTCGAAGGGAATGCCGACCACGGCCACGTCCACGCCGTCGAGCGCGGTCGTGTGCGGCAGGCGCATGAAGGTCGTGATGCCGCAGAACCGGGGGCTCCTGAGGGAGTCCTGGGGCAGGAACGTCGGCATGTCCGGTGTCACCTCACTGCGCGGGCCGGGCCGCGCGCTCGACCAGGAACTGGAACAGCGCCTGGGCGGCCAGCCGGATGGTGAGCTCGGCGGGGTCGTAGTTCGGCGCCACCTCGACGACGTCGAGGGCGACCAGCGGATACCGCGCGATCACGCTCACCGCTTCGAGCAGCTGCCGGGCCTCCAGGCCGTCCAGCACGATGCCGCCGGTCCCCGGCGCGTACGCGCACGCGACCACGTCGATGTCGATCGAGACGTACAGCAGGTCGGTGCGCGCGGCGAGCCGGTCCAGCGCCTCGCCGAGAGCCGGGGCCACGCCCCGCCGCCGGATCTCGCCCAGGGGGACGAGCGTCATCCCGCGCTCGCGGATGTGGTCCCACGTCTCCCTGCCGGCGAGCCCGGTCTGGCCGGCGAGGACGATGTTCCGCGGGTCCAGCCCCGGCAGCTCGGCCACGCGCCGGACCGTGGAGCCGTGGTAGACCGGGCCCCAGACGGGATGGGCGTCGAACATGTCGAGGTGGTTGTCCACGTGCACGTACCCGAGCCGCACCCCGGGCCGGGTCGCCCGGAGCGCCGCCAGGACTCCCTGGACGCAGGGCAGGCTGACGTAGTGGTCGCCGCCCAGGATCAGCGGGAAGGCGTCGGCGGCCACGATGCCGCCCACCGCGGCCGCGATGCTGGCGCTCGTGCGCGCGAGGTCGGTCGGGAAGATCGCCACGTCGCCGAGGTCCGCGAGGGGCAGGGCGGCGGGGACCCGCACCTCGCGGCCGGTCTCGACGTCCACGTAGGAGGCATCCGGGCTCGACCGGAGGAAGTAGTCGAAGTACGCCGAGCTCTGGCGGATGCCTCGCGGGCCCCACCGGGCGCCCGGCCGCGAGCCGCTGGTGTAGTCGAAGGGGATGCCCAGCACGCCCACCATGCCGGGCCGCAGCGCCTCCGGAGCGATCAGCGGGCTCCGCATGAACGTGGCGATCCCCGCGTGGTAGGCCTGGGGAGGAGTGGTCATCGTCCGCCTGCGCTCGCCGGCGGCTCGTGGCCGGGGGCGGCGTCCGGGCCGGCCGGTCCCGGCGGGCCCGCGGGCCCACGGGCCGGGAGGCGCGCCGGGGAGGTCGGGCCCCGGCCGCCGCTCACGGCGCCGCCCCGGCCCCCGGCTCGGCCTCGCGGCCCTCCACCAGCACGCGGTGGAGGAACTCGGCCGTGCGCGGGTGCGACGGGGTGCGGAAGATGGTCCGGGGCGCGCCGACCTCGATGATGCGGCCCTGGTCCATCACGATCACGCGGTGCGCGACCTCGCGGGCGAACTGCATCTCGTGCGTCACGATGACCATGGTCATGCCCTCCCGCGCCAGCTGGCGCATGACCTTCAGCACCTCGCCGACCAGCTCCGGGTCGAGGGCCGAGGTCACCTCGTCGAACAGCATGGCCTCGGGCTGCATGGCGAGGGCGCGCGCGATCGCCACCCGCTGCTGCTGTCCGCCCGACAGCTGGTGCGGGTACGCCGCTGCCTTGTCGGCGAGGCCCATCCGGGCCAGCAGGGCCAGCGCGCGGGCGCGCGCGACCTCGACCCCGAGCCCGCGGACGTGCGTCGGCGCCGCGGTCACGTTCTGGAGGACGGTGAGGTGCGGGAAGAGGTTGAAGCGCTGGAACACCATGCCGACCTCGATGATGCGGCCCTGGTCCATGACGATCACCCGGTGGGCGACCTCACG
>DASRDR010000192.1:0-15319 GCA_035652475.1 Candidatus Methylomirabilota bacterium | reverse complement strand
GGGCGGGTTCTTCGCCGCGTCCTACGGCTGGGCGATCCTCCTGGGCGGCCTGCTCGGCAGCATCATGTGGGCGAACGTCTGGTTCGTGATCTGGCCGAACCAGAAGATCGTCATCCAGAACGCGATCGACACCGCGGCCGGCCGCCCGGCGAACCCCGCCACGGGACCGGCGGGGGCGCGCTCCGGCCTGGCGTCCCGCACGAACACGCTGCTCTCGATCCCCATGCTGTTCTTCATGGGCGCGGCCAGCCACCTGACCGGCCTGCGCGTGCCGCGCAGCGGCCTGGCGTTCTGGATCGTCGCCCTCGCGATCATGGCCGTCGTCGAGGTCAACGCGCTGAAGGGCACCCCGGGACAGGGCGGCGCCAAGCCGCTGGCGACGGTGAAGGGAACCCTCTGGGCCGGGTTCATCCTGGCCGCGATCTTCTACATCTGGTTCGAGGTGATGGGGACCCGGTAGACGGACCGGCCGCCCGCGGTCGCTCGCCGCGCGGGCGGGCCGACGGCCCACGAGGCCCCGGGCCCGCCCGCTCCGCCCGGACCAGCAAGTCCAGGACCGATTCGACGACCAGGCGGCCAGGGGCGGCCGCAGACCGCTCCGGCGGCAGCCCGCGAGAGATCGTGCGGAGCGGGCCGGTGTGCAGGCGGCGCCGGCGCCTCCGCACCATCGCGTGACCCTGCGCGCCTTCCGCGCCGCGCGCGAGCCGCCGCGACGATTCGCGACCGCGGGGAGACGCGCCGGGAACGGCGGGCGCCCGGCTCGAAGGCGCCGGGGCGCGATCCGTGTCGGAGCGATCGGGCGATCGAGGAGCCGCGCGACGGCCGCAGCGCGGAGCCCGGGCCGCCGCGGATGCCCCGACCGCCCGGCTGCCCTTACCGGAGGAAGGCGGCCAAGGCGTCGATCTCGCCGGCCAGCTGCGGCATGGGCTGCATGATGGCGCTGGTCCGCTTCGGCGCGTAGCCCGGCGGGTACGCGGCGCGCAGGACGCGCGCCTCGACCAGCTCCCGCGACGAGCCCTTCACGGCCGGACCCAGCGGGCCGTTCTGCGCCGGGTCGGCGGCGTGGCACGCCGTGCACTGGGCGAGGTAGATCTGCCGTCCCCGCTCGGCCTCCGGGCCGAGCTTGCTCCCCTCCGAGCAGGCCGCGACCCCGACCGCGACGAGGAGCAGGGCGACGACCGGGCGCGCGCCGGACATGAGCCTCCCGCGTCCGAGATGGCAGCAGGCCGGGGTCGGGCACCGGCCCATCGCGCGGCGCGCCCCCGGCGGCGGTCATCGTTCCCGAGCTCCCCGAGGCTGTCAAGTCGCGGGCGCGCCCCCGCGGGCGCGAGACCGCCCGTCGGACGGACCGCCGCCCGAACCGCCGCCCCCACCGCTCCCCGGCCCGGGACCAGCGCGGCACGGACGGTAGAATGAAGGCTTGTGAAGCCGACCGCCGAGCCTCGCTCTGGGTGGCTCCGGATCCACGGGGCCCGCCAGAACAACCTCAAGAACCTGAGCCTCGCCATCCCGCACGATCGGGTCACGGTCATCACGGGGGTCTCGGGGTCCGGGAAGTCCTCCCTCGCCTTCGACACGATCTTCGCCGAGGGCCAGTGGCGGTTCGTCGAGTCGCTCTCGAGCTACGCGCGCATGTTCCTGGAGCGGATCGACCGCCCGGACGTCGACCAGGTGGAGCACGTCCGGCCGGCGATCGCCCTCGAGCAGAAGAACCCGGTGCGGACCGCTCGCTCGACGGTGGGCACCGCCACGGAGCTGACCGATTACCTCCGGCTCCTGTTCGCCAAGATCGGACGGGCCCACTGCCCCCGCTGCGGCGCCGAGGCCGGGGCGGCAGCGCCGGATCAGGTCGCCGCCGAGCTGACCCGGACGGCCGAGGGGGCGCGCGCGCTGGTCGGCTTCCCGGTGCCGGCGCCCGCGCCGGACCGCCTGCCGGAGCTCCTCGGGCGCCTGCTGGCCCGCGGCTTCGCCCGCGTCCAGCTCGGTGACGTCATCGTGCCGCTCGCGACGCCGCCGCCCGGGCCGCTCCCGGCCGCGGACGAGCTCCTGGTCGTCCTGGATCGGGTCACGCTCAGGCCGGAGGCGCAGAGCCGCCTGGCGGAGTCGCTCGAGCATGCCCTCCGCGAAGGGGGCGGACGGGCCACGGTGGAGCTCCAGCGAGACGGGCAGCCGGGGGAGCGGCGACGATACGGCGAGCGATTCGGGTGCCCGGCGTGCGACGTTGCCCTCGAGCGCCCCCAGCCGCTCCTCTTCTCGTTCAACCACCCGGTCGGCGCGTGCCCCGACTGCAAGGGCTTCGGCAACCTCCTCCGGTACGACGAATCGCGCGTGATCCCCGATCCCACGGTCTCCCTCGCCGACGGGGCCGTCGAGCCGTGGCGCCACCCGTCCGGCGCCTGGTACCAGCGCGAGCTCCTCCGGGCCGCCCGCCGCCGGAAGATCGACGTCCGGCAGCCGTACGCGGCGCTGCCCGAGAGCGTGCGCCAGTGGGTGTACGACGGCGACGACGAGTTCGGCGGGATCCGCGGATTCTTCGAGGAGGTCGAGGGCTATCGCTACAAGCTCCACGTCCGGGTGTTCCTCTCCCGGTACCGCAGCCAGGTGGCGTGTCCGACCTGCGCCGGGACGCGCCTCAGGCCCGAGGCGCTGGCAGTCACGGTCGGCGGGCGGAACATCGCCGAGGTCTCGCGGCTCGCGATCGACGATCTCGCCCGCTGGCTCGGGGGGCTCGGCCTCGGCACCCGCGATGCCGAGGTGGCGCGGGAGATCCTGGACCGCCTGGGCGCGAAGCTCTCCTTCCTCCGTCGGGTCGGGCTCGGCTACCTGACGCTGGACCGCCAGACGCGGACGCTCTCGGGCGGCGAGGCGCAGCGGATCGCGCTGGCGACCCAGCTGGGGGCGCAGCTGGTCGGCACGCTCTACGTCCTGGACGAGCCGTCGATCGGGCTGCACCCGCGCGACGTCGCGCGGCTGGCCGAGCTGTGCCGCGAGCTCGCCCATGCCGGGAACACGGTCGTCGTCGTGGAGCACGACCGGACGTTCATCGAGGCGGCGGACCACTGCGTCGAGCTCGGGCCGGGCTCCGGCGACCGGGGCGGCGAGATCGTGTTCGCCGGACCGCGCGACGAGTTCCTCCGGGACATGCGCTCGCTGACCGCGCGGTACCTGGCGGGGCGGGAGACCATCCCCCTGCCGCTCGGGCGCCGCGAGGGGAGCGGGCAGTGGCTGACGGTGGTCGGGGCGCGCGAGCACAACCTGCGGGGACTCACGGTCCGGATCCCCCTCCACACCCTCACGTGCGTCACCGGCGTGTCGGGTTCCGGGAAGTCCACCCTGGTCCACGACACCCTCTACCGGGCGGTGGCCCGGGCGTTCAAGGCCGACTTCGAGCGTCCCGGGGTGCACGACGCGCTGGTCGGCCTCCAGCACCTCCGCGGCGTGCGCCTCATCGACCAGGAGCCGATCGGACGGACGCCGCGCTCGAACCCGGTGACCTACATCAAGGCGTTCGACCATATCCGGCGTCTCTTCGCCGGGCAGCCGCGGGCCCGGGCGCTCGGGCTCGGTGCCGGGCACTTCTCCTTCAACGTCCCCGGCGGGCGCTGCGAGACGTGCCAGGGGGACGGGTTCGAGAAGCTCGAGATGTACTTCTTCGAGGACGTCTACGTGACGTGCCGCGACTGCGCGGGCCGGCGCTACCGGCCGGAGGTCCGGCAGGTCGCGTACCAGGGCCGCGACATCACCCAGGTCCTCCAGCTGACGGTCGACGAGGCCGTCCCGTTCTTCGCCGCGGTGCCCCCGCTCGTCCGGCGGCTCCAGGTCCTGCAGGCGGTGGGGCTCGGGTACCTCCGGCTCGGCCAGCCGGCGACCACCCTGTCCGGCGGCGAGGCCCAGCGCCTCAAGATCGCGGCCGAGCTGGGCCCGCACCTGGGCCACGACCTCCTCTACATCCTCGACGAGCCGACGACCGGCCTCCACCTGGACGACGTCCGCCGGCTGCTGGGGGTGCTCCAGCAGCTGGTCGACGCCGGGAACACGGTCCTGGTCGTCGAGCACCACCTGGACGTCGTCAAGTGCGCCGACTGGGTCATCGACCTGGGGCCCGAGGGCGGCGACGCCGGCGGCGAGCTGGTGGCCGAGGGGCCGCCGGAGGCGGTGGCCCAGGTCGCCGCCTCGTACACCGGGAAGTTCCTGCGGGAGCTGCTGCGGGACGGGCGGCAGCCGGAGCGGGCCGCGGCGCGCCGCCGCGGCGGCTGAGCAGGGCCGGGCCCGCTCGCACCACCGATACCGCGCGCTCGCCACCGCGGTGGCGGCCCCGGCCGCGGTGGGCGCCGGGGGGCGCGACCACGGCGCGTCCGCGTCCGGCGAGCGCGTCAGCGGCGCGCCAGAGCCAATTGCGTGCCGCGTCCGGCCAGCGTCACCGCGACACCCCGGGCCTCGGCGCCGAGGCAGCCGGCGCCCGTTCCCGCGCCGGCCCGGCTCGCCGCCGCCTGGCGAGGCACCGGGGCCCGCGGCGGCGACACGGCGGCCGCGGCGGCGCCACCGGCGCTCCTGGCTTCCAGGGCCTCCCCGGCCGCGGTAAGATTCGGCCGTGCTGGCGCTGGCCTTCACGCTGCTGACGTGCTTCGGGATCGACGCCTCGAACCCGCTCTTGCCGGGCGTCGTCCGGTTCGACGACCGCGAGTCGGTGTACGCCCTCCGCGTCGACCGGCCGCGCCTCGTCTCCCCCGACGCCGGCGCGCTCGCGTCGCCGCCGCCGCGACGTACCGATGCCGCCCCGGTCGCCGCCGTCGCGCGCCGGCCCGCGCCGCGGCGGGCTGCGTTGACGCGGATCGAGGTCCGGCCGGCGAGGCCGGGCACCCGCGGCTCGCCCGCCCGCGACGAGGACGGCTAGCCCCTCTCCTCCCGCGGCGCGCCGCGCCGCGTCGCCCGTCGTCCACATCACGCGAACGAGGAGGAGGAGATCCGCCGTGCGAGCCCCGCCCTGGGCCGGCGGCGCCCGAGATGGTGCCCGACCCGCTGGTCTTCCGCGATCTGGCGTACGTGTTCCTGGCCGCTGCGCTCGGGGGCGGGCTGGCACGGCTCACCCGGCAGCCGCTGATCCTCGGCTACGTCCTGGGCGGGATCCTGGTGAGCCCGCTCACGCCCGGTCCGGCGGTCTCGGATCTCCACACCTTCGAGCTGTTCGCGGAGGTCGGCGTCGTCCTCCTGATGTTCACGATCGGGATCGAGTTCTCCGTCCGGGACCTCCTGCGCGTGCGCCGGCTCGCGCTGGTCGGCGGCCCGCTCGGGATCCTCCTCTGCGCGGGGCTCGCGATGGGGGTGGGGGCCGCCCTCGGCTGGCCGGCCCGGCAGGGCATCGTCGTGGGCGTGGTGATCTCCGTCGCCAGCACGATGGTCATGGCCCGGCTGCTCATCGACCGCGGCGAGCTCCACACCCGCCACGGGCGGGCGATGATCGGCATCACGCTGGTCGAGGACCTGGCCGTCGTGGTGCTGATCGTGCTGATGCCCGCGCTCGGCACGCTCGCCCCCGGCCGCCTCGGCCCCCTCGCGCTCGCGCTCCTGCGGGCGGTCGCCATCCTGGTGCCGTTCTGGATCCTGGCGGTCCGCGTGATGCCGCGGGTGCTGACGTGGGTCGCGCGGGCGCGGAGCCCCGAGCTGTTCCTGCTCGCCGTCCTCGCCCTCGCTCTCGGGACCGCGGCCCTGACCCAGGCCGTGGGCCTGTCGCTGGCGCTCGGGGCGTTCCTGGGCGGCCTCCTGGTGAGCGGGTCCGACTACGCCCACGAGACGCTCGCCCGCCTGCTGTCGCTCCGCGACGCCTTCGTGGCCCTGTTCTTCGTCACGCTGGGCGCCCTCATCGACCCGCGGCTCCTGCTCGAGAACCTCCCTCTCCTCGGGGTCATGGTCGCGCTGGTGCTCGTCGGCAAGCTCCTCCTCTGGACCGGGGTGGTGGCCCTGCTCGGGTACCCGCTCTGGACCGCCGCGCTGGTCGGGGTCGGCTTCACCCAGATCGGCGAGTTCTCGTTCCTGCTGGTCCAGAGCGCCCGGAGCGCCGGGCACGTCGGCGCCGACGTGTACAACGCGACGCTCGCGACATCGCTGCTGACGATCCTCGGGAACGCGGCGCTGGTCCGGCTGGCGCCGCGCTGGATCGGCCGGCTGGCCCTCGCCCGGGCGGCGCGGACGGCCACCCCGCCGGACGCCGAGCCGGACGCGCGCGCGGCGCGGGTGGTCCTGTGCGGCTACGGCCGGGTCGGGAGCGCGGTCGGCGAGGCGCTGGAGACCTTCCAGGTCCCGTACATCGTCGTCGAGACCGACCCCGACATGGTCCGCGGCCTCCGGGAGCGCGGCGTCCCGAGCCTCTACGGGGACGCCGCGCACCCGCGGCTCCTCGAGCTGGCCGGGGTGGCGGATGCGCCACTCGTGGTCGTGACCGTCCCCGACGCCGAGCACGCGCGGCTGGTCACCGAGCGCGTCCGGGCCATCAGCGGGAGCGTCCCGGTCCTGGCCCGCGCCGACGCGGCCGCGGCGGCAGCGCGGCTCCGGGCCGCGGGCGCCACGGCCGTGGTCCGGCCGGAGATCGAGGCCGCCGCCGCGCTGATCCAGCAGGCGCTGGAGCGGCTCGCGCTCCCCGAGGCGCGGCGGCTGGCGTACCTCGAGCGTTTCCGGGACGCCATGGCGCTGGGGGCCGCGCCGCCCGGGACGGCGGGGCTGCCGGAGGTGCGGGACCTCAGGCTCCCGGCCGGCGCGCTCGCCGACCGCACGCTGCGGGACGCCGGCGTCCGGGAGCGCTTCGGGGTGACCGTGGTGGCGGTCGCGCGGCCCGACGGCTCGGCGATCGTGAACCCGCCGGCGGACACCGTGCTGCGGGCCGGCGACACGGTGCGCCTGTTCGGGCTGCCGGACCAGATCGCCGGCTTCCGCGCGGCCGCGGGCGCGCGCACCGATCCGGCGGGGACGGCTCCGGGCCCGGGGGCCGGGCGCGAGACATCCCGTGGCGACCCGAGGCGGCACGCTTGACGGCCGCGCGATGGCGCGCCGCGGTGCCTCCGTCCGGCCCGGCGCGCCCCGGCGGGGGGACCCGGGACGGAACGGCGGCCCACGCCGCCGCGTCGGGCGGGCCGGGGCGCCGGAGGCGAGGCCCACGCCGCCCCGGCGTGCGGCGAGGCGACACGTCGATCGCGGGAGGGTGCCGATGAGTCGAGCGAAACCCCGATGCTATACTGGCGGCCGCTCATGGACCTGCTGACCTCCACCAGCGTCAGCATCGTGGTGGCGGCGGTCCTGGCGTTCCTCGCCCGCCAGCTCCACCAGCCGCTGATCCTGGGCTACATCCTGGCCGGCGCGGTGCTGGGCCCGCACGTCGGGTTCCACGTGGTCGCCGACGAGGCCAGCATCGAGCTGATCGCGGAGATCGGGCTCATCCTCCTCCTCTTCCTCATCGGGCTCGAGATCAGCCTCCCGCGGCTCCTGCAGGCCGGCCGGGCGATCACCGTCAGCGGGCTCCTCCAGGTGCCGATCTGCGCGGTGCTGGCCTGGCTCGTGCTCGGGCCGGTCGTCGCGTGGACCGGCGGTCCCTTCGACCGCCTCTACCTGGCGGTGGCCAGCAGCATGTCCTCGACGCTCATCGTGGTGAAGCTCCTGTCGGACAAGTTCGAGCTCGGCACCTTCGGCGGGCGCGTCACGATCGGGATCCTGGTCTTCCAGGACCTGTTCGCGATCGCGTTCCTCGTCGTCCAGCCGAACCTGGAGCGGCTCGACCCGCTCCTCCTGGTGCGCTCGCTGGTCGCCGGCGCGGGGCTGCTGGCCGCGGCCTGGCTCCTCGCCCGCTTCGTCCTCCCCGCCTACTTCCGGGCGATCGCCAAGAGCTCCGAGCTGGTGGTCGTGAGCGCGATGGCGTGGTGCTTCCTCGCCGCGGGCGCCGCCAGCTGGGCCGGCCTCTCGAAGGAGATGGGGGCGCTGATCGCGGGCGTCGTCATCGCGTCGTTCCCCTACGGCCCCGAGGTGGTGTCGCGGATCGGCGGCGTGCGGGACTTCTTCCTGACGCTCTTCTTCGTCGCCCTCGGCCTCAAGATCCCCGAGCCCTCGGCGGCGTTCCTCCTGGCCGCCCTCGGCGGCGCGCTGTTCGTGGTCCTGAGCCGCTTCGTGGCGATGTACGGGCTGTTCGCCGCCCTCCGGCTCGACACCCGCACGGCAGGCGTGGTGGCGATCAACCTCTCCCAGATCAGCGAGTTCGCGCTCGTCATCTTCTCGCTCGGCGTGGGCTTCGGCCACGTGAGCCCGGCCGCAAACTCGCTCATCCTCTACACCGTTCTCCTCACCGCGGTCGTGTCCACCTACGGCATCCTCTACAATCACGCGCTCGCGACCCGGGCGGCCGAGCTCCTGGTCCGGCTGGGCCTCCGGCGCTGGTCGGGGCTTCCCGCCCCGGCGGCGGCCGGCGAGGGCGCGGCCGGCGAGAACGGCCACGGGGCGACGCGGGATTTGTTCCTGCTGGGCGTCTCCCGGGAGGGGCTCGCGTTCGTCCAGCACCTCGGGCGGACGGCGCCGGCGATGACGGCGCGGATCGTGGCGATCGACTTCAACCCCGAGATGCTGGAACGGCTGCGCGGGCTCGGGATCGAGCACCACTACGGCGACATCTCGAACATGGCCACGCTCGAGCACGCCGGCATCGAGCGGGCGGCGGTCGTGGTCTCCGGGATCTCCGACTGGTTCCTGAAGGGGACCAGCAACCTCCAGATCCTCCGCGCGGTGCGCGCGCTGGCGCCCGCCGCGCGCGTGGTGGTCACCGCCGACACCCCGGAGGCCGCCCAGCAGCTCTACGCCGCGGGCGCCGACTACGTGATGATGCCGGCCGCGCTCGCCGCCGAGCACCTGGCGGTGATCCTGGCCGACCGCTCGCCGAACGCCCTGGCGCGGGCCCGGCGCGTCCAGGCGTTCGAGCTCTTCCGGCGGTGAGCACCGGAGGGCGGATCCGGGGACGGTACCGCATCTCGATGCTCGTTGGCGATCACGTCCTCCCGATCTCGTGAGCATGCGGCGGATGCGGGGGCGGTACTGCCTCGCCGGGGTCGGCGAGACGGAGTACAGCCGCGGCTCCGGGCGCTCGACCCGGGCGCTCGGGGTCGAGGCGGTGCGCCGGGCGCTCCAGGACGCCGGGCTCGCCCCCCGCGACGTCGACGGGATGCTCTCCTACCACTCCGGCGACTCGACGCCGTCGCCGGCGATCGCCGCCGACCTGGGGATCCGCCTCGCCACCTACGCGGACGTCGTGGGCGGCGGGAGCAGCACCGAGGGGCTGGTCGCCTACGCGATGGGGCTCATGGAGGTCGGGCTCTGCCGGGCGGTCGTGATCTTCCGCGCCATGAACGGCTACAGCGAGTTCCGGATCGGCGGCACGGGCGCCCGGGCGGCCGCGCCGGTGCGCGGGCTCGAGCTCGCCGACCGCCCGTACGGGATGCTGAGCGCCGGCCAGCGGTTCGCGCCGGCGTTCATGCGGCACATGCACGAGTACGGGACGACCTCCGCCCAGGTCGCCCACGTGAAGGTCGCCCACTCGCGCCACGCCGCGAACCCGAAGGCGCTCCTCCGGACGCCGGTGACGGTGGAGGAGGTGCTCGCCTCCCGCTGGGTGGTGAAGCCGCTCCACCTCCTCGATTGCTGCGTCGAGACCGACAACGCGACGGCGCTGGTCGTGACCCCGGCCGAGCGGGCCCGGGACGGCCCGCACCGCCCCGTGTACGTGCTCGCGGCCGCCGGCCGGGTGAACAAGGACCGCCCGGACTACCTCTACCAGGGCCGCTTCACCGCGGCCGCCGGCGTCCACGCGCGCGACCTCGTCTTCGACGCGGCGGGGGTGCGCCCGGATGACGTCGACGTCACCGGAGCCTACGACGCGTTCACGTTCACCGCCATGCTGCAGCTGGAGGCGTTCGGCTTCTGCGAGCAGGGCGCCGGGGGCGCCTACGTGGCGAGCGGGGCGATCGCGCTCGGCGGCCGCCGGCCTAACAACACGAGCGGCGGACACCTCTGCGAGGGGTACACCCACGGGATGAGCATGGTCATCGAGAACGTGCGCCAGCTCCGGGGCACCGTGGACGACTACTGCCCGGAGGCCGCCGCCGGCGTCCACCGCCACGACTACCGCCCGGGCGGCTGCCGGCAGGTCCGGGATGCCCGGATCGCGATGAACATGGGCTGGGCGTCCCCGGCGACCGGGAGCGCGCTGATCCTCGGAACGGCCTATGACCGCTGACCGGGCGCCGGGGGGATCGATGGACCGGCGCGAGGCGCCCGGGGCCGCCGCCGCGGCACCGGTCGTCCACCGCGGGATGACGCTCCACGTCCCGGAGACCGATTCCGAGTGGCACGGCTACTTCCGGGCCGCCGGGGAAGGGCGGCTGGTCGTGCGCCGCTGCCTCGAGTGCGGCCGGCTCCGGTATCCGCCGGGCGCGGGGTGTCCCTGGTGCGCGGCGGCCGGCTGGGCGTGGGCGCCGGTCAGCGGGCGCGGGACGATCTACTCGTACGCGATCGTGGTCCAGGCGATCCAGCCCGGGTTCCGGGACTGGGCCCCCTACCCGCTGGTCGTCGTCGAGCTCGACGAGCAGCGCGGCGTCCCGACCGCGGACGAGGGCCTCCGCCTCGTCACGAACCTGGTGACGGCCGATCTCCGGCCGGAGGCCGAGGCGCGGGTCGCGATCGGGGCGCGGGTGGAGGTCTGCTTCCAGCCCCTCGGGGCCGGGCTGGCGCTCCCGCAGTTCCGGCTGTCGGGGGAGCCGCCCGCCGGCCCCCTCTGGCGCTTTCCGGGCTGATCCGCGACCCGGGCGCAGAAGGTGGTCGCTCGCTGCGCCCGCCCGCGGGACGAGCGTGAGCCAGGGGCGGCAGCGGACCGGCGCGCGCGCCGCGACCTCGCGGGCCGGATGAGAGGCGCGGCCGGCGGGCGGGTCGCGGCGGCGGCCCCCGCGCGAGCCGCGCCGTTCGCCCCCGGTGGGCGATCGAGCGGGATCAGGCGGCGCCGCGGCGGCGCCACCAGCCCTGGATCAGCCCGTCCACCACCTCGGCCAGCTGGGCCAGGGTCCGGCACTCGCGGACGAGATCGCAGTGGGGCGCGTAGACCGGCATCACCGAGTCCCCGACCCCCCAGCCCCACTGCCCTTCCGGGTTGAGCCAGATGATCCCCTTCACCCGCTCCCGCATGAGCCGGAGCGCCCAGGCCTGGGGGTCGTTGTAGTTGTTGCGGGCGTCGCCCAGCACCAGGAGCGTGGTCTTGCGGTCGAGCCGGTCCAGCGACTCCCGGCAGAAGCGCGCGAACGCGAAGCCGAAGTCCGACCGGCTGTGGTAGTCGACCGGCGCCGAGCCGAGCGCGTACTCGACCGCGCGCTCGACCGGCAGCGTCCGGAACGCGTCGGAGACCTCGGCGATCTCGGAGACGAAGACGAAGCTCTGGACCTTGGAGAAGCACTCCTGGAGGTTCCAGACCAGCTGCAGCATGAACCGCGAGGCGTTCCGCACCGAGTCGGAGACGTCGCAGAGCGTCACCAGCCGGGGCTTGTCCCGGTGGCGCCGCCGCCACCGGAGGTCGACCGGCACCCCGCCGTAGGGCAGGCTGGCGCGGAGCGTGCGGTGGGTGTCGAGCTTCCCCTCCTGCTCCCGCCGGCGACGGAGCGCCAGCGCGTCCTTGATCCGCCGGGCCAGGCGGGCGACGACCGCCCGCATCTGGGCGACCTCGTCGGCCGAGAGCGTGAAGAGCGGCTTGTCGGCGAGCAGCTCGCGCTGGAGGCGCTCGGTCGAACCCGGCCCCCGCCGCGCCAGCTCGCGCTCGACGTGCTGGCGCACCATGCGCCGGAAGGCCTCCAGGCGGAGCTCCATGTAGGTCCGCAGCCGGGCCAGGGCGCCCGGGTCCAGCCCCTGCGCCTCCGCCGCCCGGAGGAGCGCGTCCAGGTCCCCCTCGATCTCCTGCCACGGGAACTGGTCCCAGATGCGCCGCGTGAAGTAGCCGACCTGGAGGAAGTAGAAGAGCCGCTCGAGCCCGACGTTCCGGCCCCCGCGGCGGACGGCCAGCTCGAGCGAGGCCGGGTCGGCCAGCAGCAGCATGTCGGTCAGCGGATCCAGATCGAGGTCGGCCTCCGCGAGCAGCCGCTCGAGGAGGGCCCGCGCCCAGGGGTCCTCGCGGCCGAGCGCCCTGGCCGCCTCGGCCCCGAGCCCCTTCAGGTCGAAGAAGTAGAGGTCGAACAGGCGGTCGAACGTCGCGAGGTCGCGGGTCTCCTTGACCAGCGTCGCCGCCAGCGCGTGCCGGAAGTCCTCCCGGTCGTCGAGGCCGATGGCGGCCGCGGCCTGGAGCGCGTCCAGCGCCTCGGTCGTCCCGACGCGGACGTCCGCCCGCCGGAGGTCGCCGATGAACTCGAGGATGCGCTCGTCCACCGCCCGTCCGTGGCCCGCCCGGCGCGCCCGCGCGCGCCGCGGCGGCCGCCCGTCTACGTGTCCGCCAGCACCTTGTCGAGGCTCGCCTTGACGCGCTCGAGGTCGCGCTCGTGCTTGACCACCAGGGTGAGCGTCGACTCCACGAGGGCGGCGTCGAGCCGGTCGGCGTTGAGGATCACGAGGGCCCGCGCCCAGTCCAGGCTCTCCGAGACCGAGGGCGCCTTGCGGAGCTCGAGGGCGCGGATCTTCTGGACGGCGCTGACCACCTGCCGGGCGAGCTGCTCGGAGATCTCGGGCACCTTGAGCCGGAGGATCGCCAGCTCCTCGCCCGCGCTGGGGAAGTCGATGAAGAGGTGAAGGCACCGGCGCTTGAGGCCGTCGGTGAGCTCCCGGGCGTTGTTGGAGGTGAGCACGACCAGGGGCAGGTGGCGGGCCTTGATCGTCCCGAGCTCCGGGACCGAGACCTGCCAGTCCGACAGGACCTCGAGGAGGAACGCCTCGAACTCCACCTCGGCCTTGTCGATCTCGTCGACCAGGAGCGCGACGGGCTCCTCGGCCAGGATCGCCCCGAGGAGCGGCCGCGGCGAGAGGAACCGGCGCGAGAAGAACGCGTCCTCCTGGCGGGCGATCCGGTCGACCGCCTCGGGCAGGGTCGGCGCGTCGGCGATCAGCTCGCCGATCCGCTCCCGCAGCATCTGCGTGTAGAGGAGCTGCTTGGCGTACTTCCACTCGTAGAGGGCCTTGGCCTCGTCCAGCCCCTCGTAGCACTGCAGCCGGACCAGCGGCCGGCCGGTGGCCTCGGCCAGCACCTTCGCCAGCTCGGTCTTGCCCACGCCCGCCGGCCCCTCCACGAGCACCGGCCGGCTCATCCGGCTGGCGAGGTAGATCACGGTGGCGATGCGGCGGCTGGCGATGTAGCGGCTCGCACGGAACCGCTCCTGGACCTCCTCGACGGACGCGAACATCAGCGCTCCTCTCCCCGGCCGGGGCTTCCGGCCGCGCGGACACAAGGTGTCATCTTACCCCAGCCGTGCGGTTCCGGCACGCAGAGCCGCTCGCAGCCCCCGGGCCACGGTTCGGGTCGCGAGGGGCCGCCGCGCTCCGGGACGCCGGGCTCGCCCACGCAGAGGTCGACGCCACCTGTCGATTCCCGGGAGGCCCGAGCGACTACCGGGTGGTCGGGGCGATGCTCGGCCCTGGCGAGACCCCACCAGGAGTGAGGCGATGGCCAAGATCCAGAAGATCACGCCGTGCCTGTGGTTCGACGACCAGGCGGAGGACGCGGCGCGCTTCTATGCCGGCATCTTCCCGAACTCCCGGATCCTCAGCACGACCCGGTACGGAGAAGCCGGGCATGAGATTCATCGACAGCCCGCGGGACGGGTCATGGTCGTGGCCTTCGAGCTGGACGGCCAGACGTTCACCGCGCTCAACGGCGGCCCGCTGTTCCGGTTCAACGAGGCCGTCTCGTTCCAGGTCAGCTGCGAGACGCAGGAGGAAGTGGACTACTTCTGGGAGCGGCTGTCCGCAGGCGGGGACGAGCAGGCCCAGCAGTGCGGCTGGCTGAAGGACCGCTACGGCCTGTCCTGGCAGGTCGTGCCCGCGGTGCTGCCCCGCCTGCTCGCGGACCCGGACCCCGCCAGGGCCGGGCGGACCATGGAGGCCCTGCTCCGGATGAAGAAGCTCGACATCGCCGGGCTGACGCGCGCCCACGCCGGGTGATCGCCGCCGGAGCACGGACGCGGCCGAGGTGCTCCGGCGACGTCCGGGATGTATGGTCGCGCGGGGCAGCAAGAGCCGGATCAAGCGCCTGCGAGGCGTGAGCCAGCCACGGTATCGGCTGCAGGGCGGGGCGGTACGCCTCGGCGCCGAAACCCGCACCGCTGCGGCCCACCTGCGCCGCCAGTCCGGGCTGCCGAAGCGCCGAGGCGGCGCCCCCCGAGCGCGGCCCGGCCGGGCGACGAAGGTTACGGCCGGACTGGGACAGCACTGCTTCGCCGACCGTGCCGGAGGGCGGCCGAACGGCTCCCGCCCGTGACCAGCTGCGCGACCCGGAGCAGGACGACGAACGCGACCCCCGGGGGTTAGCCTGAGGCGGCCGCCGCGCCGGCCCCCGCGCCCACGCCGCGCGGACACGCGCGGCCGCGTCACCTCAGCGGTGCGGCTCGGGCAGCAAGAGCGCGAGCGCGAACCCGGCGAGCGGCAGCGCCGCGATCAGGCGCAGGGTCGCCCAGAGCCCCCAGTGATCGGCGATCCAGCCGAAGAGCGCGACGCCGATGCCCCCCGTGCCGATGGCCAGGCCGACGATCAGGCCGGCCGCCATCCCGAGCTGGCGCGGGAGGTACGACTGGCCGAGGGCGACCGTCACCGAGAACGACGAGACCAGGACGAAGCCGCTCGCCGCCAGGCAGAGCGTCGCCGGCCAGCCGCCCCGGCCCCAGAGGAACCCGGCCAGGAGCGGGACCGAGACGAGCATGGACGCCGTGATGTACCGCCGGGCGCCCCAGCGGTCGGCGATCGGGCCGCCGCTGAGCGTGCCGATGGCGCCTGCCCCCAGGAAGAGGAAGAGGAGCGGGCCGACGACCCGCGCATCGGCGCCGAGCACATCGACGTAGAGGAACGGGACGTAGCTGACCAGGCCCAGCTGCGTCCACGACCGCACCGTCACGACCCCGATCAGGAGCGCCATCGCTCCGGGCATGTCGCGCGCGGTCGGGCGCGCGCCGGACGCCGCGCCGGTGCGGACGGCCGCCGGCGGCACGAGCATCGGGAGGACCGCCGCGATCAGCACCGCGGCCAGGGCGCCGGGAACGAGCATGCCGGCCGTCCCGTGGAGCCCGAACGTCGTGACCAGGTACGTGACCGCCGGCGGGCCGAGCGCGATCCCCACGTT
>DASRDR010000191.1:0-5532 GCA_035652475.1 Candidatus Methylomirabilota bacterium | reverse complement strand
AGCACGCGGACGTTCCGGCTGCGGCTCAGGATGTGGCGGATCGGCTGGGCGATGTCGCCCGGCGAGAGCCCGGCGGTGGCGACCTGGTAGAGGAGCGGCTGGAACAGATGGTAGTTGCGCCGGTCGACCAGCGTGACGTCGGCCGGCTGGCCGTCCAGCCGACGGGCGGCGTGGAGCCCGCCGAAGCCGGCGCCGACGATGACGACCCTCGGGAGCGGGCTCGGCGCCACGATACTGGGGCTCTGGCCGGGGCGGTCGCCGGGGGCGACGACCCCGTCAGCTCACGGCCGGACGCCGACTCCGAGGCGCTCGGCCGTCATGCGCTCCATCTCGAGCCCCGCCTGCTCGCGTCGACCGGCGTCCCACACGCGGCTCACCCGGGGCCAGATGGTCCGCTCCTCGTCGCGTATGTGCGACTCGAGCCGCGTGCGGACCCGGCGCAGGCGGTCCAGCCAGGCCGAGTCGCTCGGCTCCAGCCGGCCCATCTCGCTCATCAGCGCCTCGAGCTCGCGCACCTCCTCCGTGTGCCGCCACTCCCAGCCGGCCAGGGTGGGATCGGCCGAGCCGACGTCTCGGGCGATCGGGTGATAGAGGCAGACGTCCTCGACGCGCTCGTGGACGCGCAGCTCCGGCTGGAGGCGGACCCAGCGCGGCCCGCGATCCTCGGGCGGCCCGGCCTCGATCTGCTCGAGCTCGGCCAGGATCTTCCGGTGGTCCTGCGACAGGAACTGGATGGGATCCATGCCCTCGCTTCCTTCCGGCGGCACGCCCCTCCGCGGTGCAAGCCGGGTGCCGGGCGCGGCGCCGGCCGCGACGAGGTGACCTTCGGACGACAGCCTGGCGACGGCGCAGCGGAGCGGGCGGAGCGCGCGGCGCGGGCGGGGCTCGAGGCCGGCGCGGCGCGGGGAGCTCGAGGCCGGACGGTCGAGCCGGCCGGCGGGGCGACCGATCAGCCGTTCGGGACGGGGTCCAGCGAGAGGCTCTCGGCGGCGTCGGCGTCCATGACGTCGAGCAGCCGCTCCAGGTCCACCGGCTTCACCAGGTGCGCGTGGAACCCCGCCTCGAGGGCCCGGCGCCGGTCCTCGGGCTGCCCGTACCCGGTCATCGCGACCAGGCGCACCCCGGTCCCGCCGGGACCGCCGCGCACCGCGGCGGCGATCGCGTAGCCGTCGAGCCCCGGCAGCCCCACGTCGATCAGCGCGACGTCGGGGCGCCGCGCCAGGAGCTTCTCGAGCCCGCTCGGGCCGTCGCTGGCCTCGTCGACGCTGTGGCCGCGCGCCTCGAGGAAGAGCCGGAGGCCCTCGCGCACGTCCTGGTGATCCTCGATCACGAGCACGCGCTGCGGGCGCCGGGCCGGCGGCCGGCCGCCCGGCGCGCCCTGGGGCGGCAGCACGGGCACCACCGGGAGCCGGACCGTGAACTCGCTGCCGCGCCCCGGGCCCGCGCTCCCCGCGGCGACGGTGCCCCCGTGCATCTCCACCAGGCGCTTCACGACCGAGAGCCCGACCCCGAGCCCTTCCCGCCCCTGATGGCGCGCGAGGTGACCGCGACGGAAGAGGTCGAACACCCGCGGCAGGAGGTCCGGCGAAAGGCCGACCCCCGTGTCCCGGACCCGCAGCACGGCGTCGCGGCCGTCGCGGCGCACGCGCACGTCGACCCGGCCGCCGGGCGGGGTGTACTTCAGCGCGTTGTCGACCAGGTTCAGCACGACCTGCTCGAGCCGGGTGGGATCGCCGGCGACGACGACCCGCTCGCCCGAGAACGACACATCGTGCTCCGCCGTGCGCGCGGCGTGCCCCAGTGCCTGCATGGCCCGCTCGGCGACCTCGGCCAGGTCGACCGGCTGGAGCTGGAGCGTGATGCGGCCGGAGGTGAGCCGCGAGACGTCGAGGAGGTCGTCGACCAGGCGGCCCAGGTGTCGGGTCTGCCGCGCGATGATCGTCCGCAGTCGCGCGCCCCGGCCGTCGGCGCCCTCGATCTGCTCGAGGGCGGTCACCGCGTTGCTGATCGCGCCGAGCGGGTTGCGGAGCTCGTGGCCGAGCATCGCCAGGAACTCGTCCTTCGCGCGGTTGCCCTCCTCCAGGCTGAGCTCGGCCTCCTTGCGGACGGTCACGTCCAGCAGCACGCCCATCATCTGGTGCGGCCGCCCGTCGGCGGTGTAGTCGGCGCGGCCGCGCGCCAGCAGCCACCGCACGCCCCCGTCGGGGCGGACGACCCGGTGCTCGGCCTCGTAGAGGACCTGCTCGCCGATGGCGCGGTCGACGAGCGTGCGCACCCGGACCCGGTCCTCGGGGTGGACGGTGTCGAGGAACGCCGCCCAGGTGAGCCGCTCGTCCGCCGGGAGCCCGAGCGTCGCCTTGCACCCTGCCGAGCAGTCGAGCTCCCCGGTGGCGAGGTCCAGCCGCCAGGCGCCCAGGCCGCCCGCGTCGAGCGTCAGCTCGAGCGTCTGCCGCGCCTCGCGGAGCGCCAGCTCCGCGCGCTTGCGGTCGGTGATGTCGGACATGACCCCGAGCATGCGGACGGGCCGGCCGTGGTCGTCCGAGACGACCCGCCCGTTCACCCCGATCCACACCACCCGGCCGTCGTCGGCCCGGATGATGCGGTACTCCGGGGCGTACACCCCGCCGTGGGCGCGCGCGGCCTCGAACGCCTGCAGCACGCGGTCGCGGTCCTCGGGGTGGAGATGGGCCCGCCAGCGCGCCAGCGGCACCGCGCCGGCGGCCGCCGGCGGCTCGTACCCGAAGATGCGGAAGTGCTCGGGGTCCCAGACGCTCAGGCCCGTGCGGAGGTCGAGGTCCCAGGTCGCCATCCCGGCCAGCCCCAGCGCCAGGCTCAGGCGCTCCGTGCTGTCGCGCAGCGCGGCGTCGACGCGGTCCCGCTCACGCGCGCGCTCCTGGAGGAGCCCTCCCGCCTGCGCGAGCGCCCCGGCCAGCTCCCGGAGCTCGCGGATCCGGCCGGAGCGAGCGCAGGTCGGCGCCGCCCCGCCCCCCAGCGCACGCGCGGCGTCCGTGATCGCCACCACCGACGTCGTCACGCGCCGCCCCAGCCAGAGGGCGAGCAGGCTCCCGACCAGCATGAGCGCGCACCCGCCCACGCCCAGCCACGCGAGCGTCCGGTGCCAGCGCGCCTCGATGACGAGGGCGGGCACGGAGATCGCCGCGATCCACCCCGACGCCGAGCTCCGGGTCCACGCCGCGTACACGGCCTCGGCGGACCCGGCCGGAGCCAGGCGGCGGGAGGCCTCGCTCGTGCGGGCGAGCTCGTCGACCAGCACCGGGGAGAGCCCGTCGCCCACGCGGCTCGCCCCGGCGCCCGCCGTGGCGACGACCCGGTGCTCGGGATCGGCGATCATCGCGGTCCATCCGCTTGCCAGCGCCTCGCCGACCAGGACGTCCCGGAACAGCGCGGGATCGATCTCGGCCACCAGCACGCGGCGCGGCTCGCCGTCCCGCAGCCCCGGCACCGCGAGGCCCACCCGGGGCGACCCGCCCGCGAGGAGTCGTGCGACGGGAGCGCCGGTCGCCAGCGCCGCCCGGACGAGCTCGGCCGCGCCGCCGCCGTCCGCCGCCGCGGCCGACCGCGCGGCCGCGGTGAACGCCCGGCGCCCGTCGGCGTCGAAGAGCGAGACGGCGAGCCACAGGGGCTGCATCGCCCGCAGCCGGCCGGAGATCTGCCGGACCCGCGGCGCGCCGTCGCCGAGCGCGTCGCCGGCGTCCCCCAGCGCCTGCAGGTTTGCGGCGGCGCCCGCGATGAGACGGTCGATCCCCGCCGAGAGAGCGCGGGCCATCCACAACAGGGTCGCCCGGGTCGTGCTCTGCTGATCGCGCTCCAGCAGCACGACCTCGGCCACGCTCAGCGCGATCAGCGGAGCCGCGATCGCCGCGACCAGCAGGAGGAGGTAGGTCCGGAACCGGATCGTCCGCGCCAACGCCTTGCTCGCTTCTTCCTCGCGCCGCGGGCGGACGGATGGTCGGAACCCCTTCGCCCCCCGCGACCCTCCGGGAGCATACGGCCGGGTCCCCGGACGGTCAACCGCGATGTGCGCCCGACGACAGGGTGTCGTCCGGCGGGCAACGTGGCATGAGCCGCGCCGCCCTCGCCCGGCGTGGCACTTGCGTTGCTTAACGGCGCCGCAGGCGCGTGGGCGCCCGCGACCGCACGCGAGCATCACGATGAACAGCGGCCCCGATGCCCGGACGCGCGAGTTCTACCGGGACGTCCTCCGCCGGCTCCAGGCGGACGAGGTGCCCTTCCTGGTCGGCGGCGCGTACGCGTTCGAGCGCTACACGGGGATCGCCCGCCACACGAAGGACCTCGACCTCTTCCTCCGGCGCGGCGACTGCGGCCGGGCGCTGGACACGCTCCAGCGCGCCGGCTACCGCACGGACCGGACGCATCCCCACTGGCTGGCCAAGGCGTTCAGCGAGGACGCGTTCGTCGACCTCATCTGGAGCTCCGGCAACGGCGTGGCCGACGTCGACGAGGCGTGGTTCACCCACGCCCGCGAGGGGCACGTGCTGGAGGTCCCGGTCCGGCTCTGCCCGCCCGAGGAGATGATCTGGTCCAAGGCGTTCATCATGGAACGCGAGCGCTTCGACGGCGGCGACGTCGCCCACCTGATCCGGGCGTGCGGCGCCCGGCTGCGCTGGCGGCGCCTGGTCCGGCGCTTCGGCCCGCACTGGCGGGTGCTGCTGAGCCACGTCGTGCTGTTCGGGTTCATCTACCCAGATGAGCGGGCGACGGTGCCCGCCTGGGTCCCGATGCTCCTGGTCCGGCGCCTCGTGCGCGAGCAGCCCCGGCCCGGCACGCGGCGGCCGCTCTGCCTCGGGACCCTCCTCTCCCGCAGCCAGTACCTGGTCGACGTGACGCACTGGGGATACCGGGACGGGCGGCGCCGTCCGACCGGGAGGATGACGCCGCACGCGATCGCGAAGTGGACCGCCGCCATCGAGGCCGAGCCCGGACCGCCGGGCCCGGACGCGCCCGCCGAGTCCGGCGCCGCCCCGCCCGGCTCGGGCGCGACGCCGTCGCCTGGCATTCCGCTTGAAACATCCCCGTGAAGGGTCCTGTCGGATCCCCGGGGATGCGTCGGCCCCGGATTGGGAGGACGATGACATGATGACTCGACTGCTTGGTGGGTGCATGGCGATCCTGCTGATGACGGCAGGGATGGCGGCGGCGCAGCCGCAGAGCCAGACCCAGGTGTCGCCGGCGCCCTCGACCGCGCCAGCCGCCGGTACCCCCTCGGCCACGCGCCCCGGCACCGCGCCGGGAACCCCGGCCCGGGAGCCGGCGGTCCACGAGATGACCGGCACGCTCAAGAAGGTCGACGCGGTCGGCAAGACCGTGGAGGTGTCCTCGGGGCTGTTCGGGATCCTCGGCCGGACGCTCGAGATCACCGACGACACGCGGATCCGGGCCGAGGGCCGGCCGGAGGGCCTCACCGCCCTGCGCGAGGGCGCCCGGGTGCGCGCGGAGTACGAGTCGCGCGACGGGAAGAACATCGCGAAGTCGATCGAGGTCATGCCCGAG
>DASRDR010000190.1:0-16116 GCA_035652475.1 Candidatus Methylomirabilota bacterium | reverse complement strand
GCCGAAGACGAGCAGGTACGCCGTCGCCCACCACGGATCGCGGATCGCGGCCAGCACCAGGAGCGCGATCGCGGCGGATCCGGCCAGCCCGTGGACGAGCCCGACGACCACCGGCCGGACGGCCTGGTAGGCGGGGAACCGACCGAGGGCCCGGTCGACCCGAGCCTGGGGCGTTCGCTCCTCGGGATGGCCGTGCGCGCCGGGCACGTGACCGTGGAGATGGCTGTGGACGTAGTCGCCGTGAGCGTGCGGGTGCGCGTGCGTGGCAGGCGTGCCGGCGCGGTGATGGTCGCCCGCAAGCCCCTCCTGGAGCCGGCGCGTGGCGCCGGTCAGCGTCAGCACTCCCAGCAGCACGAGCATGACCGCCACCGAGAACTCCATCCCGAGCCCGAGGCGCGGCGGGATCACGACCCCGAACGCCACGATGGCGATGCCGACCACCAGGATCGTCACCGTGTGACCGATGCCCCACAGCGCGCCGACCCACACCGCCCCGCCGAGCGAGCGCTGCCGGCAGACGATCGTGGTCACCGCGATGACGTGGTCGGGATCGGTGGCGTGGCGGACGCCGAGGAAGAACCCGAGGAGGAGGACGGACAGGACGGTGGTCACGCCGGTACTATATCGCACGTCCGCGGGGGGGGCCCTTCGGCGGGCACCGCCTCACTCCCGGCGCGTTCAGGCGGGGCCGCGCCGCCCGGTACCGTGGAGGGACCGCCGGCGTGCGAGAGCGCGGGCGCCGCCGCCGGGATCGACGACGCCGTGGGCCGGCGGCGTCCGCGAGGGCCCCGGGCCGGGGTCAGACGGCCGGTGCCAGCGAGAGGCCGGGACCCGGAGGCTCGCCGCCCTCCAGGCGGCGCAGCACGTCGCGGACCAGGGCCTGCAGCTCCTCCACCGTGAACGGCTTGGGAAGCCGGGGCGCGTCGATGCGCGCCAGGAACTCCTGCGTCCCGGGGTTCAGGCTGTCGCCGGTGACGAAGATCATCCGCCGGGCGAGCCGCGGCTCGCGGCGCGTCAGCTCCCGGTGGAGCTCGACCCCGCCCAGCACGGGCATGGCGGAGTCGCTGACGATGAGGTCGTAGGAGCCTCGGGCGAGCCTCGCGAGCGCGTCGGCCCCGTTCAGGGCCACCTCCACGGCGTGTCCGTCCTGGGCGAGGATGTCCGCGATCGCCGCCGCCACCTCCGGCTCGTCGTCCACCACCAGGATGCGCTTGCCGCGGACGACCGGCGCGGGCCGGCTGGCCGGCGGCGTCGCCGGCACCGCCGGGGCCCGAACCAGGGGCAGCTCGATCACGAACGTCGCCCCCGGCTCGACACCGTCGGCGAGCCGGATGGTACCGCGGTGGCTCTCGACGATCCCGCGGCAGATCGCGAGCCCGAGCCCGGTCCCCTGCCCCTCGGGCTTGGTCGTGTAGAAGGGCTCGAAGATCCGCTCGCGCAGCGCCTCCGGGACGCCCGGCCCGGTGTCGGCCACGACGATGCGGACGCCCCGCCGCTCGGCGTCGACCCGGGTCGTCACCGTCAGGCGCCGCCGGCCAGGGCTCTCGCGCATGGCGTGGAGAGCGTTGGTGAAGAGGTTAACGGCGACCTGCTGGATCTGGTGCCCGTCCGCCCAGACGGGCGGGAGGTCCGCGGCCAGGTCCCAGACGACCTCGATGCCGGCGACCCGGAACTCGTAGGCGAAGATCTCGGCCGCGTCGCGCAGCAGGTCGTTGACGGCGACGTCCCGTCGCTCCGGTGGATGCCGGCGCACCATGGCGAGGAAGTTCTTGATGATCCGCACGCAGCGGATCGCCGCCTGCTCCACCTTGCGCCCCCGCGCCCGGACCGCCTCGTCGGTCGCGCCTCCGACCAGCAGCCCCACCTGCCCGACGATCACCGCCAGCGGGTTGTTCAGCTCGTGGGCGACGCCGGCCAGCAGGCTCGCCATCGTCGCCATCTTCTCGCTCTCGAGCAGGCGCTGGGTCCGCTCCTGCACCTGCGCCTCGAGCTCCTCGTTCTGCCGCTCGAGCTCCCACTGGAGCCGGCGGGTGGTCCGGAGGGTGTCGACCAGCCGGGCATAGAGCGTGGTGTTCTCGACCAGCAGCAGGATCAGGACGAAGCTCGCCGCCAGCACGCCGTAGACGCGCCCGGCGTAGAAGCCCAGGTCGAAGCGGCCCGCGTTGAGGACCGCCGCCAGCGCGATGTCGAAGAGCCACGCGAACATGACCACGATGAGCCAGAGGTCCAGGACCGAGTAGGGCCGGCGCGCCGCCAGCACCATCAGCGCCAGCAGGCTGAGCGCCCACACGCTCGACACGACGACGTGCATGGCCGGCGTGTAGTGGTGCCCGTCCATGATCGCGGGGAGGAGGTGCTGCCCCGCGGTGGCGAGCCGCGTGAGCGCGACGACGGACGCGCACGCCGCGGCGACGGCCGCCGGCACGGCCAGCCCGATCCGCCGTGGCCGCCAGCGCGCCGCGCCGGGGCGGCTCTTGAGGAGCGCGTACGCGATCACCAGGAGCGGGAACCCGGCGTGCCAGAACATGTACAGCCACGCCGTCGTCTGGGGGCCCGCGCCGAGCAAGCCGGCCGGGGCGAAGAGCCCCGGGAACGTGAGCGTGTGAGCGACGGCCATCGCCGCGGTGAACAGGTACCCGCTGGCCAGCGTGAGCAGCGCCGGCGATCGCGCGATTCGGACCTGCCCCAGCAGCAGGATGGCCGTGATCAGGTCGTTCACGACGAGGGCCGACTGGTAGACAGGGATGAACGGCCACACGGGGGTGAGCGCCACCTGCGCGAAGGGCACCAGCGCGCAGAACGCGACCGCGGATGCGAGGATCACCGCGAGCGCCAGCCGGCGATCGCGCGGCCGGGCGGGCAGGGTCGACAGGAGGACGCCATCGTCCAGGTCGACCGGCGGAGCGTCGTCCAGGTCGACCGGCGGAGCCAAAGTGGAGGGGACCGCGCCACGGACCTCTCCTCCGCCGAGGCGGAGCGCTCGAGGTAACACGCGAGCGCCAAATGCAACATGTCTGCCACATGGCGGGGCAAATGAATTCATCACGATACGGCGCTGGTCGCCTCCATGGCGACATGGTGTGGCAGATTGTCCGTGCCCCCGTGACAAGCTTGCGGCGCCAGCGATGCTCCCGACCTGCCCGGCCCAGGGTGAGGTCGGCCCGCACCACGAAGCAGGGCACCTCCACGGCCCAGGCAGGACGGGGTCGGTCGGCGCACTCGACGGGGGCGAGCGGCACCGATCCTGGCTTCCCCGCCCGCCCGGCGCGAGCCGCCGGCTCCCGTGGGCGGTCGCCCCGACATGGCGATTCCCGTGCGCCCCTCACCGTGGGCGCCCCGGCGAACGGCGGCGGCGCCCGGCCGGCGGCGGCGGACTCGGCGGGGAACCCAGGCGCTCCTCGAGCGCCTCGAGCGTCCGCGGCCAGTCGGCGCGCAGGAGCCGCGAGAGCGCCCGGTCCGCCAGCACCCGGCCGGCGGTCTGGCACCGGGCGCAGTAGTTCGTCTCGTTCTCGGCGTGGACGATCCGCTGGACCGGGGCGCCGCAGTCGGGGCACGGCCGCCCGTACCGGCCGTGGACGGCCATCCCCTCGCGGAACGCCGTGACGTTCTCGGGGAACGCGGTGCGCGCCGCCGCGACGAGCCGCGCCGTCCACTCGTCGAGTACCGCCCGGGCCGCCTCGAACAGCCGGGCGACCTCGGTGTCGTCCAGCTGGTCGGTCATCCGGACCGGAGAGAGGCGGGCCCGGTGGAGGATCTCGTCCGCGTAGGCGTTCCCGATCCCGCTCAGCAGCCGGGCATCGGTGAGTGCCCGCTTGAGGGTGTGCCGCTCGGCGGCCAGCGCGCGCCGGAACGCGTCGAGGTCCGCGCCCTGCACCTCGAGGCCGCCCGGGTCGTGGGCGGTCAGCCGAGCCTCGCCTCGCACCAGGTGGATCGCGGCACGCCGGGTCGTCCCGGCCTCCGTCAGCACGAGCGTGCCGTCCGGGAAGTCCAGCGCGGCCAGCCCGACGCGCGCCGGCGGCCGCGCGCCCGCTGGACGCCAGTGAAGGCGCCCCGCGATCATCAGGTGGATCACGACGTACAGCTCCCCCTCGAGGGCGAGGACGAGCCGCTTGCCCAGCCGGCGCAGCGCCACGACCGTGCGGCCCTCGAGCTCCGGGGGCGGCGGGTCCACGGAGCGAAGGACGAAGGGGCTCGCCAGGCGCAGCCGCTCGAGGGGACGCCCCAGGACACGGGGCTCGAGCGCGGTCAGGTACGCGACGAGGTCCGGCAGCTCGGGCATCCGCGGTCACGCCGGCCGGGCCCGAGCGCCGCCGCAGCTCCCGTCACCGGCCGGGCCCGCCCGACGGCGCGCCGTACCCGATCGCGCCGGGCGGCGGGCGGCGGTCGGCGCGTCCGGCGCCGCCGCATCGGCTCCGCTCCCGCCCGGACGCCGCGCTGGTCGCGTCGGTGGGTCCAGCTCGCCGCCGCCGGCAACGCCGCCAGCCCGCGGGCGCGGGGGCCCCGGGGCAGAGCCGAGGCCGGGACCGCGCCCGGGGCGCTAGCAGTGGCCCCCCGGGCCGGCCGGCCGACGCGGCGGCTCGATCAGCTCGATCCGCGTGTCGTCGGGCGCGCGCAGGAACGCGATCCGGGGGCCGTTCGGCACCTGGATCGGGCCTTCCAGGAGCGGGCAGCCGAGCTGCTCCAGCCGTGCGATGTCGGCGTCGAGATCGGCCGAGTCGAACCCGAAGTGCTCGAGGCCGTGATGGGCCGTGGCGTCCCCGGGACCGAGGTGCTCCCCCGTCCGCGCCCCCGAGATGTTGACGGCCATCCCGCCGTCCTCGCTCACGCAGCGGACGAACCGATCCCCGAACACCCGCACCTCGTCCGAGACGATCTTGAAGTTGAACGCCCGCGCGTACCACTCCGCCGTCCTCCGCGGATCGGGCGCCTTCAGGTGGATGTGATTGATCCGGTACGGCACGCCGAGTCCTCCTGTCACCTGCGGGTGATCGCGACGGGGCCCGAGCGCGCGCCGGGCCTCACACGAGGGTCCGGCCGCCGAGCTTCACCGGACGACCGGCCTGGACGACGTCCACCGCGTGGCCGAGCGCCGCGATGTCGGCCGCGGGATCGCCGGCGACGGCCACCAGGTCCGCCGCGAGCCCGGGCCGGATGGCGCCGACCTCCCGGCCGAGGCGGAGCGCGGCCGCCGACTCCACCGTCGAGGCCGCCAGCGCCTGCCACGGCGTGTAGCCGAACCACTTCACGAAGGCGCGCGCGCTGGCCGCCGAGGCGTCGAAGCGGCAGTGGGCCATGCCCATGTCGAGGCCCGTCAGGAACCGCACGCCGCGCGCGTGCATGTCGCGGGTGACGGCGACGTGCTCGTCGAGGGACACCGGCGCGGCGGCGACGGCCCAGTGGGAGCGAGCCGGCGCCGCTCCGGCCGCCGCCGCCTCCTCGGCCAGGAGGTGCAGGCCGAAGGTCACGTCGGCCAGCTGGCCGCTGGCCGCCATCCGGTCGGCGACCGCCGGGTCGTACTCGAGGCCCTTCCGCGGGTCCGCCGAGAGCCAGCGCGCGTGCACGAGGTGGTGCACCCCGGCCTCGACGCAGTTCCGGACGCCCCGGGCCGACAGCGTGTGGGCGGCCAGCTGCATGTCGAGCCGCTCGGCCTCCTGCACCGCCGCCCGCAGCGTCTCGACCGGATACTGCACGCTCCGGGGGTTCGCGGTCGGGGTGAACATCCCGCCGGTGGCCATCACCTTGACGCACTCCGCGCCGAGCTTCTTCTGCCGCCGCACCGCCGCGACGACCTGGTCCAGGGTGTCGGCCTCGGTCCCGAACATCCAGCAGTGCCCGGCCGTCGTCGTGATCGGCGTCCCGGCCAGGACGAGCCGGGGGCCCGGGATCACGCCGCGGCGCACCGCGTCGCGGACGGGGAACGCGACCTCGTTCCGGCTCCCGAGGTCGCGCAGGGTCGTCACGCCGCTCAGCAGCGCGCTGCGGAGGTTGGTCGCCGCGCGGAGGCAGAGCGCCTCGTGGGACTCGGTCGTGACCAGGTCATAGGCGTCCGGGGTCGCCGAGCAGTGCATGTGCGCGTGGACGTCGACGAGCCCCGGCAGCAGGGACACGTCCCCCAGGTCGTGCGCGCGGTGGGTCGCCGCCACGTCGCCCGGCAGCTCCCCGCGGGGCACCACCGCGCGGATGCGCCCCGCCTCGGTCAGGACGGCGTGGTCGGGGAGCCACGCCGACATCTCGGGATTCGCCACGCGCCTGGCGGTGAACACGGAGCGATGCGACACGGCACCTCCCCCGACGTCGGGCTCGGCGCGCACGATCCGCGCCGGCGGTCCCCAGGCTACGTCGGCCGCGCTCCGCCTCGCAAGGGCCGCACGCGCCGCGCTCGTTCCCGCGGGACGCCGCGCCCCGGCGCGTGGTACACAGGACCGCGTTCGGCGCTCGTCCGCGCCGGACGGGGGGCAGGGATCGACGACATGAGCACGGGAATCCAGGTGGCGTGTCTCCTCCCGGCGCGGAACTGCGCCGAGGACCTCCCGGGGTGGTTCGAGTCCGTCGCGCGGGTCGCTGACGCGGTGGTGGCGCTGGACGACGGGAGCACCGATGCGACGCGAACGATCCTGGCGGGCCACCCCCTCGTCCGACGGCTGCTGGTCAATCCCGTGCGGGCGAGCTACGAAGGATGGGACGACGGCGCGAACCGAGCGCGGCTCCTGGACGCCGCCGCCGGGCTCTCCCCGGCCTGGATCATCTCGCTGGATGCCGACGAGCGGATCCCGGCGGACGACGCCGCCGCGCTCCGCCGGTTCCTCCGGACCGCCGCCGACCCGAGCCGCGCCTATCTCCTCACGCGGTACCGGATGGTCGGCGACCTCGACCACTTCGACGCCGGGCGCCCGTTCCTGGTCGGCCGCCTCTTCGCCTTCGAGCCCGGCCAGCGGATGCCGCGCGAGCGGCTCCACTTCGTCCCGATCCCGACCTCGATTCCCTCGACGCGCTGGGTCCGGACGACGCTCCGAATCCAGCACCTGGCCGGCCTCACCCCGGAGCGGCAGCGGGCCCGGGTGGCGAAGTACCGGGAGGCGGATCCCGGCCGCCGGTTCGGGCGGCGGTACGGGCCCCTGCTCCGGCCCCCGGCCGACGTGCAGCGCTGGCCGGCGCGTCCCCCCGAGCTGCCGGTGGTCACCAACCGGGACGCCCCGGCCGAGGCCGGCGGCGCCGGCGAGCCGGGCGCGCCGCTCCTGTCCGCGATCGTGATCGCGCGCGACGACGAGGCGAGGATCGCGCGGGCGGTGGCCTCCGTGGTCCGGCAGCGCGTCCCGGCGCCGTTCGAGGTCATCGTGGTCACGAGCGGGACCGATCGCACCGCCGACCTGGTGCGGGCCCGCTTCCCGTCCGTGCGGGTCGTGGAGCTCCCGCGACCGGCGCTGCCGGGCGAGGCGCGGAACGCCGGGCTCGCCGTCGCGCGGGGCCGGTACGCGAGCTTCCCCGGGTCGCACGTCGAGCTGGCCGAGGGCAGCCTGGCGGCGCGGCTCGAGGCGCACCGCCGCGGCTACGCCATGGTCACCGGCACGGCGCTCAACGGCACGCCGACCCGGGCGGGGTGGGCCGCCTACTTCCTGGACCATGCCCCGGCGCTGCCCGGGCGCCCGTCGGGGCCGCTCGACGAGCCGCCGGTCTCGTGCTCGTACCTGCGAGCCGCGCTCGAGCACGTGGGCGGCTTCCCGGCCGGCTGGCGGGCCGGGGAGGACACCCTCGTGAACACGGCGCTCTTCCGCCTGGGATACGGGGCCTGGCGGGTCCAGGACCTCCGGTTCCGCCACCACACCCCGTGCGCGACCGTCCCCCGGCTGGTGCGCCACCACTGGCACCGCGGCCAGGCGTTCGCTCGCGTGCTCCTGGCGCCCGGCGACGCGGGCGAGCGACACGTCGTCCGGCGCCGGCTGTGGCTCCTGGCGTGCTACGTCCCGGGGCGTGTCCTCTGGGTGTGGCGGCGCGTGCGGTGGTGGGGCGGTCCGGAGCTTCGCCGCGAGTGGCGACGCGCCTGGCCCCTCGCGGTGCTCGCCGTCACCGTCTCGTGGCTCGGCACGTGGGACGGCCTGATCCGGGCGTGGTGGTGGCGGCTCAGGCGCGGGGGCCGGGACCGAGCGCCCGATACATCTGCAGGAGTCGCCGGACGTGCCTGACGTAGTCCTGCGTCTCGCGGAACGGAGGGACGCCCCCCGCCCGGCGCACGGCCGGCTCGCCCGCGTTGTAGCCGGCCAGCACGAGGTCCAGGTCTCCCGCGAAGCGGGTCGTCAGCGTGGCCAGGAGGCGCGTGCCCCCGTCCAGGTTCGCGGCGGGATCGAACGGATCCCGGACCCCGAGCGCCCGGGCCGTCGCCGGCATCAGCGCCATGAGCCCCATCGCGCCGGTCGTGGTGATCGTGTTGGGCAGGTACCCGGACTCGTAGGTCACGACCGCCCGGACCAGGTCGGCGGGGACGCCGTGCCGCGCCGCGACGGCGTCGATCAGCTGGTCGATGGCCTCGACCGGCATGCGCGCGTTCGCCCGCGCTCGCCCGGGGGACGCGAGGAGCCGCGCGTAGGCGCCGAGCCGCGCGGGCACGTACCCGAGGAATCGATGCCCGTACCGGTCCTGCTTGATCGGGAACCGGAACGAGAGGTACAGGGACGCGAGCAGGAGCGCCCCCGCGGCGAGCAGGCCCACGGGTCCCGGCCCTCCTACCACCGCGGCCGCCCGCGCCGCGGGATGACGCGCTCCCAGAGGCTGCCGGCCAGGAGCGCGAGCCGCCGCATCCACAGCACCCCGTAGAGCCCCACCCCGCCGGCGATCCCCTCGCGACGGACGAGGTCCAGGAGGTCCCGGGGACCGGTGAGCGGGCACGCCCGGAACGGCGGCGGCGTCGCGCCCCACTTGCGGGCCAGGTGCACCGCGCCCCGGCCGTACCGGACGAACTGCCGGAGGTGGCCGGCGAGCGTCCGGGGCACGTGGTGGCGCACGCGCACGGCCGGCGCCCAGTGCACGGCGATGCCCGCGAGGTGGAGCTGCCAGCGGAGGTCGGCGTCCTCGAGGGCGACGTGGAGCCGCGGGTCGTACGCGACGCGGGTGAACACGTCGCGCCGGGCGATCATGACGCCGCCCAGCGTCCCGCTGAGGAGCCGCCCATCCGGGCCGGGGCGCGCGTTGACCCGGTGGAGGCCGTCCAGGATGAAGGTCCACAGCCGGCCGTACGGGTTGTCGGGCTCCGGATGGACGATGCGGACCTGCGCGACCTGGGTCGCGGGATGCTCGCGAAAGACGCGAGCGACCGCCGCCACGTAGTCCGGCGGTACCGAGCAGTCGTCGTCGAGGAAGGCCAGGATCGGAGCGCGCGTCCTCGCCACGCCGGTCATCCGCGCGGCGCCGGCGCCGGCGTGCGGCTGCGCGACCACGACCAGGCCCGGGAGGTCCGGCAGCGCCGCGCGATCGACGGGCGGCATCCCGCCGTCGTCGACCACCACGACCTCCGCCGGCGGGACGTCCTGCCGCGCCAGGGACTCCAGGCACCGGCGGAGGCCGTGGGGCCGGCCATGGGTCGGGATCACCACCGCGACGCCGGGATCCGTCGCGCCTCCGCCGCGGGTCACGGGAGCGCCGCTCCGCGCCGGACCACGTGGAGGTGGAGCTGCTTCCCCGCCCGGGTGGCCTGGGGTGCCGCCCGCTCGACGTCCAGGACGTTCGCGTCCCGCCAGACCTGGCCCATGAGGCGCTCCGCCCCCGAGCCGCGGCTAATCGCGGCGAGGAAGGTCCGGGCGACGGCGTCCCCGTCCAGCGGCCCGATCGCCGGGTGCACGAGGAGCCGGAGGCGAGGCCGGCCGTCCTCGCCCTCCTCCTCGACCAGCTGGTAGTCGGTCGGCCCGCCGCCGAACCGGGCGGGCAGGACCTCCTCCAGCACGCGCACGACGTCGGCGTCCAGGAAGGTCATCCCCGCGCTGGTGAGCTTCTCGTGGCTCCGGATCGTGTGGAGGTGGGTCGTCCACCCCAACCGGTCCAGCGGGCACCCGCAGCCTCGGCGGCTGAGCGTCGCCCGGTCCCCGAGCGAGACGTTCAGGAGGACGAGCGGGGCCGTCGGCCGGAGCGAGGTTGCGAGCAGCGTGCCGGGGGGGAGCGCGGGATCCGTCCACGTCGCCTCCGCCTGCACCACCGCATGCAGGTCCTCGAAGACGTGGACCTCGTCCGGCATCTCGCGGGCCAGGCACGCGTCCCCGATCCCGCACGGGCCCGTCTCGACGGTGCCGTACCCGACCGTCGCGGTCGCGCCGGCGCCGGCGACCACGGCCAGGCGGGCCTCCGTGATCGGCTCCCCCCCCAGCATGAACTGGACGCCGTCCAGGTCGCGGCCCGCCGCCCGGGCGGCAGCGCAGACCCGGAGCGCCGCGCTGGGAAACGTGAGGAGGTGCGGCGTCGCGCCCGCCGCGCGCGTCGCGTCCAGCCAGTCCACGATCGGCTGCGGGTCTCCCAGCGGGACGTAGCGGGGCGCGGGCAGCGCGACCCCGGCCAGCCATCCGCCCCACCGCATGACGCGGGTGCTCCACCGGTAGCGGGGATGGAGCGCCGGGTCCGCCGCGTCGACCTGGGAGAACCACCGCGTCCAGTGGGCGCCGAACGCGCTGTAGCTCAGGGCGGCCGCGAGCGCCGCGCTCCCAGGGATGGTCCACGTCGCGTGCCGCCAGCCGAGCGCGCCGCGGGCGGCGGTGGTGAGGCAGATGTTCACCCCGAGATCCCGGACGTACCGGAGGTCGACCGGGACGGGCGTGCCGGGGCCGCGGCTGCCGCTGCTCCGCGCGATCGCGTGCGCCCGCGCGCGCGGGTGCCGGAGCCGCCCGGGGTCGACGGTCAGCGTCGCGCGGCCCCGGACGACCGGGGCGCGGCCCTTGAACTCGTCGACGGTCAGGTACACCCCCGCGCGCGCGAGCGCGCGGAGCGCCCCTTCGAGCCCGGCGCGGCCGACCAGCTCGCGCAGGTCGCCGTACTCGCAGCCGACCTGCTCGAGGAGGGCCCGGTACGGACTCCCCGGGTTCCCGTAGATCGCCTGGCGGGCGAGGTCCAGGAAGTCGGCCGCGCGCCGCTCGAGCCGCGCCCGCAGGATGCCCTCGGCGACGGGAACCGTGAGCGGGTGGCGCAGGAACCCGGGCAGGTCGCGGAGGAACCGCGCGCCGGCGCGCAGGTCCGGCCACGACACCGCGCGCCGCGGATCGGCCGCCGGCGTCACCCGCCCCCCCCGTCCACCCGGGCGTCCGGCTCGCGGCTCCGGAGTCCTGTCACGGGGCCTGCTCCAGGTACGCCGCGGCCGCCCGGGTCTCGACGGCGTCGTCGAGCGGGGGGAGCGGATCGTCCCGCCCGTCTCGGCGCCGGGCGAGCCGGAGCAGGAGGTCGCAGAACTGCGGGTTGTTCGGGAGGAGCGGACCGTGAAGGTAGCTGCCGAACACCGTCCCCTGGAACGCCCCCTCGAGCCCGTCGCGGCCGTTGTTGCCATGTCCCCGGACCACCCGGCCCAGCGGACGGAGGTCGGGACCGGCGCCGAGCACCGTCCGGCCGGAGTGGTTCTCGAACCCGACGAGCGGCGCGCCGAGGTGCAGGTCCGGGTGCGGGGCGACGGCGACCTTGCCGACCAGGCGGTCCGGCCCGGCCGTGGTGGTGACGTCGAGGCACCCGAGGCCGGGCACCCGCGTGCCGTCCGGCAGCTCGTAGTGGTGCCCCAGGAACTGATACCCGGCGCAGACGCCCAGCACCACGCACCCGGCCTCGATTGCCGCCCGGAGCGGCTCGCGCAGCGCGAGGAGCGCCCCGGCGGCCGCCGTCTGGCATCGGTCCTGCCCCCCGCCGATGAACACGAGGGTCGCCGCGGGGAACGGGTCGCCCGGTTCCACCCGGTGCACCCGGTGCGCGAGGCCGCGGGCGTCGCACCGGTAGCGCAGCGCCGCGATGTTGCCGGCGTCGCCGTACGTGTTGAGGTGCCGCGGGAAGATCCAGGCGATCTCGATCACGCCGGCCTGAGATCCTTTCGCAGGGCGCCGAAGAGGTCGAGCATCGACGAGTAGTTCATGAGGACGCAGAGCGGCGCTCCGCGCGGCGTCGCCGCGGCGGCGACGCCGAGCGCCCGCCCGTGATCGCGGATCAGCTCCAGCGGCGGGGCGACGCGGGCGTACTTGAGGCGGAGCGCCAGCGCCTCGGCGCGCGAGCCGCCCACCCACACCCGGTCGCCCCGGAACATTTCGAACTCCGCGTCCCAGATCCAGGACACGTCGGCGCCGTCCGCCGCGCGATCGTTCAGCAGCAGCAGGACGTGCCGGGGCCGCGGCACCACGGCCAGCGCGTCGACGGCGGCCTCGAAGCCGGCCGGGTTCTTGACCAGGTTCAGGAAGACGCGCCGCCCCCGATGCGCGATCCACTCCGATCGGCCCGGCATCGGGGGGAGGCTCGCGAGCGCGCGGAAGGACACGCGATCCGGGACACCCAGCTCGCGCGCCGCGGCGAGCGCCGCCAGCGCGTTGTAGAGGCTGTGGCGGCCCGGCGCCGGGAGCCGCATCGGCCGGTCGCCGACCCCGACGGCGGCCCCCGCCGGCGCCGCGGTCCCGGTGGCGGCGACCCCCGGGACCGGGCGGACGAAGCCGCACCGCCGGCACGCGTAGTGGCCCAGGTGGGACAGGAACGCCCGCGAGAACGTGAGGGACTCCCCGCACCGGGGGCACAGGACCGCGTCGGCCGACGGCCCCGGCGGGCCGCCCTGGGCCAGGTCCAGGCCGAAGAACGTCGCGCGCCGGCCCGCGCGCAGCAGGATGTCGGCCACGGCCGGGTCGTCGGCGTTCCCGACCAGGATGCAGTCGCGCGGCGTGGCGGCGACCGCCCTCCGGATCCGCGCCGCGACCGCATCGACCTCCCCGTACCGGTCGAGCTGGTCGCGGAACACGTTGGTGACCACGAGGAGCGACGGCCGCGCGGGCGGGACGACCTCCGGCAGGGCGCCCTCGTCGACCTCCAGGACCACGGGGCGGCGGCCGATGACACGCGCCGACGCGAGCGTCGCGCAGAGACCGTCGACCAGGTTGGCGCCGTCCCGGTTCCGGATGGGGAACCGACCGGCGCGGGCCAGGATGCCCTCGATCAGGTGCGCGGTCGTGCTCTTCCCGTTCGTGCCCGTGACGAGCACGAGCGTCCGCACGCGGGCGAGCAGGGCGCCGAGCCGGGCCGCGCCGGCCGGCTCCGCCGCGCCGCGCGCGCGCCGGCCCGGAAAGGCGCCGACCAGCGCCCTCACGGGCAGCCGCACGACCACGCTCCCGGCGCCGGCGCGCTCACCCGAGCCCGCGCGACCGCGCCGCGCCCAGCTCGGCCTGCCGGCGCGCCTCGAGCTCCGCGATCACGGCCGCATCCGCGATCGGGTGGCGCTCGTCGGGATCGCTGGTGAGGCAGAAGGCGGCCCGGAACGTCTCCCGCCCGCGCTCCCGATGGCACACGAGCTTGTAGAGACCCGCTGGCGCGCGCCAGAGCACGGCCTCCATCTGGAGCCGCCGGCCGCCCGGGAGGCTCCGGGGATGGGTGGTGAACTCGGCGCACGCCGTCTCGCGCCACGGACGCCGGAACGCCGACCGGCCCTGCCACGACGCGGGCGGCTCGATCCCGACCAGGTCCGCGATCGTCGGCGCCACGTCGGTGAGGTCGGCCAGCTCGGCGACCGGTGGCAGGGGCTCCGCGGTGCCGAGGACCACCAGCGGCACCTGGATGCTCTCCTGGAACAGGCTCCGGCCGTGACCGACGTACGAGCCGGGACGGTCCCCCAGCGCTTCCCCGTGATCCGCGGTCACGACCACCACCGCGTTCCGCAGGTACCCCTTGGCCTCCAGGCCGGCGCAGATCCGGCGGAGGTGGTCGTCCACCTGGAGCACGGCGTTGTCGTACTGGTTCCGGACCGCCGCGAGCGCCTCCGGACCGAGCTCGCGCTCCCAGACGTACGCGATCCGGTTCCGCGCCGGGCGCCACCGCTCGAACTCCGCCTCGACCCGGCCGGCGGTGTGCACCGACATGAGGTGGAGCTGCAGGAAATCGCGCTGCCCGGAGACCTTGGGCGGGAGCCGCTCGACGGCGGCGACCACCATGCGATCCATGACGCCGTCCAGGAACTGCACGTGGTCCGTCCCGTAGAGGTACTCGAGCCCGAACCACCCGCGATGCACCCCGGCCAGCAGAAAGCGCGTGCGGTAGCCGGCCCGGCCGAGGGCGCCGTGCAGGGTGTGGGCGTTGACGGCGTGATCCCGGGGCCGGCGCGACGTCAGCAGGGTCCAGAGCGCGCACTCCGACGACGGGCACGGCGACACCGCCACCGGGACCGCCCGCGCCCCGTGCCCGGCGACCCAGGAGGCGAGGAAGGGCGCGGTCATCCGCGCGCTCCCGTGGAACGGCAGGGCGCGCGCCTGGAGCGAGTCGATGACCACCAGCACCACCGTGTCCCGGCGGCCGGCGGGGGCCTCGGCCCGGGCGGCGCGCTCGCGCCGGTCCGCCGGGGCGCCGAGCTCCGGGTCGAACGGGGGGATCGGCCCGTGGAACGCGCGGGCCCGCAGCAGGAGCACGAGGAGCGGATCCCCGCCGGTCCGGGGATCGGGGGGCACCGAGAGGAACGCGACCGTTGCCGCGGCCATCACGCCGAGCGTCGCGAGCCAGCCCAGGCGCGCGGCGACCGTCGTGCCGCCGTGGACGTCGGCCCACGCCGTGAGCCCGCCGAGCGCGGCGGCCACCACCAGGATCGCGGCCGCTCCCGCGGCCTGGCGCGGGAACGTCGCCGCGAGATCGCCGAGGTTGCGCCCCACGAACCCGAGCACGGCGCGGCTCAGGCGCGCGCCCCAGCGCGCGATCGCGATGGCGTGACCGACGTGCGCCAGCCCGAGCGCCGCGATCCAGGCGCCGCCGAGGCCGTACCGCCCCGCCGCCGGCAGCCGAGCCCCGAGCAGCTCGACGGCCAGCGTCGCCGCGGTCACCAGGCCCACGTGCCGGAGCAGCGCGCGCCGGGGATGCCGGGGCCGGACCGCCTGCCCCCCCCAGGAGCCGGCCACCGCGATCCCGAGCGCGAGCGCCCACGTGAGCACGCTGGCGATTCTACCCAAGCGGCGGCCGCCTATAATACGGCGTGCCCGCCCCACCGGATCTCGTCATTCGCGGCGCGCTGGTCGTCGACGGCAGCGGTCGCCCCGGATACGCGGCTGACCTCGCGATCCGGGGCGACCGGATCGTCGCGGTCGCGGCCGCCGGGACGGCGCGCGGCGCCCGCCGCACGCTCGACGCGCACGGGCTCGTCGCCGCGCCCGGATTCGTCGACATCCACTCCCATTCCGACTACCATCTGCTGCTCGCGCCAGGCGCCGATTCGTCGGTCCGCCAGGGCGTGACGCTCGAGATCGGCGGCAACTGCGGCTACGCCGCGGCGCCGATCTGGGGCGCCTGGCGGTCCGAGCGCGCCGAGGAGTACCGCGCCGCCCTCGGGCTCGACTGCCCCTGGCGAACCCTCGAGGAGTACTTCGCCACGCTGCAGGCAGCGCGCCCGGTCGTCAACTACGGCCAGCTGGTGGGCCACAACACGCTCCGGGGCTCCGCGACCGGCGGCGCGGCGCGCCGGGTGAGTGCCGACGAGCTGGAGACGATGCGACGGGCCGTGCAAGAGGCGATGCGTGGCGGCGCGCTGGGCCTCTCCACCGGACTCGCCTATCCCCCGGGCTGCTACGCCGAGGCCGCGGAGCTGGTCACGCTGGCGCGCACCGTCCGGGAGGAGGGCGGCTTCCTCGCCGCCCACGTGCGCAGCGAGGGGGACACGCTGCTCGAGGCGCTCGGGGAGGTGCTCGCGATCGCGCGGACGGCCGGGATCGGGCTCCAGATCTCGCACCTCAAGACCATGCACGAGCGGAACTGGGGCAAGCTCGACGCCGCGCTGGCCCTGGTCGAGGCGGCGCGCGCGGAGGGGCTGGACGTCACGGCCGATCGGTACCCGTACACGGCCGCCCACACCGGTCTCGACGCGGTCCTGCCCGCCTGGGCCGGGGAGGGCTCGAGCGCGGAACGGCTGGCCCGGCTGCGGGATCCCGGCCGCCGCGACGA
>DASRDR010000189.1:0-12641 GCA_035652475.1 Candidatus Methylomirabilota bacterium | reverse complement strand
GCACGCGGAACAGCCCGGTCTCCTCCCAGACGCGCTGCCACTTCGTCTCGATCGCCCGGAAAGGATAGTGGTCGGACCGCTCCGGTATCACGGGTCGCTCGCGCCTCCTGAGGTCAAGTACCGGGCATGTTTAGCAAAGATCACGCCGGGATGCAAGGATGCGGCCTGGACCTGCGCGGCGTCAGCGGGGAGGTCGCGCCGCGCCGACGGGACGCGTCGCGGGGTCAGGCGGCACTGGACGGGCCCTCCCCGGCGGTCCTCGAGGCCACGGGGTCGATCTCCCCGCTCCCCGAGCCCGGTGCCGCGGCGGCCCCCTCGGCCGGCGCCGACGGCGCGGGCGCCGACGGGTGGAAGAAGTCGTAGATCCGCTGGGCGAGCCTGGGCGTGACCTTCGGCACCGCCGCCAGCTCGGCCACCGACGCCGCGCGGACCCGGCGGGCGGAGCCGAGGTGCTTGAGGAGGCTGGTCCGGATCGTCGGGCCGACTCCCGGCACCTGATCCAGCACCGACACGAGCGTCCGCCGCTGCCGGAGCTTCTTGTGGTAGGTGATCGCGAACCGGTGCGCCTCGTCGCGGATCCGCTGGAGGGTCTGGAGGCCCGGCGAGGCGAGGTCGAGCGCCAGCGGGTGGAGGCTCCCGGGGTGGTAGACCTCCTCCTCCCGCTTGGCGAGCGCCACCATGGGGAGGTAGTCGAGCCCGAGCTCCTCGAGCACGCGCAGCCCGGCGTTGAGCTGGCCCCGGCCGCCGTCCAGCAGGACGAGATCGGGGAGCGCGCTCCCCTCCTCGAGCGCCTTGCCGTACCGCCGCCGCAGCACCTCGGCCATCATCGCGAAGTCGTCGGCGCCGGGGACGGTGCGGATCTTGAAGCGCTTGTAGTCGTCCTTCCTCATCTCCCCCGCTTCCCACACGACCATCGACCCGACCGCCTCCTGCCCCTGGAGGTTCGAGATGTCGAACCCCTCGATCCGGTGCGGGGCCTCCGGCAGCGCCAGGGCGTGGCGAAGGTCCTCCGCGACCACCTGCCGGCGGCTCGAGCGGGAGAGGAGGTGGGTCTGGAGCGCCAGCGCGGCGTTCTCCTCGGCGAGGCCGACCAGCTCCCGCCGGCGCCCCCGCTGGGGGGCGTGGAGGTCCACGCGGCCGTCCCGCAGCCCGGCCAGCCACCCGGCGACCAGCCCGGCGTCCGGGACCTCCGTGGACAGCAGGACCTCGCGGGGGGGCACCACCGCCTTCGAGTAGAACTGCTGGAGGAAGGCGGCAAGGATCTCCCCGTCCGACACGCCGCCCAGGCTGTCCAGGAAGAACGACTCGCGGCCGAGGAGCCGGCCGCGGCGGACGAAGAACACCTGGATGCACGCCTCGGAGCCCTGGCGGGCCAGGCCGAGGATGTCCTGGTCCTCCTGGTCGGTCGAGATGACCTTCTGCCGCTCCCGGACGGTGTTCAGCGCCTGCACCTGGTCGCGGAGGATGGCCGCCCGCTCGTACTTCTCCTCCGCGGCGGCCTGCTCCATCTCCGCCGTGAGCCGCCGCGCCAGATCCTCGTCCCGGCCCTCCAGGAACGCCCGGACGTCGGCGACGGTGCGGGCGTACCCCTCCCGGGTCTCCCAGCCGGTGCACGGGGCGTGGCAGCGGTGGATGTAGTACTGAAGGCACGGCCGGTCCGCGTTCCCGTCGATCTTGATCGAGCACGTCCGGAGCGGGAACAGGGCCCGGACCAGGCGGAGCGTCTCCCGGAGGGCGGTGGCCGGGTAGAACGGGCCGTAGTAGGTGGCGCCGTCCTTCTGGACCCGCCGGGCGACCAGCAGCCGCGGGAACTCCTCGTTGGTCGTGAGCCTCAGGAACGGGTAGTGCTTGTCGTCCCGCAGGACGATGTTGTAGCGGGGCCGGTGGCGCTTGACCAGGTTCGACTCGAGGATCAGCGCCTCCAGCTCGTTGCTGGTGACGATGTAGTCGAGGTCGGCGATCTGGTCGACGAGGGCGTCCGTCTTGGCGTCCCGCATCCGCGACGCCTGGAAGTACGACCGCACGCGGGCGCGCAGCGACGCCGCCTTGCCGACGTAGACCACCTGCCCCTTGCCGTCCTTGTAGAGGTAGACGCCCGGGCGGTCGGGCAGCCGGTCGAGCTTCTCGGTGAGGTCCATCGGGCCTTATGGTACGCCGCGCGACCGGCACCCGGGGGCCGGCGCGCCGCGCGGGCCGGAGCGGAGCCGCCGCCGGCAGCGGCCGGGCCCGGGACCCCCGCCTGCGCCGTCGCGGGCCGGACGGAGGGCCGGGCCGGCCGGCCGGGTGCCCCGCGCCGGGAGGACGCTACCCCCGGACGGCCAGGTCCAGTTTCCGGAGCGTTCGGAGCCGGTCGCGCAGCTCGGCGGCGCGCTCGAAGTCGAGCCGCTTGGCGGCCTCTCGCATCTCGGCCTCGAGCTTCCGGGCCGCCTCGGCCACCGCCTCGGGCGACTCGAACTGCTCCGGCGGCGCCTCCGCCTCCACCGTGTAGTAGTCGCGCTCCTCGATCGAACGCAGCACCTCGCGGATCGACCGCCGGATCGACTCGGGGGTGATGCCGTGCTCGGCGTTGTAGGCCGCCTGGAGCGCCCGACGGCGCTCCGTCTCGGACAGGGCGCTCCGCATCGAGGCCGTCACCCTGTCCGCGTACATGATGACCTCCCCATGGACGTTCCGGGCCGCCCGGCCCGCGGTCTGGACCAGGGACGTGGCCGAGCGGAGGTAGCCCTCCTTGTCGGCGTCCAGGATCGCGACCAGCGACACCTCGGGGATGTCCAGCCCCTCGCGGAGGAGGTTGATCCCGATGAGGGCGTCGAACTTCCCGAGCCGCAGGTCCCGGATGACCTCGACGCGCTCCAGGGTGTCGATGTCCGAGTGGAGGTACCGCACGCGGAGTCCCATCTGGAGGTAGTACTGCGTGAGGTCCTCGGCCATCCGCTTGGTGAGCGTCGTGACCAGGACGCGCTCGCCGCGCTCGGCCCGGGCCCGGATCTCCTCCAGCAGGTCGTCCACCTGCTCGGCGGCCGACCGGACCACGATCGCGGGGTCCATGAGTCCCGTCGGCCGGATGATCTGCTCGACGACCGCGCCGCCCGCCCGCTGGAGCTCGTAGTCGCCGGGGGTCGCCGAGACGTACAGCACCTGGCCGACTGTGGCCACGAACTCCGCGAAGGTGAGCGGCCGGTTGTCGAACGCCGACGGCAGCCGGAAGCCGTACTCCACCAGGGCCTCCTTCCGCGACCGGTCGCCGTGGTGCATGCCCCGGAGCTGGGGCACGGTGACGTGGCTCTCGTCGATCACGACCAGCGCATCCGGCGGCAGGTAGTCCATGAGGGTCGCCGGGGTCTCGCCGGCCTTCCGGCCGGCGAGGTGGCGCGAGTAGTTCTCGATCCCGTGGCAGTAGCCGATCTCCCGCAGCATCTCCAGGTCGAAGAGGGTCCGCTGCTCGAGGCGCTGCGCCTCCAGCAGCCGGTTCTGCCCGCGGAAGTACGCCAGGCGCTCGCCCAGCTCGAGCTTGATCGAGTCGATCGCGCGCTCCAGCTGCTCGGCCGGCGTCACGTAATGGCTCGCCGGGTACACGGCGGCGCGCGGCACCCGCTCGACGACCTGCCCCTTGAGCGGATCGATGCGGTGGATGGCCTCCACCGTGTCGCCGAACAGCTCGATGCGGAACGCGGCGCTCTCGTCCGAGGCCGGGAACACCTCCACCACGTCGCCACGGACGCGGAACGTGCCGCGGTGGAAGTCGTAGTCGTTCCGCTCGTACTGCAGCTCGACCAGGCGACGCAGCAGCTCGTCGCGCTCCCGCTCCTCGCCCTCGGTGACCTCGAGGTGCATCCCGTGATAGGTCTCCGGCGACCCGAGGCCGTAGATGCACGACACCGACGCGACGATCACCACGTCGCGCCGCTCGAACAGGGCGCGCGTCGCGGAGTGCCGCATGCGGTCGATCTCGTCGTTGATGAGGGCGTCCTTCTCGATGTAGGTATCGGACTGCGGGATGTACGCCTCCGGCTGGTAGTAGTCGTAGTAGGAGACGAAGTACTCGACGGCGTTGTCCGGGAAGAAGGACCGGAATTCGCCGTACAGCTGCGCCGCCAGCGTCTTGTTCGGGGAGATCACGAGCGTCGGTCGCTGGAGTCGCTCGATGACCGAGGCCACCGTGAACGTCTTCCCCGACCCGGTCACGCCGAGCAGGACGGCGTGCGGCCGGCCAGCGCCCAGCGTCTCGGCCAGCCTCGCGATCGCCGCCGGCTGATCTCCCCGGGCGACGTAGTCCGACACCAGGCGGAACGGCGGCATCGGCTCAGCTCACAAACGGGACCGGGCGCCGGGCCGCTCCCGGCGGCGGCGCCGCAGAGCGGCGCTCAGGCGCCCGACGGCAGCGCGGCGGGAACGGCGTGGAGGTACTTCCGCCAGGCGTCCAGGAAGAAGGGAGCGTGCGGGTGCCGCAGCAGGTGCACCGAGAAAAGGAACTGGGGATGCGACGGCATCCGCACCAGGATCATCCCCGCCTCCTCCACCGTCCGGTTCCCCTTGTGGAGATTGCAGCGCAGGCACGCGGCGACCACGTTCGTCCAGTGGGTCCCGCCGCCCCGCGAGCGCGGCAGCACGTGGTCCACCGTCAGGCGGTCGCCGCGGCGGCCGCAGTACTGGCACGTGTAGTGGTCCCGCCGCAGGATGTTCTTCTTGTTGAACGCCACCCGTTCCACGAACGGCTTCCGGATGTACATCATCAGCCGGATCACCGAGGGCAGCGTGAACGTGTGCGACGGGGACCGGACCACCCGAGGCGAGGGCTCGACGGTCTCGGCCTTTCCGGTGAGGAGGAGCGTGAGGGCGCGGCGGGCGTTGGTGAAGTGCAGAGGCTCGAAGCTCCCATTGAGCACTAGTACCGCGACCTCATCCATACGGTGTGGAATGATACGGACGCCGCGTCGGGGCTGTCAACCGCGCGACCCCTGCGGACGCCGCGCCGGCGCGGGCGGTCGCACGCACCCGCCGGGCGGGCCGCACAGGGCGCCTGCCTGGCGGAGTTCCTGAGCATAGCAGGCGGATCCCCGCCGCCTCGAGCGCGGCCAGGTGGCCCCGCTGAGCCACCGCCCGGCTCGTGGAGATCCAGCAGGCGAGCTCCCGCCGGATGTGCGCGAACCCCCAGCCGTCGATCCGCGTCGTCATCGCGCGAGGTGTCGGTCCATCCCGCCGGGTCGTGGGGCGCCCGGCGGCGCGCTCGGCGAGCCCGATCGCCTCGGCCAGCGACAGGTGGGAACGCCTCCCAGCGCCGGATGGCGCGGGCGGCCGCGTTGAGGCTGCCGGGGACGCGCACCCGCGCCCCCGAGGGCCACCACGCTCGGCGAACTCGAGCCCGCCGTCGCTCGTGCAGAGGCCGGCGTCGGCGTGGGCCCGGCTGACCGGGAGGAGCGGCTCGGCGCCGAAGAGCTCCCCCACCAGCCGGATGACCAGCTCGAGCAGCCGGATGACCGGCTCGAGCGCGACTCGCGTGCCTCGCCGCCCGGCCGTCACCCCGGGCCGCCTGCTCCTCCCGGGTGAACTCCATCTCGGCCCCGATTCCCGGCCGCGCCGGCCCCTCGCGCGATCATCGATCCGCCGCGGCCCGGCCGCGCGTCGCCTGCGTCAGGAAGAAGAGGAGATTGGCCGGCCGCTCCGCCAGTCGCCGCACGAAGTAGCCGTACCAGTCCTCGCCGAATGGCACCAGCACCCGCAGCCGGACGCCGCGGCCCCGGAGCGCGCGATGGAGATCCGGCCGCACCCCATGGAGCATCTGGAACTCGAAGCGCTCCGCCGGGAGGCCGATGTCGCGCGCCTGGTCCGCGATCACCCGGATCAGCCGCTCGTCGTGGGTCGCGAACGCCGGGTAGGCGCCGGCGGCCTGCGCCTCGCGCGAGAGCAGCATCCCCGCCAGCCGGGCATACTGGCGGTCGACATCGGCCTTGCGCGGGTACGCGCGCTGGGGGGGCTCGCGGTACGCCCCCTTGCAGAGTCGGACCCGCAGGCCGCCGGCCACCAGCTCCCGGAGATCGGCCTCGGTCCGGTAGAGGTACGCCTGGAGCACGCACGCGACGTTCGACCAGCGGCGCCGAAGGCGGCGGTACATGGCCAGCGTCCGGTCGACGTACGGGGAGGCTTCCATGTCGAGCCAGACCAGCGTGTCGCGGGCCCGGGCCAGGACGCGCTGCACGTGCTCGACCGCCAGATCCTCGCCCAGGTCCAGGCCGAGATGGGTGAGCTTCAGGGACGGCGTCGTCCGGAGCCCGCGGCGGCGCATCTCGTCCACGAGCTCGCAGTACACGTCGGCGGCGGCCGCGGCCTGCTCCCGGCTGGTGACGTTCTCGCCCAGGTAGGTGACGGCGGTGAGCAGGCCGGTGCCTTCCAGCGCCTCCAGCGCGGCGAGGGCGTCCGCGGCGCTCTCGCCGGCGACGAACCGACGCACGACCGATCGCGTCAGCGGGAACCGCGCGAGCCCGCGGCCGATGGCGGGCCTGGTGGACAGGCGCAGCAGGGCGTCACGCAGCACGTGGGCCGCCGCGGCGCCCGGAGGCGTCCGTGTGCGGGGTCGCCGACGCCGCCGACATCAGCGCGCCCATGTCGGTCACTTCTCGCCGCCGGTCCTCGGGAGCCTGACCTTGGGAAGGGACAAGACTCCCGCCCCCCTCGCCATGGTACCGTGCGACGCCTCGCACCATGTAGGGGCCGCTGCGCCTCGACCACCGCGTGGAGGCCGCCCCCCTCGAACTGGCCCCGGCCGCGCGATGGGCACCCTCGGCGTCCCCGCAGGCCTCCGGCCGTCCACGTCTCGGCCCGACTCGCGGCGCCGATGCCCGCCCCTGAAGGGCCATCCGAGCCTGGCCTGCGGACGCCGCCGCCGCGGACGGCGGCCCGCTCGCGCCGCAGCGCGGTCGATCACTGTCGGCGTCTCTCCCGGTCGGCGGCCGATGGCCGCCCGGCCGGCGGCGCGGCCGACGGTCGCCAGCCGACCGCGTCGAGGAGGATGCCTTCCCGGAGTCCCGTGTCGGCGACGGTGAACGCCTCGAGCCCCAGCCCGGCCAGCGCGGCGGCCAGCACGAGGGCCCCCGGCACCAGCACGTCGGCGCGCCCCGGCTCGAGGCCCGGCAGCCGGGCCCGCGCGGCGAGGGGGAGCGCGGCGAGCCACGCGACCAGGCGGTCGATCCTGGCCCGTGCGAGCCGGTGCCCCCGGACGCGAGCGGCATCGTAGCGCGCCAGGGCGAGGTCGAGCGCCGCGAGCGTCGTCGGGGTCCCCGCGGTCGCGACCCATTCCACCGGGTCCACCGGACCGAGCACTGGCCACACCTCGTCGCGAAGCCGTCGGGCCACGTGCTCGCGGCAGGCGCGGAGCTCGCCCGCGTCGACCGGGTCGCGGGCGAAGAAGCGCTCCGCCAGGTCCACGACCCCCACCGTCACGCTCACCGCCCCCAGCACCCGGTCGCCCTCGGCGACCGCGAACTCCGTGCTCCCGCCGCCCACGTCGACGAGCCCGAATCGATCACGGCGGCCGCCGAGTCCCCACGCGGCGCCGAGGAGCGTCAGGCGGGCCTCCTCCGCCCCGCTGACGACCCGGGCGCGCACGCGAGGCTCCGCCGCGAGCCGGGCCAGGAGCGCGTCGCCGTTCTCGGCCTGCCGCACGGCCGCGGTCGCGACCAGCAGGATCTCGTCGGCGCCCAGCGCGAGCGCGCGGTCGCGGCAGCGTCGCACCGCGCGGAGCGTCCGGTCGACCGCCGCCGGCGCGAGCCGCCCGCGCTCACGCAGGCCCTCGCCGAGCCGCGCGACGACCTGGTCCACCGCCCGCGGGGTGAGTCCCCCGACCGGATCGGCGTCCGCGACCAGCAGCCGGACGGTGTTCGTGCCGAGGTCGACGGCCGCCAGCGCCGCGCTCACGCCGGCGGGGCCGACCGCCGGGCGACCAGCGTGGCGAGCGTGGCGCAGAGGGAATCGAGGCCGACCGGCTTCTCGATCACCGCGTCGACCCCGTGCCGCTCGAGGCTGGCCGCGTCCACGCGCCCCGGCCACGCCGTGAGCAGGACCACGCGCGTCTCGGCCCGGACCTCCTTGGCGAGTCGCGCGACCTCCAGCCCCGACCCGCTGGGAAGGGCCAGATCGGTGATCACGGCATCCATCGCCTCGCGTCGGAGCGCGGCCGCCGCCTCGACGCCGCTCTCCGCCGTCCGGACCACGTACCCCGCGAGGCCCACCGCCTCGGCGACGGACTCCCGGATCGCCGGGTCGTCCTCGACCACCAGGACGCGGACGCGCGCGCCGCGGGCGAGGGCCGCGGACACCGGGCGCGCGCCGGCGGGCGCGAAGGCCGGGAGCCGGAGCCGGACCGTCGTGCCCCGTCCCGGCGCCGTCTCGATCGCGAGGTCGCCGCGGTGGCGCGTGGCCGCCGCCCGCGCGACGGCCAGGCCGACGCCCAGCCGGCCCGGCCCCTTCGTCGTGAAGAACGGCTCCCCCGCGCGGGCGCGAATGGCCTCGTCCATCCCCCGCCCCTGGTCGGCGATCACGATCTCCACGCGGCCGACCCCGTCCCACGACAGCCGGACGCGGATGGGCGCCCGGCCGTCCACGCCGGACTCGCGTGCGTTCTGCAGCAGGTGGTCGAGCGCGTGGCGCAGCTCGTCGGCGTTCCCGCGCACGACCGGCACGGTCTCGAGCTCGAGCACGATCGGTGGCCCCCCATCGCCCGCCCATCGTTGCTCGGCCGCCCGCACGGCGTCCCGGACGAGCGGCGCCAGCTCGAGGGGCGCCGCCCCCGGATCGGCGGCGCTCCCGCGGAACCCGAGCAGCTGCCGGACCGCCTCGGCGACTCGCCACGCCGCCTCCTCGGCGACGGCCAGCTGGCTCGACGTGTCGGGATCGGCCAGCCGGTCGCGCACCGCGGCCAGCCGGCCCAGGACGACCGCGAGGAGGTTCGCGATCTCACCCAGCGGCGCCGGCGTCACCTCCCCGGCCGGCGGGGCCATGGTGGCCAGCGTGACGGGGGCCGCCGCCTGCGCGTGCTGCCGGACATTGCGCAGCGCGAGCGTCGCCAGCCGCTCGAATCCGGCCGGCAGCGCTGGCACGCACGGAACGGCCGCGCCGGCGACCAGGACCGCGACGGGCCCGTCGTCGGCGACCAGGGGAAGGACCGCCCGCACCGGCGTCCCGAGCCAGCGCCCGAGCGCCGCGTCGGCCGCCCCATCGCCGCCGATCGGGGCGGCGTGCCCGCTCGCCAGGGCGGCCGCGAGGCGGGGCATCCCCGCCTCGGGCGGCGGGCCGGCGTCGGGGGACATGCCCTCGCTCGCGGCCAGCTCGAAGCCCTCCGCCGTCCGCATCAGGACCGCCACCGCGGCCGCACCGAGCCGCGCGGCCGCGTGGTGCGCGACCACCGCGGCCGTGCGCCCCACGTCCAGGCGCGCCGAGAGCAGCGCCTCGAGGAGGGGCGCGTCCGCATCCTCACGTGCATCCGCGCTCCCCGGCGGACCGCCGGGCGCGAGCCGATCCGCGATGACCAGCAGTGGGCCCAGCGCCTCGGCGTCGAGCAGGACTGGTCGCCGGCGCCCGACCAGAAGGACGCCCGCCGCCGCGCCACTCGCCTCGAGGATCGGGAGGGCCACCGCGGCGAGCACGCCCTCCCCTGCCAGGACGGGATCAGGCCCACCGACGCCCGGGGCCGTCTGGACGACGTCCCGCAGCTCCAGCGCGCGCCTGACGATGCCCGGGGCCGCGCCGGCGCCCATCGCGGCCGCGAAGCCCCGCTGGGCCGCGACTGCCAGCCGGTCGCCCTCCGCCACGAACACCGCCGCGCAGTCCGCGCGCGCGTGCAGGAGCGCCGCGGCGAGCCCCAGCAGGCGCGCCTCGTCCGGCGTCCGGTCCCGGGAAAGGTCGAGCAGGTGCGCGAGGGCGGCCAGCCGGCCGCGCGTGGGCTCGTCCAGGAGGGCACCGGGCGGCTCCCCGGTCCGCGCGGCGACGCCGACCGCGGCGGCGAGGCTGTCGAGGCGGCGAGTGATCCCGGCGAGAGCCTTCCGGATCTCGCCGAGCGAGCCCTCCTCGCCGCTCATCGTCGGGAGTATAGGAACCCGCCGGAGGCGGGTCAATGCGCCGTATGGGGCCACGGAAGCCGTCGGCGACGGCCCGGTCCTCGCGCCAGGGACGCGGTTACCGGCCGCGCCCCGCGGGGCCCACGAGCTCCGCCTCCTCGCGAGCCTGTTCCTGCCCCCGGTCAAGCCGCTCCGGAGCCCTTGAGGCCGTGGCCGGTGAGCGGGACCACCACCGGCTCGGCCGCACCGAACGTGCCGGCCTCGGCTTCCCGCCAGGCGGCCGCCGGCGCGACCGCGGCGGTCGGTTCGACGTACAGGCCCTCGCGCGCCAGTCGCGTCTGCGCGGCCAGCACCTCGGCATCCTCGACCACGACGAAGCACCCACCCGAGCTCGCCACCGCGCGCCGGATCTCCTCCGGCCGCACCGGCTGCGCCACCCGGATGCCCTCCGCGATCGTCTGCCCCGGGCCCGGGTCGCGTCCGAGCGCGGGACCCGCGAGCGGCATGCACCCGGCGCTCTGGACCGCCATCAGCCGAGGCAGACGCCGCACCGCCCCGGCCGCGACCAGCTCGCTGAAGCCGAGCCAGAGCCCGAGCAGGAGCGTCCCGTGGCCGACCGGCGTCACGATCCACTCCGGTGCCCGGTGGTCCAGGTCCTCCCAGAGCTCGTAGGCGACGGTCTTCGTGCCGTGGAAGAAGCGGGGATCCCAGCAGTGGCTGGTGTACCGGCCGCGCGCCGCCTGCGCCGCCTCGGCCACGGCCTGCCGGCTCCCGGGCACGCGGACGAGGCGCGCCCCGTAGGCGGCGATCTGGGCGAGCTTGCCCGGCGAGGCGCTGTCCGGGACGTAGATCGTCGCGGCGAGCCCCGCCCGCGCCGCGTACGCGGCGATCGCGGAGCCGGCGTTGCCGGACGAATCCTCGACGACGTCCTGGGCGCCCTCGGCGCGGAGCGCCGCGATGAGCACCGCCGCGCCGCGGTCCTTGAAGGACCCGGTCGGGTTGGTGCTCTCGACCTTGAACAGGAGCCGCCCGTCGCGAGAGGCGAGGAGCGGCGTCCCGCCTTCCCCCAGCGAGACCTCCGCGGCCGCGACCGGGATCACCGCCCGGTAGCGCCAGACCCCGCGCGCCGCCGGCGGGAAGGCGGGGGGGATGGGCGCCGCGGTGGGCTCGAGCGCCCAGGGCCCGCCGCAGACCGCGCAGCGCCAGGCGGTCGCCGCGCTCGCCGTCGCGCCGCAGCGGCCGCAGCGGAGGGGGATCACGCGGGGTCCGGGCGGACGCCGCCCGCCCTCCGCCGGACGGCGGAGGGCGGCGACGGCGTCCCGGACGTCACTTCTTGAGGGTGCGGATGTAGTCGATGATCTGCCACCGCTCGGTCTCGGGCAGCGAGGCCCACGGCGGCATGGCGCCACGTCCAGTGCTGATCTTCCAGAACAGGCAGCCGTCCGACTGCTGCTGCACCTTCGCCGACGTCCAGTCCGCCGGCTTCGGGTTCAGGGCGGCCGCTCCTGGGCCGTCTCCCTTCCCCGACTCGCCGTGACACGCGGTGCAGGTCCGGTCGACGACCAGCTTCTTGCCGGCCGCGATCGACTGGGGCGTGCGCGGCACGGGGTTCTTCTTCGCGTTCTCGGCGGCGGGACAGGTCCACGCGGCCTGTGCCTGCGCCCACGCCGGCGCGGTGAACGCGACCGCGGTCAGCACGACCGCGACGAGAGTCCCGCCCAGCATCAGACGACGCGCCATGGGAGCCTCCTCTCCGGGACGACGAGCCGGGTTCGTGACGGATTTCACAACATGTCTGTTGTCTACCGCGAAGCGCCTCCACGGTCAAGCGGCGCCGGCGTGGTGCTCGCCCTCGAGCCTCATCGCCGGCGCGTACGGCGCCAGGATCGCGAGCAGCGCGGCCGCCAGCCCGTACGCGGCCGAGAGCAGCGCCGGGGCGGCGGAGGGGGCCGTTCCGGGCCAGAAGAGCCCGCCGGATGCGAGAGGCGAGTGGATCAGCCCGCACAGGCTGCCCAGGCTGCCCACCGCGAAGAATGCCGCGGCACGGAGCAGGCGGCCGTCGATGATCATGGCGAGCGCGGAAGCCCAGAGGAGCGCGGTCAGGACGAATCCGTTCCCGAGCACCCGGAGCGCCTCGAGCGCGCGGGCGCCCTCGCCGCGCAGCGTCGCCGGGTCGACTCCCGCGCCGCTCAGGACGGCGCCCACCTGGATCAACGCCAGCGCGCCGACCGTCGGGACGAACGCCAGGGCCACCGCCGGCGCGTGCCGCGGCGGGCTCGCCAGGAAGGCCTGGGCCGTGATCCCGAGGCCCACGAAGACGAGGATCGGCGCGACGGCGGCCTCCGGCACCAGGCCCACCAGGAACGAGACCAAACCGGCGGCCGCGCCCACGCCGATCACCAGTCCCGTGGCGAGGGTGTAGCCGGCCCGGGCGCCCATCGCCTTGTAGGCGGGGTGACCGATGTACGGCGTGTTCTGGACCACCCCGCCGGCCAGGCCGGCGAGGATCGTCGCGACCGCCTCGGCGAGCAGCACGTCCCGGGGCCGGTAGGGGTCGCCGGCCGCGATCGCACTCTCCGTGTTGTCGATCCC
>DASRDR010000188.1:0-2996 GCA_035652475.1 Candidatus Methylomirabilota bacterium | reverse complement strand
CGACGGCGCGGGCCTCATGGTCGTGGGCGACGACGCGCAGGCCATCTACTCGTTCCGCGCGGCGACGGTGCGCAACATCCTCGAGTTCCCCGAGCGGTTCCCCGGGACGACGATCGTCCGCCTCGAGCAGAACTACCGCTCGACCGCGCCGATCCTTGAGGCGACGAACGCCGTCATCGCCCTCTCCCCCAAGCGCCACGAGAAGACCCTGTGGTCCGAGCGCCGCGGCGGCGGCCGGCCGCTGCTCCTCACGTGTTTGGACGAAGCCGACCAGGCCGACGCGGTGTGCCGGGCCGTGCTCGAGCACCGGGAGCGCGGCGTGCTCCTTCGAAACCAGGCGGTCCTGTTCCGGGCCGGTCACCACAGCGACCTGCTCGAGGTGGAGCTCGCCCGGCGGAACGTCCCGTTCGTGAAGTACGGCGGGCTCGCGTTCGCCGAGTCGGCGCACGTGAAGGACGCCCTCGCGCTCCTGCGAGTGCTCGAGAACCCGTTCGACGAGGTGAGCTGGTTCCGCGTGCTGCAGCTCCTGGACGGCGTCGGGCCCGCGACCGCGAGGCGGCTGATGGCCGCGCTCGAGGTCGCCGCCGGGACGCGCGGGCGCTCCCCGGTCGCGCGGCTCGTGGAGGGCGAGGTGCTCCGCGTCCCGTCCCCGGCCCGGACCGAGCTCGACCGCCTTCGGGAGACGCTCCGGGACTGCTCCGCCCCAACGGTTCCCGTCGCCGCCCAGGTCGAACGGGTCCGGCGGTTCCTGGACCCCGTGCTGCGCCGGCGGTACGACGACGCCGAGGCGCGGATTCGCGACCTCGAGCAGCTCGAGGTGGTCGCCTCGGGCTATCCGACGCGCGAGCGGTTCGTGACCGACCTCGCGCTCGACCCGCCGATCTCGACCTCGGACCTGGCCGGGCCGCCTCACCCCGACGAGGACTTCCTCGTGCTCTCGACGATCCACTCCGCCAAGGGCGGCGAGTGGGACGTCGTGTACCTGATCCACGCCGCCGACGGCATGATCCCCTCCGACCTGGCCACCGGCGACGAGGAGCGGATCGAGGAGGAGCGCCGGCTCCTGTACGTCGCGCTCACGCGCGCGCGAGACGCGCTCTGCGTCGCCTTCCCGCTGCGCTACCACCGGGCGAACCGCGGACTCGAGGATCGGCACTGGTACGCGCAGCTCACGCGATTCCTGCCCGCGGAGGTGCGGTCGCTGTTCGAGCAGCGCGCGACGTACGCGGACGGGGAGCTCCCCGAGCTCGGCGGGGGTCCCGAGGCCGCGGGCGCGGGGCGCGCCGAGACGGTCGACGCCCTCGTGCGGGGACTGTGGGCCAGCTAGTCTGTTACAGACTAGTGTGTGGCGCTCGGGAGCCGTCCCGCGTCGCGATCCGGGCGGCGGCGGCGAGCGCGCGCTCCGCCTCCTCGTGCGCGAGCGGATGCCCCGAGAACCGCTCGCGCTCGAAGGCCCGCACGACCCGGCGCGCGTCCTCGAGCTCGCCCCCGGTGAGCCCGGACTCGAGCGAGCGGAGGAACTCCCCCGGCGTCTGGTGCTCGCGCCTTCGGCGGCCGCGGCGGCTCATCGCCCGTTCCAGGTCCCGGAAGGCCCGGGCCGCGGGCGGGAGCGGGGGGGCGTGCGCCCGGCGGCGGGCGCGCCGCAGCCACCCGAGGGAGCTGAGCGCGACCAGGGCGGCGAGAGGAACCGGCCACGCGGAGACCGCCCCGTGCGCGGTCGCGCGCAGGCCGGAGGCGACGATCCGGGCGGCCGCCTTCACGGGCTCGGGTATCGCGCGCGACACGAAGCGGCCAATCGCGCGGAGCACCTGGGGCGCGATGAACCACGCCCCGAGCCCCGGGCTCGCGGGGGGGACGCCGAAGGTGGGGTCGTAGGGCACCCAGCCCACGCCCGGGTACAGCACCTCGACCCAGGCGTGCGCATCCGACTCCCGGACCTCGTAGTAGCCGGTGAACGGGTTCCGTTCGCCGGGGCCGTAGCCGGTGACGAAGCGCGTGGGGACGCCCACGGCCCGAAGGAGCACCGCCATCGCGCTCGCGATGTGCTCGCAGAAGCCGGCCCGGCGGACGAAGAGGAACTCGTCGACCGCGTTCACGCCCGGCGGGTCGCGCGGGACGTCGAGGTCGTAGCGGGTGTTGCGCCGCAACCACCGCTGGACGGCCATCACCCGGTCGTAGGTCGTGGCGGCGCCGTCCGTGATCCTCCGGGCAAGCGCGAGGTCTCGGGCCGGCAGATCGGCGGGGAGCTGGGTGCAGCGCGCGAGCGTGGCGGCCGGCCAGCTCGCCGGCGCGGACCGGAGGACCGCGGGCGTGGTCACCGGGACGTCGGAGATCACGGAATACACCAGGCCCGGATCGAGCAGGATCGGGGCCCGGAGCGACGACGCGCCGTCGATCGAGAGCTGCGCCGCCGGGAAGAACACCTCGGACGGGGCGTAGGCGGCGAACACGACGTTCGGACCCTGCGCCTGCACGTAGAACGTGGTCACGATCCGCCGGGTCGTGCCGGGGAGGCCGCCCTGGGGGCTCGGGATCTCGAAGCTCCGGTTCCACCCGAGCCCCAGCGTCGCGGTCCGCGGGTCGGACTCGGTCCACCGGATTCCGTCGAAGGTGTCGTAGACCTGTCCCCGCCAGAGCGCGGCCTGCGAGGACCGTACGCGCATCACCACGCGGTCCGACAGGTGGCCGCGCGCGCGAAGGTCGACCCTGGATCCGAACCCCGGATAGGCGACCGGCGAGAAGTCGACCACCCCGTCGCCGCCCGCGGCCGGGAGCTCGGGATTGACGACCGAGCCGTCGAACCCCGGCACGGAGAGCGCGGTTCGGACGGCAAAGGGGGGCAGCCGGACGAAGGCGCCCGGCAGGCGCGGCATCGCGAGGAACACCAGGGCCACGGCGCCCAGGACGCCGGTCGCCGCTGCAAGTGCCGATCGGACCACCGCGAGCACCCGGCGCGGCCGGGGCGAACGCCGGACGTACGCGGGCCGGGCCGGCGC
>DASRDR010000187.1:0-4406 GCA_035652475.1 Candidatus Methylomirabilota bacterium | reverse complement strand
CACCGCCGGCACCGCGCAGCTGGCGAAGCTCCGGGCGGCGCGCACCAACAACCCGCCGTTCGACATCGTGCTCATGCTGGACGAGCAGATGGACGTCGCGATGCGCGAGGGCCTGCTCGATCCCTTCGACGCGCGCGAGGTTCCGAACGTCAAGGACCTCTACACGGTCTCGACGCCGGCCAAGTGGCAGAAGGACGGCAAGTACTACGCGGTCCACCAGAACTGGGGCCAGCTCGGGATCATGTACCGGACCGACAAGGTCAAGACGCCGCCGAAGGAGTGGCTCGATTTCTGGAAGCCCGAGTACAAGGGGCTGGTCGGCATGCCGCCGATCAGCTACTCGGTGGGCCTCCAGTTCTTCGTCGCGACGATCCACGCGCTCGGCGGTGACGAGAAGAACCCGGCCGACGTCGACCGGGCGTTCGAGAAGATGAAGGAGCTCAAGCCCAGCATCGTCCAGCAGCCGGCCGACGCCGGGGCGATCCAGCAGCTCATCGAGCGCGGGGACATCGGGGTCGTGCCGCTCTGGGACGGCCGGGTCCACGCGCTGGCGGCGGCCGGCCTCCCGGTCGCCTTCAGCTACCCGAACAAGCCGGGCCCGGTGGCGAGTGGCGCCCCGATGGCGATCGCCAAGGGCACGAGGAACCGCGCGGCCGCCCTCCGGTTCATCGACTTCCGCCTGGCGCCCGAGCCCCAGAAGGGGTTCTGCCAGCAGATGTGGTACGGGCCCTCGAACAAGCAGGTGAAGCTCGATCCGAAGTACGCGGCGAAGGTGGCCTACGGGACCGAGCACTACGCGAAGCTGCTCGCCCCGAACTACGACGTCGTGAGCCAGAAGCTCGGCGAGTGGACCCAGCGCTGGGCCTCGATCTTCGCCTAGCCCCGACTCGGTCCCCGGCGGCCGGGCGCTGAGCCCGGCCGCCGCCGCCATCCGCCCGCCGTGACGACCCGCGACGTCGACGTCCAGCTCCGCGGGATCGCCATGGCCTACGGCGCCACGCCGGTGCTCCACGACGTGGACCTGGATGTCCACAAGGGGGAGCTGGTCTCGCTGCTCGGCCCCTCCGGGTGCGGCAAGACGACGACCCTCAACATCATCGCCGGCTTCCTCGAGCCGAGCCGCGGGACGGTGAGCCTGGGCGGGCGCGTCGTCAACCAGGTGCCGCCGTACCGGCGGAACACCGGCATGGTGTTCCAGAGCTACGCCCTGTTCCCGCACATGAACGTCTTCGACAACGTGGCGTTCGGCCTGCGGATCCGGCGGCTGCCGGCGGCCGAGACCGCCCGGCGCGTCCGGGAGGCCCTCGCGCTGGTCCGCCTGGAGGGGCTGGGCGACCGCGCGATCCGCCAGCTCTCGGGGGGGCAGCAGCAGCGCGTCGCGATCGCGCGGGCGCTGGCGATCGACCCGCTGGTCCTGCTGATGGACGAGCCGCTGTCGAACCTGGACGCCCAGCTCCGGCGCCAGATGCGCGTCGAGCTGCGACGCCTGCAGCGCCAGGTCGGCATCACCACGATCTTCGTCACCCACGACCAGGAGGAGGCGCTGACGCTCTCCGACCGGCTGGTCGTGATGAACCACGGGCGGATCGAGCAGGTCGGCACGCCGGTCGAGCTCTACCGGAAGCCCCGCACGGCGTTCGTGGCGCAGTTCCTGGGTCACCCGAACTTCCTGTCGGGCGAGGTCGTCGAGGCGCGGGCCGGGGAGGTCGCGGTGCGGGTGGGGCCGGCGATCGTCCGGGCGGCCCACGAGGAGCCGCTGGCCCCGGGCGCCGCGGTCGCCGTGGTGCTGCGGGCGGAGAGCGCGCGGCTCGCGCGGCCGCCGGTCGACCCGGCCGGGAACGCCCTGCCCGGCACGATCGCCTACACGGTCTACCTCGGGACCAGCGCGGAGTACGAGGTGCGGCTGGCGGCCGGGCCGGCGGTGCGGGTCGTCGAGCAGATCGCCAGCGGCACCCCGTCGTTCCGGGACGGCGAGGCGGTGGCGGTCACCTGGGCGCCGGAGGACGCGATCGTCCTCCCCGGATCGGGCGAGGCGCTCGCCGGGATCCTCCCGTGATCCGCCGCGGCCGCGACCGGCCGACGGTCGTCGACCCGCCGGGGGCTGGCGGCGCTCGCCCGGATCGACCGGTGACCCGCCGCGGGTGGGACCGGCCGACGGTCGTCGCCCTGCCGGGGCGGGCGCCGCTCGCCGGGATCGTCCCGTGACCCGCCGCGGCCGCGACCGGCTGACGGTCGTCGTCCTGCTGGGCCCGGCCCTCGTCCTGCTCGTCCTGTTCTTCGTGGTTCCCTCGGTCGACCTCTTCCGGCTCAGCCTCGCGTGGATGGACCCCCAGCTGGCGATCCACCCCGACGCCTCGCTCGTGAACTACCGGACGTTCGCCACCAGCGCCTACTTCCACCGCATGGTGTGGGGCAGCGTGAAGCTGACCCTCTGGACCACGGTCGCCTGCCTGCTCCTCGGCTACCCCGCCGCGCACTACATGGTCCGCGTGCGCTCGCCGATGTACCGGACCCTGCTCTACGCGGTGGTCGTCTCGCCGCTCCTGATCAGCGTGATCGTGCGGACCTACGGGTGGGTGGTCCTGCTCGCGAACAACGGGGTCGTCAACGGGACCCTGGTCGGGCTCGGGCTGGCCGACCGGCCGTTCCGGATGCTGGGGACGTTCGGCTCGGTGGTGGTCGCCACCGTGCACGTGCTGCTGCCGTTCATGATGCTGCCCATCGCCAGCGCCCTCCAGGCGCTCGACCCCGCGCTGGAGCGGGCGGCCCAGAACCTCGGCGCGACGCCGGCCCAGACGTTCTGGCGGGTCACGCTCCCGCTCAGCGTGCCGGGCGTGCTGGCCGGGACGAGCCTGGTGATCGCGCTGGCCCTCGGCATCTACGTCACGCCGCTCCTGGTCGCCGGCCCGCTCCAGCCGCTCCTCGCGATCGGGATCTACTACGTGACGCTCAACCAGCTCAACTTCCCGCTCGGCGCGGCGCTGTCGTTCATCCTGCTGACCTTCACGCTGGCCGTCATCGCACTGGCCGGCCGCCTGCTCCGGACGGTGCGGGGGAGCGCCGGGTGATGCGGCGGTCGGGACTCGGCCGGGCGACCGACGCCCTGAGCGTGCTGGTCTACGTCTTCCTGCTGGCGCCGCTGGTGGTGGTCGTGCTGGCGTCGTTCAACGCCGCCGACTACCTCTCGTTCCCGCCCCGCGGCTTCTCCCTGCGCTGGTACCGGGCGCTGTGGGAGAGCGAGGTGTGGACGGACTCGTTCCGGCTGTCCCTCCTCGTCTGCGCGGTGGTGACGCCGCTCGCGCTCGGGATCGGGACCCTGGCCGCCTACGCGCTCGGGCGCTACGCCTTCCCGGGACGGAGGCTCGTCCAGACCCTCGTGATGGCGCCGCTCGTGATGCCGCAGATCGTCCTCGGGATCGCGCTCCTGAACTACTTCAGCGCGCTGGGGCTCATCAACACGCTGACCGGGCTCGTCCTCGGCCACCTGGTGGTCGCGCTCCCGTACACGGTGCGGCTGGTCTCGATCAGCGTGCAGAACCTCGACCCGGTGCTGGAGCGGGCGGCCCAGAACCTCGGCGCGACCCCGGCCCAGACCTTCCGGCGGGTCACCGTGCCGCTGCTGCGGCCGGGGCTGGTGGCGGGCGCCATCTTCGCGGCGATCATCTCGTTCGGGGAGCTGGCGGTCACGCTCCTGATCGCCGGCGCCCGCACGACCACGCTGCCGATGCGGATCTTCAACTACACGGAGTACAACTTCGACCCGGCGATCAACGCGGTCTCGACGATCTTCGTCGTGCTGGCGCTGGTGCTGATCGTCGTCCTGGACCGGCTGATCGGGCTCGTGCGGATCGGCTGACGGCCGGCCTGCCCGTCCGGACCGGCTCGGCGCCCCGGGGGTCCCGGAGGGCCTGGCCGGGCCGGCGGTCGCGGCGACCCTGGCGCTCGGCCCCGGGCGGCTCGGCTCACGACGGCCGGAGCACCGGCGGTCGGGCGCGCCGGACCGGGTCGGGGGCGCCGGCCCGAGCGGGCCGGACCGGGGCGGCTCGGTGCTCGCGGGGACCGGTGCCCGCCCCGATCGACGGCGCGGCCGCGATCGCCGCGCGAGGGCGGGAACCGGGCCGGCGCGGGACGAGCGGCGGCGACGCCCGCCGCCCGGCGAGCCGAGCCCCGCCTGCTCGCCCGGCGCCCCGGGTCAGGGCCGCGGGGTGCTGAGCGGGAGGTTCGGCCGGCCCGCCGCGCTCCCGCCGTTGATGCCGAACACCTCGCCGGTGACCCACTCCGCGTACGGCGACGCGAGGAACAGGGCGGCGTGGGCGATGTCCCGCGGCGTGCCGATCCGTCCCCACGGGATGCCCCGGACGAGGGCGTCCACGTACTCGCGCGAGAGGGGGGAGACCTCGCCCTCC
>DASRDR010000186.1:0-18242 GCA_035652475.1 Candidatus Methylomirabilota bacterium | reverse complement strand
GTCGTGGTGACCGGGATCCGGGTCAGCTCCGCCAGCTCCAGGAGCTCGGCCGCGCCGTCCGCCGCGATCACGCCGCCGCCCACGTACAGCACCGCCCGCCGGGCGCGGAGGACCGACCGGGCCGCCTTCTTCACCTGGCCGGGATGCCCGTCGTACGTCGGGTTGTAGGACCGGAGGTGCACGTGGTCCGGGTAGTCGAACTCGGCCTGCCGCATGAGGACGTCCTTCGGCAGGTCGATGTGCACCGGACCCGGCCGGCCCGTCGCGGCGATGTGGAAGGCTTCCCGCACGACCGGGGCGATGTCGCGCGTGTCCTTGACGAGGTAGTTGTGCTTCGTGCACGGCCGGGTGATGCCGACGTTGTCCGCCTCCTGGAAGGCGTCGTTCCCGATCAGGTGGGTCGGAACCTGGCCGGTGAAGGCGACGATCGGCATGGAGTCCATGTAGGCGTCCTGGAGCGCCGTGACGAGGTTGGTCGCGGCCGGGCCGGAGGTGACCAGGCACACGCCGACCTTGCCGCTCACGCGCGCGTACCCCTCGGCCGCGTGGCCGGCGGCCGCCTCCTGGCGGACCAGCACGTGCCGCAGGGGGCCCGGGAAGTCGTAGAGCGCGTCGTAGATCGGCAGGACGGCGCCGCCGGGCAGGCCGAACACCACGTCGACGCCCTCACGCTTGAGCGACTCCAGGACGATGCGCGCCCCTGACATCTTCATGACCGGTCTCCTGCTCCTCGGTGTCCTCGGTGATCGGCTCCGCGTTGCCCGGTCTACAGGAGCCCTGCCGTCGCGAGGATCTCCCGGATCTCCTCGACGCCGTCGCCGTCCGGCATCGGCAGGGGCGGCCGCGTCGGCCCCCCGTAGCCACCCAGGAGCTCCAGCGCGGCCTTGAGCCCGCCCACGCCGTAGCGGGTGCCGATGCCGCTCGCGACCGGTGCCAGGCGAGCGGCGATCGCGCGCGCCTCGGCCCACTGGCCGGCCTGGGCGAGGCGCCAGATGTCGCAGCAGGCGCCGGGGGCGACGTTCGCGATGGCGAGGATCCCGCCGGCCGCCCCCACCACCAGGGCGGGGAGAAACGCGATGGGCGACCCCACGAAGACCTGGAAGGTCTTCGGCGTGAGGCGGATCACCTCGGCGGCCTGCGGCACGTTGCCGGAGCTGTCCTTGATGCCGCGGATGTTCGGGTGCTCGGCCAGCCGGGCGACCGTGTCCGGCTCCAGGTTGATGCCGGTGTTCGCCGGGAAGTTGTAGAGGAGCACCGGCACCGGCGAGGCATCGGCGATCGTGCGGTAGTGCCGGATCAAGGCCGGCGGCGCCATCATCCGCTTGTAGTAGCTCGGCGTGATGACGAGCACCGCGCTGGCACCCAGCTGGGCGGCTCGCTTCGTCAACCGCAGGCAGGCGTCCGTCGACTCGCCGCCCGTGCCCGCGATCAGCAGGCGGTCCCCCGGCGTATGCTCCCGCGCCGTCGCGATGACGCGCTCCTTCTCCCCCTCGCCCAGCAGCGGGAACTCCCCTGTGGATCCGAGCATCACGTACCCGGCCAGCGGGAATCGGTTCAGGCGAGCCAGGTTGGCGGCCAGCTTGTCGTGTGCGACCTCGCTGCCGCGGAATGGGGTCAGCACGGGCGGATAGACACCCTGGAAATCGATCACGCCGCCCTCACCTCCCTCGCCCGACGGTGCCGGAGCATGACCGCCGGGCCCGCGGCCGACCCCATGCAAAGTTTGATCAGAATAGCACCCTGCCGCGTGCTGGGTCAATCAGAACCACGTTTTGTGCGGGAGGCGGTGTACCAGGCTCCAGCCCGCAGCGCCCCGTCCCCGGCGCGGCGAGGGCTCGGACCCCCGCACAAGGATCCGTCAGCCGGTGCCCGTTCCCTCGCCCGACGGGCGGGACTCCTCGCGCCCGACCACCAGCCGCTGGACCGCGGCCAGGTGGCGCAGCATCGCATCCTGCGCGCGACCAGCGTCCCCCGCCTCGATCGCCGCCAGGATGCGGCGGTGGTCCTCCAGGGAGAGCTGTGGACGGCCGGGGACGGAGAGGGTCTCCTCGCGGCTCTGGGCCAGCAGCTCCATCAGGGTCCGGACGATCCGTGTGATGGTTCCGTTGCGGGTCGACTGCGCGATCGCGGCGTGGAACGCGGCGTCCGGCCCGATCCCGGTCCGGCCGGCCGCGATCTCGGCGCCCTGCTCCTCGACGATGCGCCGGAGGTCGCCGACCTCGTCCGGCGTCGCGCGGCGGGCCGCCAGCGCCGCGATGGGCGGCTCGAGCAGCCGCCGCGCCTCGTAGAGGTCGGAGACCGCCTCCCGCTGCGCCAGGATCACCAGCGCGAGGGGCTCGACCAGTGCCTCGATGGAGACGCTCCGGACGAACGCGCCCTCCCCGGGGCGGATCGCCAGGAGTCCCCGGCTCTCGAGCGCCCGCATCGCCTCGCGGACGGAGGTCCGGCTCACCCGGAAGCGCTCTGCCAGGTCGCGCTCGGGCGGCAACCGGTCCCCGGACTTCAGGCGCCCGTCCGCGATCAGCCGGCGGATCTGCCGGACGATGTCCTCGTAGATCCGCGTGCTCTTCACCGGCGCGACCTTCGGCCAGTCCGCGCGCGAGCGGGACCGCGGCACCGTCAACCCCTCCCCGGGTGGCCTCGGCGCATCCTGCTCACTCCTTCGCCGGGTGCGCCTCGACGTGGATCGGCCGGCGGCGCGCCCACAGCCGGCCACCGACCACGACGGCGACCGCGAGGACCGCCTGCACGGCGCGGTGGAGCGCCGGCCCGGCCGACTCGCCCACCCAGCCGCGCACGACCTCGTCCTGGAGGATCATCTCGCCCGCGACCCAGCCCAGGATCGCCGCCCCCAAGTCCACGATCCACCAGAAGCGCGCCATCAGGCGGGCCAGGAGCCCACTGCCCCAGATCACGAGCGGGATCGAGAGCCCGACCCCGAACAGGACCAGCATCATGTCCCCGCGGGCGGCCCCGGAGATCGCCAGCACGTTGTCGAGGCTCATGACCACGTCGGCGACGACGATGATCCAGATCGCCTCGAACAGGGTCGTGCCCGCGCGGGCGGACCGGTCCGCGCCCTGCCCCTCCTGGCTCAGGAGCTTGATCGCGATCCAGAGCAGCAGGACTCCACCGGTCGCCCGCAGGAGGGGGATGCCGAGCAGCGCCGAGATGGCGCCGATGGCCAGCACCCGGAGGGCGACCGCGCCCACCGTCCCCCACAGTCGACCCCGCCACTGCTGGGCGCGCGGCAGCTTCCGGACGGCGAGCGCGATGACGAGCGCGTTGTCGCCCGCCAGCGTCAGGTCGAGGATGACGATCTGGACCCAGCGTGCCCAGAACTCGAGCGTCCCGACCTCGGCAAAGTTCATCGGACGGGACGCCGGAAGACCTTGAGCTCACCGGCGACCTCCCCGACGCCCGGCGTCTCCCGGGCGATCTGCAGCGCCGCGTCGCGCTCGGCCTCGGACGCCACGACCCCGGCCAGGAACACGCGCCCGTCGCGGGCCTGGACGTCGACGTCCGCCGCCCGCGTCGCCGGGGTGGCCTTGAGGATCGCGCGCACCTGCGCCGCGAGCGCCCGATCGGCGAGCTGGCGGCGCGAGTCGGGGGTGGGCTGGAACTCGGGCGCCGCGACCAGGTCGAGGACCTGGTGCACCGCCGTCGGGGCGGTGACGGCATCCGTGTTGATCACCAGGTCGTAGAGGACAGGATCGGTCCAGTCCACGTCGAACATCTGCCGCATGCGGGCCCGCACGCCCTCATCGTACGCCGCGATCCGCCGGACGGCCTCCGCGTGCGCCAGCCCGTGGCGCGCCATCACGCGCCGGGCGCGCACCTCGGGGGAGCCGCAGACCCGGATGCGGACCGCGTGACGGATGCCGCGCAGGAAGAGCGTCGACCACCGCCCGACCAGCACCACCCGCTCACGCAGCGCGAGCTCCAGCACGGCCGCCTCCAAGTAGATCCGATACCGGTGGCCGCGCCGGCGCCACCGCTCCAGCAGGCCCGGCGTCTCCTCGATTGCGCCGACCAGGCCCGCCTCCCGGACGCGGTACGCCGCCGCCGCCCGCCGGACGAGCTCGTCACGGAGCAACTCGGCATCGAGCCGCACGGCGACCTCGTGGGCGATCGCCGACCCGACACTGCCCATCTCGCGCGTCATCGCGACCACCGGCATCGATCGACCGCCGCGGCTGCGCTACGCCGGCGTGGAGGCCGACCGCCGGAGGACGACCCGCCGCCAGAGCGGGCCGACGAGCGGGCTGACGAAGAGCAGGAGCGCCGCCGTGGTGATCACGCCGGCGATCGGCTGCTGCACGAACACCAGCACGGACCCCTGCGAGAGGATGAGGCTCTGCCGCAGCGCGTTCTCGGCCAGGTCGCCGAGGACGAGCGCGAGTACCATCGGCGCCAGCGGATAGTCCAGCTTCTTGAAGACGTAGCCGACCAGGCCGAACCCGAGCATGTACCAGACGTCGAGCATGCTGTTGTTCACCGTGTAGGCGCCGATCGCGCAGACGAACACGATGAGCGGGATGAGCACCGCGAAGGGGATCCGGAGGATCGCCGCGAACACGGGGACGAAGAAGAGCACCATCAGCACGCCGATCACGTTCCCGGTGTACATGCTGGCGATGAGGCCCCAGACGAAGTCGGGCTTCTCGATGAACAGCATGGGACCCGGCTGGAGACCCCAGATCAGCAGCCCGCCCAGCATGACCGCGGCGGTGGGCGAGCCCGGGATCCCCAGCGTGATCATCGGAAGCATCGCGGCGACGCCGGCGGCGTGGGCCGCCGTCTCCGGGGCCACCACGCCCTCCAGGACGCCGGTCCCGAACTTCTCCGGGTGTCGGGAGAACCGGCGGGCGAACCCGTAGCTCATGAACGAGGCCGGCGTCGCCCCGCCCGGCTTGAATCCCATCCAGAACCCGATCAGCGCCGCGCGCAGGAACGTCCGCCAGTAGCCGAGCAGCTCGCGCCAGGTCGCGAGCATGTCGCGAAACCGGACCCGGGGCGTCACCCCCCGGAACTCGAGCCCCTCCTCGACGCTCAGGAGGATCTCCCCGATCCCGAAGAGCCCGATGACCGCAACGATGAACGAGACGCCCCGCATCAGCTCCACCGACCCGAACGTCAGCCGGAGTCGACCGGTCACCACGTCGAGCCCGATCGCCCCCAGGATGAACCCCAGCAGGATCGACGCGAACGACTTCAGGGGGCTCCCTCCGCCGAGGCCGATGAAGCTCGAGAAGGTCAGCAGCTGGATCGCGAAGAACTCCGGCGGCCCGAACTTCAGCGCGAGCTCGGCCAGGGGCTGGGCGAAGAACGACACCAGCACGATCGCGAAGAGCGCCCCCACGAAGGACGACGTGAACGCGGCGGTCAGCGCCTGGGCGCCTCGGCCCTGCTTCGCGAGGGGATAGCCGTCCAGCGTGGTCGCAACCGACCAGGGCTCGCCGGGGATGTTGAAGAGGATGGAGGTGATCGCGCCGCCGAACAGCGCGCCCCAGTAGATCGAGGTCAGGAGGATGATCGCCGTGGTCGGGGCCATGGTGAACGTCAGCGGCAGCAGGATCGCGACGCCGTTCGCGCCGCCGAGGCCGGGGAGCACGCCGATGATCGTCCCGAGCACGATCCCGACCACCGCGAACGTGAGGTTCAGGGGGGTGATGGCCACCTGGAGCCCGAGCAGCAGGTTCTCGAGCCCGCTCACTCCTCTACCTTTCCTTGGACCGCATGAGAGACGGACCGAAGGAGACCGGCCCGGCCGGCGGACCGGAGCGACCGGATGGCCGCCCGGCCCGCCCGGCGACCGTCGCGCGAGAGACGCCCGTCCATCGCTAGTACCCCAGCGCCGCCTCCAGCGGGCCCTTCGGCAGCGGGACCAGGAACCAGACCTCGAACACGAGGAACGTCGCCACCGGGATTCCGATCGCCAGCACCACCGTCAGGGTCCACGAATGACGCCCGACCGCCCGCATGTACGTGCCGAGATAGAGGGCCCCGCTCACGTACAGCCCCACCACGTGGGTCAGCGCGACCGCGGCCACGGCGGGGACGAACACGGTCGCGACCGAGACGGCCTGCGGCCGGGTCACGAACGCCCGGGCCTCCGCCGGCCCGCGCACGGCCCGGAAGGTGAGCGCGCTCGCCGCCACCAGCAGCGCCACGCCCAGGTAGAAGACGAAGAACCCGGGCTGCGGCCCATCCGTGCTCCAGCCGGTGCCGAGCCGCAGCCCCTCGACGATGACCACCCCCGCCACCGCCACCTGCACCAGCGCCACCACGAGGTCAGCGGTGCGCACCCCATCCTCCTCCCGGGTGGAGACGGCGACGCCTTTCCGGCCGCGGCGGACCGCCGGAGAGGTCCGCGGACCGCGCGAGCACGGGAGCGGGACCAGGCTACTTCAGCAGCCCGCCCTTCGTCATCAGGTCACGGTGGAGCGCCTCGGCCTCCTCGAGCCACTTCACCAGCTCGGGCCCGGTCTGCCACGCCGGCTGGAGCGCGCCCTTCTCGAGGTACTCCTTGAACTCCGGCGAGTCGTACACCTTGCGCAGCATGTCCTGGTAGAACGTCACGGCCTCGGCGGGCATGCCGGGGGGACCGAAGATGCCCCGCAGCATGAGGTAGCTGATGTCGGCGCCGAGGGCCTCCTTCACGGTGGGGATGTCCCCCCAGCCCGGCGCGGTCAGGCGCTTCTGGTCGAACACGGCGAGCGGGCGGACCCGGCCGGCCTTCCAGTGCCCGACGCACTCGATCGGATTGTTCACCGTCGAGTCGACGTGCTTGCCGACCAGGTTGGCGCAGACCTCGCCCCCGCCCTTGAACGGCACGTAGCTCAGCTTGAGCCCGAGGGCGTGCTCGAGGAGGATCGTGATGATCTGGTCCTCCTGGGCGGTCCCGGTGCCCCCCATGCTGAACGGCTTGCCGTCCGGCTTGCCCTTCTTGACCGCGTCGACGTACTCCCGGGCGGTCTTGTACGGCGTCTCGGCGTTCACCCACAGGATGAACTCGTCGAGCGCCAGCCGGGCGAGCGGGGTGAGGTCCTTCCAGTTGAAGGGCACGCCGGTGTGCAGCGGGGTCGTGAAGAGGTTCGAGAGCGTGATGATGATCGTGTGGGAGTCACCCGCCTTCGCCTTGACGTAGGTGAACCCCTCGGCGCCGGCCCCGCCCGACTTGTTCACGACCACCAGCGGCCGGGGCGAGAGCTTGTACTTGTCGACGATCGGAGCGATGAGGCGGGCCATCTGGTCGGCGCCGCCCCCCGTCCCGGCGGGCACGATGAACTCCACCGGTTTCGTCGGCTCCCACGCGAGCGCCGGCTCCGGCGCGGAGCCAGCCAGCGCGACGGCGACGGTGAGGCCGAGGAGGAGACTCAGCTGTCGGGATGTCATCGCCGACCTCCTAGGTCTCTGCACGTGGATGCGGGGAGGGGGGCCGTCCGGTTCCCGGACGGCCCCCCTCGTGGGAACACGGCGCCGCTCGCCGGCGGGCGGGCGGGCCGCCGCGGCAGCCGGCATCACGCCGGCAGCGGGATCTCGCTCGGCTGCTTCCGGAACGCGACGACGCCCGGAAGCTCCCAGTTGTTCCACATCTCGTCGACCTTCGCCTGGAAGTAGGCCAGGTCGTCCTCCGTGAAGTGGGCGAACCGTCCCTGCTTCAGCAGGTACTCGCGGACCGGCTTCCGCGGGCGGCCGTCGACGATCGCCCTGGTCTTGCCGTAGTACTTGACGACGCCGTCCTCCACCTCGTACAGGGGGAAGATCCCCGTCTCCACCGCCAGCTCCCCCAGCTCATGCGACAGCATCGGGTCGTAGTCCCACCCCTTCGGGCAGGGGTCGAGGGAGTGGATGAACGTGGGCCCGCCGATGGTCAGCGCGCGCCGCACCCGGTTCATCATCTCCACCGCGTACGAGGCGCACACGGTCGCGACGTACCGGCATTCCGGATGGCCGGCGGCCAGCATCCCCGCCACGTTCTTCTTCCACCGGGTGTGGATGATCCGCTTGACGGGCCCCGGGGGGCTGAAGGTCGTGTGGGCGCCGTAGGGGGTGAGGCCGGAGAGCTGGATGTCGGTGTTGGCGTACGACTCGTTGTCGTAGAGGAGGATGAGCGAGTTGTACTCCTTGTGGGTCAGCGTCGCCGAGATCGCCGCCAGGCCCATGTCGGCGCCGCCGCCGTCCCCGCAGAACGCGATCACGTTGATCGGCTCCGCCTTCATCTTGCCCTTGCGCATCAGCGCCTTCAGGCCGGCGGCGGTCCCGAGGGCGGCCGAGCCCGAGGACCCGAGCTGGGTGTGCATCCAGGGCACCACCCAGGGGGTCGTGTAGTACGTCGTGTTCGCGACGTACATGCAGCCGGTCGAGCCGAGCACGATCGTGCGCGGGCCGGCCGCCTTGACCATGAGCTTCATCACCAGCGCCGACTCGCAGCCCTGGCAGGTCCGGTGGCCGGAGGTGAAGTACTCCTCCAGGGTGACCTTCTTGACGCCTTTAAACGGGAGCAGGACCTGCGTGTCGTTCGTGAACGTGGTCGCGTCCGCCATGGTTGCCCTCCGTCACTCGCGCACGCCGAGCCAGTACGTCGGCCGCTCCGCGCGGCCGGCGCTTGCCGCGGCGTAGCAGATGTCCACGCTCTTGTAGACGTCCTCCAGGGTGACCTCGCGGCCGCCCAGGCCGCAGATGAAGCCGATGAGCGGCGGCCGGTGTGGCGCGTTGTAGAGGGCGGCCCGCACCTCGGTGGCGACCACCCCCGACCCGAACGGGCCGCCGAAGGAGTAGTCGCGATCGATGACCCCGATCGCCGAGGCCCGGCGGAGGGCCCGGGCCAGCTGCTCGTAGGGGAACGGGCGGAACCACCGCAGGCGGATGAGACCGACCTTCTTCCCCTGCTGGCGCAGGTTCCGGATCGCGACCTTGACCGGGAGCGACAGCGTCCCCATGCCCATGAGGACGACGTCGGCGTCGTCGGTCATGTACTCCTCGAACCACGGGCTCTCCGGCCCGCGCCCGAACACCCGGCGGAAGTCGGCGTAGGCTTCCTCGAGCACGCCGTACGCCCGGCGGGTGGCCTCGTCGTTCTGGCGCCGGATCTCGATCACCCAGTCCTCGTTGACCTGCGGCGCCACCGTGATCGGGTTGTCCGGGTGGAGCAGCAGGTCGCCGCGGTTGTAGGGCGGCAGGAACTTGCGGACCCACTCCTGCGGCGGCACCAGGGTCAGGGCCTGCGAGTGCGTCAGGAACGCGCCGTCGGCCGAGATCGCCACCGGCAGCAGGACCCGGCGGTCCTCCGCCACCCGGTACGCGATCAGCGTCGTGTCGAGCGCCTCCTGGGCGGTGTCGACCCAGACGAGCAGCCACCCGAGGTCGCGCACCGACAGGGCGTCGTTGTGCTCGACGCCGAACGCCCCCGGGTCGTCGAGGGCCCGGTTGCCGACCAGCGCCACCATGGGCACTCGCAGGGCGGGTGTGACGGTGATCGCCTCCATGGCGTACATCCAGCCCACGCCGGAGGAGCCGCAGAAGACGCGCGCCCCGACCGTCGAGGCGTGCTTGACGATCTCGAACTGGCTGTGCTCGCCCTCCGCCACGATGTACTCCGCGACCAGCTTGCCGTTGGCGATCTTCTTCGCGATCGCCTGCATCACCGTGTCGTAGGGGCGGATCGGGTACGCGGTCACGACGTCGATGTCGGCGAGGGCGAGCGCCTCGGCGACGGCCTCGCTTCCGGAGATGAGCATCTCCTTGTCGTCGAGCGCGGCGCCGGCCCCCGGCTTCGTTGCGACGGCCATGTCGTGTCTCCTCGGTCCGGCGATCAGGCGCCCGGCGCCTCGGGCACGCCGGTCACGATGGATGTCGCCCGCTCGGCGTGCGCCCGCGGCGCGAAGCCCTTGGCGTCCGCGTTCTCACCGGGGATCCCGGTGGCGACCGGGCGTCCGCCGAGCTCCAGTTCGCCGGAGGACAGTTCCTCCTCGTACTGGCCGCGGTAGCGGAACCCGTGCGACCGCTCGGTGGTGGCCTTGTCGCGGATCTTCTCGGCCATCCACACCCGGTACGCGTCGCGGTCCTGCCGCCACATCTCCCACTGGCTCCGGTTGTCCTCGAACGCCGCCTCGTTGACCATCGTGATGCAGTCCTTGACGGGGCACACCGCTTCGCACACCCCGCATCCGCAGCACGCCTCCATGTTCGCGTCGTAGAGGCCGTCCGGGGTGACGTCGAAGCAGCTGTCGGGGCACTGGATCCAGCAGAGCGTGCACTTGACGCACGCGTCGAAGTTGACGACCGGCCGCATCGTGCGCGTCGTGAACTTCTTGAAGTACGGGTTCCGGTCGGGCCGGTACCCCTTGCCGCCCTCGACGGGCTTGCCGACCGGGATCGCCGGGATCGTGAGCCCCTCCCGCATCTCCCACCACTTCGGCATCTCGAACGCGTACGGGACCTCGTCGCTGCCCTCGTGGAGCCCGACCGGGCGGCCCGCGATGCGCTCGTACGCCTTGCGGGCGGACTCGACCTTCAGCCCGGAGCCCCACTCGGCCTCCCGGATGGCGGCGCAGACCGCGTCGATGCTCATGAGCTCGGGGGCGATCTTCGCCAGGGCGCCGAGCAGGCGGGCCTCGGTGTGGTCCTCCTTGTAGACCCACAACCCGGAGAACGACGCCTTGCCGCGCAGGAGCCAGAGCTGGTAGGGGGCATCCTTCTTGTGGATGTCCCGGAGGAGGTCGCCGGCCGGGCGAGTGGATGTGACCAGGAGGTGCCCGCCGGGGACGAGCAGCCGGTTGATCGGCTGCAACCCGTACCACGCCCAGGACTCGACCCCCTTGCACAGGGTGTCATCGACGCAGATGGTGACCTGGAGCTCCTTCGGCTCGTAGCGAGCCATGTGCTGCTCGAGCTCCTCCTTCGTGTCGGCGACGATCGCGAAATCCTTCGCCGGGACGCCGTTGCGCTGCGGGCTGTCGCCATAGCGTCCGAACGCGATGCCCCAGCGCCCCGCCTTGCGGGAGGAGAGCACGATCCCCCGCGTGACGCGCGCGGCCAGGTTCTTCTGGAAGATCCCGCGGTAGACGACTTCCACGATCAGGTGCGCCATGCAGGGCCTCCTGCCGCGCCGGTGGCCGGGCGGGTGGGCCCGGTCCATAGCGGTATGCTGGTCTGACCAGAACTCCCTGAAAACGGTACCGGGACACCCCGAGACGTGTCAACCAACCCTGCCCGGGCCGCCGGGCGGCATGTCCCCGGTACCCTGAGCGGAGCCGCGGTCACGGCGCCGATGGACCTCCCGACCCGACATCGACGGGGCCCCCGGCCCACCCGGCTGACCGTCGAGCGGCCGCCGCCCCGGAGTCCGGTCCGCCCCACCGCAGACAGCGTGGAGCGCGGCAGCGGCCCCCCGAGGACCGGCCGGCGCCGTGGGCTCCGCCCCCCCCGGCGCCGATCGCACCCCGGCCGGCTCCGGCCGAGCGCCGCCGTCAGCGGCCCCCTCCTCCCGCCGGACGCCGGCGGGGCGGAGCCGGTCCGCGGCTGGCCGGCCGGACCCGGGCGCAGCCGCCAGGACCGCTCTCGCCCCCGGGCGGCTCACCCCATCGCGGTCACGTGCTCGGGCACGATCCTGTAGATGACCCGGACCTCCCCGGGGCGCCGGTTCGGGTACCGCTCGCGCCCGAGATACTTCTGCGCCAGCCGATCGATGTGGGCGTCGGCGCCGTCCTCCGTGATCTCGACGACCCGGCCCTGGATCGCGACGTGGCGGTAGGCGTTCTCGGGATCGATGATGCTCAGCGCGACCGCCGGGTTCCGGCGCATGTTCCGGTCCTTCACCCGACCGCGCGCGGAGTTGACCCGGAAGGTCGTGCCGTCGTAGTCGAACCAGACCGGCGTGACCTGAGGCCGGCCGTCGCGCATGAGCGTGCCCAGGTGGGCGAACGCCTTCCGGTCGTCCCGCAAGAGGTCGGCGTACCGTCGCAGCGTGTCGGTCATCTCTCGGCCTCCTCGTCCGGCGTGTGCGGTGCCTGGTGGCGCGCGGAATCGGCCGCCCGCAGCGCCACGTCGAGCGCCTCCTTCAGGTCCTCCACGTCCTCGATCCCGATCGACAGGCGCACCAGTCCCGGCCCGATCCCCCGCGCCGCGCGCTCCCCCGCCGGGAGCGACCGGTGCGAGGTCGCCGCCGGGTACGTCCAGGTCGTGGTGACATCGCCGAAGCTCGGGGCGAAGGGGAGCGCCGGCTCCCGCCCCGCGGCCCCGGCGAGGGCCGCGAACATCCCGCCGACCGCGGCCCGGCCGCCCCGCAGCTCCATCGACAGCATGCCACCGAAACCGTCCGGCATGAGCCCGCGGGCGCGGTCGTGCTCGGGATGCTGCGGCAGGCCGGGGTAGTGGACCCGCGACACCTCCGGGCGGCTGGCGAGGAAGCGCGCGAGCGCCAGCGCGTTCGCCGAGTGCCGCTCCATCCGGATGGCGAGTGTCCGGACGCCGCGCAGGGTGAGCCAGGCGTCGAACGGGCCCAGGTTCAGGCCCATCCGCACCACCTGCGCGCGCGCCGCCTCCACCAGCGACCCGGGCCCGACCAGGACCCCGGCGGTCACGTCGCCGTGGCCGGAGAGGTACTTGGTGGCGCTGTGGTGAACGAGGGTCGCGCCGAGCTCGAGGGGCCGGAGGAGCGCGGGTGACGCGAACGTGCTGTCGACGAGCAGGATCAGGCCGCGCCGGGCCGCGAGTGCGCCGAGACCCGGCAGGTCCGCGACCCGCAGCAGCGGGTTCGACACGGCCTCGACGAACACGGCGCGCGTCGCCGGCGTGAGGGCCGCCTCGACCGCCGCGCCGGTCGTCGCGTCGGCGAACGTCACGGCCACGCCCCACCGCGCGGCCTCCTCGCGCAGGAGGGCCGCGGTCGCGCCGTAGAGGTCCTGTCCCGCGACGAGGTGATCGCCGGGGCGCAGCACGCCCATCAGGAAGGCGGTGAGCGCGCCCATCCCCGAGGCGACCGCCACCGCGCGCTCGCCGCCCTCCAGCGCCGCCAGCGTCACCTCGAGCATGGTGTGGCTGGGCGTCCCGAACCGCCCGTACACGTATCCGGGCTCCCGGCCTTCCCACACCGCGTCGACCTGGGCCAGGCTCCGGAACGTGTAGACGTTCGCGAGATGGATGGGTGGCGTGAGGGGCGCCGAGCTCGAGGCCGGCGCGGGCCCGCCCCGCGCCGCGCGGGTGGCGAACCGCGGCGCCGCGCTCACCGGTGTCCGCCCTGGTCCGCGACGCCGGCCCGGCGCCGCGCCGCGCCGACCGGCGACTTGGCTCCTGCTCCGAGGTATTCGCAGGCGATTGCCGCGCACGGGACGCGCCGACCGCGACCCGCGTGCCCGGCGCCGCGCGGCCCCGTCGCCCGGGCGAAAAAAACTCCGGGGCCTCCGGTACGGTGGGGTAGAGTGTGGTCGCTGCGCGGGCCGCCCGCCACCGCCGACGCGTCGCGGGCCACGGCCGAAGGATACCTCCAACAGAGATCCCGAGGTCCTATGAGCGCGATCGCGGCGGTGCTGTTCGACATGGATGGTGTCCTCGTGGAATCGGAAGCTCTCCATCTCCGCGCGACGCGCGCGGCCATGGGGCCGCGCGGCGTGGGGTTCACCGCGCGCGACAACCGTCTCTTCTCGCGGCTGCCGGACCCCGACGCCTTCCGCGTCCTGCGGATCCTGTTCGACCTGGCCCCCTCGGGCGACGAGCTCGCGGGGGCCAAGCGCCGGCATCTGGTCGCGCTGATCCGGACCGAGGGCCGTCCGCTGCCCGGCTGCCCGGAGATCCCGCTCCGCCTGCGCGGCGCCGGCATCCGGCTGGGGCTCGTGTCCATCTGCGGGCGGGCCGTGATCGACGCGGTCGTGGCGCAGGTGGGGCTCGCCGGCGCGTTCGAGACCATCGTCGCCGGGGACGAGGTTGCCCGCGGCGCGCCCGCGCCCGATGCCCTCCTGATGGCCGCCCGCCGGCTCGGCGTGGAGGCGACTCGCTGTCTGGTCGTGGACGACGCCCGGGACGGGGTCCTCGCGGCGAAGGCGGCCGGGATGGCGGCGGCTGCCGTGCCGTCCAGCGGCACCGTCGACGAGGACTTCTCGCCTGCGGACTTCGTGCTGCCGAGCCTGGAGGCGCTGCCGAAGGCGCTCGACCACACCGTCGCGGAGGCGCTCGCCGGCGGGCGAGCGGGAGAAGGGTCAGCATGAGCCTCGGACAGCCGCACGTGAAGCGCGCGCTCGAATGGATCCTCGAGCGCCTCTCGGAAGAGCCACACGCCGCGCGCTCCGAGCTGATCGACCAGGCCGCGCGCGAGTTCGACCTCACCCCGCTCGAGTCCGAGTTCCTCTACCGCCAGCTCGTGGAGGCCACCCGCGGCAAGACCCCGGGCGCCCCGCCCGCGTAGCCGATGGGCGCGGACGCCGACCTCAATGACGTCGGGGTCCTTCGCCGGCGGGAGATCGAGGCGCGGATCCTGAGCCCGGTCGTGGAGGCGCTCGCGCGCGAGTTCGGCCGCGAGCGCGTCCTGGAGGTGGTCCGCCGGGTCGTGACCGCGATCGCCGAGGCGCAGGGGCGCCAGCTGGCACAGGCCCGCGGGGCCAGCGACCTCGCCACGCTCGCCGCCGCGCTCGAGCCGTGGACCCGCGACGGCGCGCTCGAGATCCGCACGCTCCGCCATACCGACCGGGAGCTTCACTTCGACGTGACGCGCTGCCGGTACGCCGAGATGTACCGGGCGCTGGGCATCCCGGACCTCGGGACGGTCCTGTCCTGCAATCGCGACTTCGCCCTCGGCGGCGGGTTCAACCCGCGCCTGCGGCTCCGCCGGACCCGGACGATCATGGAGGGCGCCTCGCACTGCGATTTCCGATTCACGCTGGACGCCGCGCCGGCTACGCCGACGGACGGAAGCGCTCCTTGAGCTCGCGGGGCGCGATCGCGATCCGCTTCCCGCTCACGTCGTCCAGCACGTAGACCTCGTCGGTCAGGGAGCCACTCGCGAACACCTCGAAGACGCCGAGCGCGTCCTCGAGCCGCGTCCCCGCGGGCGCGGCGGCCATCAGGCGCTCGACCTCGGCGACGGCGACCCGCATCACGTGGCCTCCCCGGCGGCCGCCGGGGCCCGGCGGGGCCGCCTGACCAGGAGCAGCACGAGCGCGGCCAGCCCCCCGGTCCCGGTGAACGCCGCCGGGTTCGGCCGATAGATGTAGCCGCGCGCGGCGGCGAACAGACGGTTTCGCAGGAGCAGCGTCGGGGGCACCAGCTCCACGGCCAGCGGCCCACCGCCGTCGGACCCATCGGCCATCCACGTCTCCCCGCGCTCGTCGACCACCCGCGCGCCGGGCCGGCTGACGTGGTGGAGCGCCCAGGTGGGCACGGTGAGGGCGGCGGTGCGCGGCTGGGGGAGGGTCACGGCCATCGCCCCAGCGAGCGCCGGCCCGCCGGCGACCGCGACGACGAATCCTACCAGCGTGTCCGGGCGCCCGCGGAGCGGCGGGACGATGAGCCGCCGGAACGCGAGCCAGCGCAGGGCCGGGCGCACGGGGATCGGCGAGACCGGCTCCCGCCAGCGCGCGACGATGGCGACCGCGCCCGCATCGGGATCCACCTCGATCCACGGCTCCGTCGCGACCGGTCGCGACGACTCCCCCGCCCGGGCGTACTCGAGCTCCACGGCAGCCGAGGCCGGCGCCACGTCCCGCAGTGCCGCGGTCTCGATCCGCAGCACTGACACCGGCGCCGCCGCGGTCACGGTGTACCGCACCTCGCGCGCCAGCAGGCCCTCCGCCTCCTCGTAGCGGGCCCCGGCGACGGTCGCCGCGACCGGCGGAGCGCCGCCGAGCGCCCGCAGGAGACGGCCGACCGCCGCCCAGGCGGCCTCGAGGTCCTCCCGCACCGGGCGCATCGAGACCGCGGCCATGGCCGCCGGATCGGTCGCCCGGAGCAGCTCGGCCGCCTCGGTCTCGCCGTGCACGCGCCCGAGGCGCGCCCCCAGCTCCTCCAGGTACGCCGCCGCCTGCCGGCGACGCGCCTCCAGGTCGCGGAACTCCGCCGCGCCGAGGGTGCGCGCCAGGCGCCGGGCGGCCGCCTCGACCGCGGCGACCTCCCCGGGCGCGCGCGACCGGACGGCCCCCGCCTGGCGAGCGAGACCGAGGACGGCCGCCGCCCGGCGCTCGATGTCGCGCGCCGTCAGGCCGAGCTCCTCACGCGTCACGTCGGCCAGCCGCGCCGCCCATGCGGCGCCGCCGGTCGGGGCCGCCGGCGCGGGCGGGGCGCCGTCGGCCGCGTCCCAGCCGTTCTCGTACGGCGCCGGCGCGGGCGGCGCCAGCCGGTGCGTCCACGCGGCCCACCCCAGGAGCGCGGCACTCCCCAGGAACACGAGCGCCGGCGCCGGCCGCCAGCGCCGCGCGACCAGCCACAGGGCGACGAGGGTCGCCACCCACACCGCCCCGAGCCGCAGGTCCAGGGCGCTCGCCAGCAGGACGATCGCCAGCAGCGCCGCCACGAGCCAGCGCCTCACGGCCCATCCGGCCCGGGGCCGGAGCGACCCCGACCCGGTCCGTTACGGGACGGATCGCCGGCCGTCGCGAGCCGCACGATCGTCGCCCCCCAGCCGCCGCGGTCCGGCGGGGCGTCGGCGAAGCCGATCACCTCCGGGAGGGCCATCAGGGCCCGCTGGACGATCGCCCGCTGGACGCCGCGCCCGCGGCCGTGGACGATCCGCACCTCGCCCAGGCCGGCGGCGTGCGCCTCGGCGAGATAGGCCGCGACGATCTCGGCGGTCTCGTCGGGCCGAAACCAGTGGAGATCCAGGCAGTCGCCGACCGGGACACGCACCGCCTCGAGCCTCACGGAATCGTCCGGGCGGACGGCGCCGGGCTCGACCACCCGCGCCGGCACGGACGCGCCCGCGCCGACCTCCCGGACGCCGCCGCACGCCTCGCCGGGTCGCCCCCCCGCAGCCCCGAGCTCGAGCGTGGTCGCCCGGCCCACGCGGAGCCGCGTCCCGGGCTCGAGCTCGGCGATGGGGATGCCGTCGACGACCAGCTCGAACGCGAGCGGGCCGGGCGGGAGCGGGACCGGCGCCCCGGCGCCGGCGCCGCCAACCGCCACCACCCGGCCTCGCAGAGGCGCACCCACGCCGCTACTATAGCGTTCCCGCCGCCCCGGACCGCCACCGGGCGCGCTCCCGCCGCCGGCGCCCGTGCGGCCGTGGTCTAGAATGGCTGCGTGCCTGCCGTCCCCGTCACCGTCCTCCCCGCCGGCCGGAGCGTCGCCGTCGAGCCCGGACAGGTGCTCCTGCGGGCAGCCCATGCGCAGGGCATCGAGGTCACCGCCACGTGCGGTGGACGCGGCCGGTGCACCTCCTGTCGCGTGAAGATCGTGGATGGCGTCTCGCCGCCGCCCACGATCAACGACGAGCTCCAGCTGGGCAACGACCTGGTCCGGGAGGGCTACCGGCTGTCGTGCCAGCTCCGGGTCGTCGAGCCGCTGACCGTGCAGCTCGCGCCGCCGGTCGACGAGCGCGCGTTCCAGATCCTCGGGATCGATCCGGACGCGGTGGCCGGCGCGCGGGTGCCGATGGACTCGGGAATCGTCAAGCGCACGGCGCGGGTGGAGGTCCCCCGGGAGGAGCAGCACCAGACCTCAGACCTGGAGCAGCTGGGGCTGGCGACCGGCCTCGTGGTCGGCGCCCTGTCCCTGGAGGTGATCCGGACCCTCCCCTCGGTGCTCCGGGAGGGGAAGGGTGAGGTCACCGTCGTGACCTTCGGCGGGACGCCGCTGACGGTGGAGCGCGGGGACACGACGGCGATGGCGTTCGGGCTCGCCATCGACGTGGGCACGACCAGCGTGGTGACCACCCTGCTCGAGCTCGCCTCCGGCGAGGTGATGGCGTCCGTGTCGAGCCTGAACCCGCAGGCGACGTTCGGCGGCGACCTCATGTCCCGGATCGCGTTCGCGCAGTGGAACGCCGCGAACCTCCGCAAGCTCCAGAGCCGGATCGTCGGGCTCCTCAACCAGCAGATCGACGAGCTCCTCCAGCGGACCGGGGTCCTGCCGCAGTGGGTGTACAAGGTCACCGTCGTCGGCAACACCTGCATGCACCACATCCTCCTCGGGATCGACCCGACGTACGTGGGCCTCTCGCCGTACACCGCCGTCGTGCGGGACCCGCTCGTGCTCCCCGCCCGGGCGCTCCACCTCAAGATCAACCCGGAGGCGCGGGTCTGCCTGCTGCCGCT
>DASRDR010000185.1:0-17333 GCA_035652475.1 Candidatus Methylomirabilota bacterium | reverse complement strand
GCTGGCGCCGCTCGTGCGCCGCCGGGCGGGGAGCCCGGACGCGCCCACGTTCTGCTTCGCCCGCACCGGGGCGTACGAGGTCGCGGTCGACGGGCGCAAGCTGGTCGGGAGCGCCCAGCGCCGGCAGCGCGGGGCGTTCCTGCAGCACGGGGCCATCGCGCTGGACGCCGACCCGGCGCGCCTCCGCGCGGTCTTCCCGGCCGAGCCGGACCCGCTGGCGGCGATGACCACGCTGGCCGCCGTGCTGGGCCGGCCGGTCGCGCCGGAGGGCCTCGTCGCGACCCTGGCGGCCGCGCTCGCCGACAGCCTCGGGGGCACGGTGGCGCCCGGCGGGCTCGCGCCCGACGAGGTGGCGCTCGCCGCCGCGCTCGTGGCCGGCAAGTACGCCACCGAGGCCTGGACGGTCTCGGGACGCCTGCCCGCGCCCGTCCCCGAGACGCACGCCGGGATCGCCTGAGCTCCCGCGCGGGAGCATCCGATCGCCCCGGTCGGCGTCGGCGCCGTCAGCTCGCCGGCCCGGGGCCGGGGCGCGGGCGGCGGCCGGGCGGAGCCTCTCAGGCCGCCCGGGGGGTGGCGAGCCGCCCGAGGCGGTAGTGGCGGCGGGAGTCGATCGATGGCCGCGATGCGGGCGCGCGCGGGCCTGGCCGCGCGGCGGGGAGGGGAGATCGTCATGAAGGTCGAGGTGAGCGGGGAGGCGCCCGCGGCCGTGCGGGCGGACGCGGTGGCGCTCGGACGGTACGCGGGCGACGACCGGGCGAGCGCCGACATGCGGGCGATCGACCAGGCGCTGGGCGGGCTCCTCGGGCAGGCGCTGGCGGACCAGCGGTTCGAGGGGCGGGTGGCGGAGCTCGCCGACGTCCACACCGGCGGCCGGCTCGGCGTCCGGCGGGTCGTGGTCGTCGGCCTCGGCCCCCGGGGCGCCTGCACCCCCGAGATCCTGCGCCGCGCCGCGTCGGCGGCGGCCCGGCGGGCGCGGGACCTGGGGGCCCGGCACCTCGCGCTCCCGGTCCTCGGCGACGGCGCCCCGCGGCTGGCCCCGGGCGCCCGCGCCCAGGCCGTGACCGAGGGCGCGCTCCTCGGCCTCTACACGTTCGACCGCTACAAGGCCCGGAAGGACGGGGACCGCGCCCTGGCGACCCTGACCGTGCTGGCGCCGGCGGCCGGCGACCGGGCCGCCGTCCGGGACGGAGTCCGGCACGCCGAGCTGGCCGCGGAGGCCACGGCGCTGGCGCGGGACCTCATCAACGAGCCGGCCAACACGGTGACGGCCAGCGCGCTGGCCGAGACCGCCCGGGAGATCGCCCGGGAGGCCGGGTTGCGGGTCCGGCTGCTCGACCGCGACGAGTGCGAGCGGATGGGCATGGGGGCGTTCCTCGGCGTGAACCGCGGCAGCACGGAGCCGCCCTGGTTCATCCACCTCGCCTACGTGCCCAGGCGGCCGGCGCGGCGGCGAATCGCGCTGGTCGGCAAGGGCATCACGTTCGATTCGGGCGGGCTCGATCTCAAGACCGCCGAGGGCATGGAGCGCATGAAGGGCGACATGTCCGGCGCCGCCGCGGTCCTGGGGGTGCTGAAGGTGCTCCCGCGGTTCGGCGCGCCGGTCGAGGTCCACGGCCTCGTCGCGGCGACCGACAACATGCCGTCCGGCTCGGCCACCAAGCCCGGGGACGTGCTCCGGGCGATGAACGGGAAGACGATCGAGGTCAACAACACCGACGCCGAGGGGCGCCTCACGCTCGCCGACGCGATCGCCTACGCGCGCCAGGAGATCAAGCCCGACGAGGTGGTCGACATCGCGACGCTGACCGGCGCGTGCGCGATCGCCCTCGGCTCGCTCTGTGCCGGGGTGATGTCGAACGACCCGGGCCTGCAGGCCCGCGTGCTGGCCGCCGGCGAGCGGGCGGGGGAGCGGCTCTGGCCGCTGCCCCTGGTCGACGAGTACCGAGACGGCCTCAAGAGCGAGGTCGCCGACCTCCGCAACACCGGGCCGCGCCCGGGCGGGGCGATCACCGCCGGGATCTTCATCCGGGAGTTCGCCGGGGACACCCCGTGGGCCCACCTCGACATCGCCGGCGCGGCCTTCACGGACAAGGACCTTCCCTATGCCCCGAAGGGCGGCGTGGGGTTCGGCACCCGGACCCTGCTCGCGTACGTGCTGGCGGCGGCGGAGGCGCGGGCGGCCCGGCCCGGCGGCCGGAGACGGCGCCGGTGAGCGGGGTCGATCTGCACGCCCACACGACCGCGTCCGATGGGACCTACGCGCCCGCCGAGCTGGTCCGCGAGGCGGCCCAGCGCGGGGTCCGCGTCCTGGCGATCACCGACCACGACTCCGTCGAGGGGATCGCGCCGGCGCAGCAGGCCGCGGCCGGCCACCCACCGCTCGAGATCGTGCCCGGGATCGAGATCAACACGGACGGGCCGGCCGGCGAGGTGCACGTGCTGGGGTACTTCGTCGACCACGCGGCGGGGTGGCTCCGCGAGCTCCTCGGCGAGCTCCGGGCGGAGCGCGCCGCGCGCATCGCCCGGATCGCGGAGCGGCTGGCCGCCCTCGGGTGCCCGATCGAGGTCCCGGAGGTGCTCGCGCTGGTCCGGGAGGGCTCGGCGGGGCGCCCGCACGTCGCCCAGGTGATGGTCCGGCGGGGGTACGTGGCCAGCGTCCGCGAGGCGTTCGACCGGTACCTCGCCGCCGGGAAGCCGGCGCACGTCCCGCACCGGAAGCTCGAGGCCCGGCAGGCCTGCGAGGTGATCCGCCGGGCCGGCGGCCTGGCGGTCATGGCGCACCCGGTCTTCGCCCCGGATCCCGAGGCGCTGATCCGGGACCTGGCCGGCACCGGGCACCTCGACGGGGTCGAGTGCTACTACGCCGAGCACACGCCGGAGCAGACCGCCCGCTTCCTGGGCCTCTGCCGGGAGCTCGGCCTGGTCGCGACCGGGGGGTCCGACTTCCACGGCCCCCAGGTGCGGGCCGGGACCCTCGGCCAGCCCCCGGTGCCCTGGGAGAGCTGGGAAGCCCTCCGCCGGCGGGCCGGCCGGTGACCCCCGGGGGTTCCACCGTGACACCGCCGGCCTCCGCCGGGTGACTCGGCGACCCCCGGTGACCCCGGGCGGGCCCTGCCGGGTGACTCGGCGGGGCCGTCGGTGACGCCGGGCGGGCTCCGCCGGGTGACTCGGCGGGCCTCTCGGTGACCCCCGGCGACCTCCGGCGGGTGACTCGGCGGATCCCTTGGCCGCCGGTGACCCAGGGACCTTCACCGGGGACGGGCGGATCCCCGGCCGGGACGGCCCACCGCACAGGGCCCACATCCCGCTTGACACCGACCCCGCCGCGTCCCTACCCTGGGGCCCACGATGCACGCGAGCCCCGGCCGGACGCGACTCTGCGGCTACTACTTCAGCCCGCGTCCGCCCGCCGGCCCCGTGCCGTAGCGCACACCGGACGAGACAGGGGCCACGGGCGGAGCAGCCGCCCGTGGCCCTTTTTGTTTGCCCGGCAACCGTGTCCGCCGCGCCCGGCCGGGCCGGCGGGGGGTGGACGCGGAGCGCGCTAACCCGGCCGAGCGAAGAGGAGGGGATGGCCATGATCATCGTGCTGAAGCCCGGAACGGGCGATGCCGACATCCAGGACGTCTGTCGGCGGATCGAGAGCCTGGGGCTCCGGGCCCACGTCAGCCGGGGCGAGGAGCGCACCGTCATCGGCGCGATCGGGGACGACCGGTTCAAGGTCCGCCTCCAGGCGCTCGAGGCGCTGGAGTGCGTCGAGAGCATGGTCCCGATCCTCCAGCCGTTCAAGCTGGCGAGCCGCGAGGTCCGCCCCTCGGACACGGTGGTGCAGGTCGACGGGGTCCAGATCGGCGGCGGGCGCCTGGCGGTGATGGCGGGACCGTGCTCGGTCGAGTCGTGGGAGCAGCTCCGGGCCGTCGCCGAGGGCGTCAAGGCCGGCGGCGGCCACATCCTCCGCGGCGGCGCCTTCAAGCCTCGCACCTCCCCCTACGCCTTCCAGGGACTCGAGGAGGAGGGGCTCCGGCTGCTCGCCGAGGCGCGCAAGGCCACCGGGCTGCCGGTCGTCACCGAGGTCCTGGAGCCCGACCGGGTGGCGCTGGTCGCGGAGTACGCGGACATCCTGCAGATCGGGGCCCGGAACGCCCAGAACTTCTCCCTCCTCCGGGAGGTCGGCCAGTGCGGGAAGCCCGTCCTCCTCAAGCGCGGGATGGCCACGACGATCAAGGAGTTCCTGCTCTCGGCGGAGTACGTCCTGGCGGGCGGCAACCCGAACGTCATCCTCTGCGAGCGGGGCATCCGGACGTTCGAGACGGCGACCCGGTTCACCCTCGACCTGAACGCGGTCCCGGTGATCAAGAAGCTCTCGCACCTGCCCGTGCTGGTGGACCCGAGCCACGGCACCGGCCACTGGGAGTACGTCGCGCCGATGGCCAAGGCCGGACTGGCCTGCGGCGCGGACGGTCTCCTGATCGAGGTGCACCACCGGCCCGAGGAGGCCCTGTCGGATGGCCCGCAGTCGCTCAAGCCGGAGAAGTTCGCCCGGCTGATGCGGGAGCTCCGCGCGCTCGCCCAGGTGCTGGGCCGGACGCTCTGAGCCCGAGGTCCGGCATCCGGGCATCCCTGCCGGGCTCCGCGCGGTGGGGAGGGGGCGGAGTGGCATAATGGCCGCGGATCATGTCAGCGCGGCGCTCGCTCGTGCGCCTCTGGCGACGGCTCCGCCGCCCGACCCTCGGGCGCCTGGTCTGCGCCTCGCTGCTCCTCCATGCGCTGGTCGGGACGGCGCTGATCATCTGGCTCCAGGGGTTGCCGTCGACCACGCCCCGGGAGTCGCGGGCGCCGCTGATCGTCGACCTTCCCCCGGCGGCCCCGGGTCCGCCCCTGGTCCGCCCGGAGGAGGCGCCGCGGTCCCGCCACGCCGCCCCGCGCGGGAGTACGGCCGCGCGTCCCGCGCCGGCCCCCCGTCCCCCGGCACGGCCGTCGCCCAGCATCGCGACCGGCCCCTCGCCGGTCCCGCCCGAGACGCCCCGTCCCGAGCCTCCCCCACCCCCTGTCGCGGCCGCGCCCCCGGTGCGGCCGCCCGCGCCGCCCGCCGCGATCCCGGCCCCGCCACCGCCGCCGGAGGCCCCCCCGGTCGTGGCGCGCGCGCCGGAGCCGGCACCGGCTCCCGCGCCGCCGGTGCCCGTCGCGCCGGAAGCCCCCGCCCCGCCGGCGCCCGCCGCCCCGCCGGCGCCCGCCGTCGCCGCGCGGCCGCCCGAGGCCGAGCCGGCCCCGCCGCGGCCGGCGCCGCCGTCGGGCGGATCCGGCACGGGACCCGCGGAGTCGCCGCTCTCGGAGTCGCGGTTCTCGCTGCTGGCGCCCAAGCTGGATTTGCCGCCCCTCCCCGCGCCACCCCGGTTCGGCCGCGGCGGGGCGCGTCCGGAGGGCTCCGGGGCGGGGGAGTCCGGACTCGAGCCCGAGGGCCAGATCGCGATCCCGCTGAACACCCCCGATCCCCGGTACGCCGACTACTTCGCGGAGCTCAAGCGCCGGATCGAGGACAAGTGGGTGTACCCGCAGGAGGCGGCGCGCAAGGGGCAGTCTGGGCAGGGCGAGCTCCGGTTCGTCGTGCGCAAGGACGGCTCGGTCCGCACGGTGGAGATCGTCCACTCGACCGGCGTCGCCATCCTCGACCGCTACATCGAGAACGCGATCCGGCTCGCCTCGCCGTTTCCGCCCATTCCCGCCGGCGTCGGCCAGGACGTGATCCCGATCAGCATCAACTACACGTACGTGCTCGGCGGCATGCGCGTCTTCGGCTTCCGGTGACCGACCGCCGTCCGCGCCGGCGGGCCGGAGGCCGTGGGCCGGGCGGGCATCCGGCGGCCGGGGGGCCGCCGCGGCCGCCCGCCGGGAGCGCCGGGCACGGCGAGGCGCCGGCCCGGGGCCGCCGGGCGTGAGCCGATCCGTCCGGCTCGCGCGGCTGCTGCCGGTCGTCGCGCTCCTCGCGGCGTGCGTCGCCCGGGAGCCGGACCGCCCGCCGGTCCGGATCACGCTCCTCCAGTTCAACGACCACTACGTCCTCGAGCCGGTGCCGGGCGACCCCCCGCGCGGCGGCATGGCCCGGATCGCGACCCTGGTCGCGCGGATCCGCCGGGAGTCGCCCCACACGCTGCTCGCGCTGGCCGGGGACACCATCTCGCCGTCGGTCGCGTCGACGTACCTCCACGGCGAGCAGATGATCGCGGCCTGGAACCAGCTCGGCCTGGACGTCGCCACGTTCGGGAACCACGAGTTCGACTTCGGGCCGGCCACGCTGCTCGCGCGGATGCAGGAGTCCCGGTTCGTCTGGGTCTCGGCGAACGTGATCGACCGCGCCACCGGCCGGCCGTTCGGCGGGGCCCGCCCCTCGCACGTCATCGAGCGGGACGGGGTCGGCGTGGGGTTCTTCGGGCTGACGCTCCCCGAGACCGCCCAGATGTCCAGCGCCGGGTCGGGGGTGGAGTTCCGGGACCCGATCGCCGCCGCGCGGACCGCCGTCGCCGAGCTCGCGGCCGGCCGCCCCCGCCCGCTCGTGGTCGCGGTGACGCACCAGGACATGCCGGCCGACGAGCGCCTGGTCCGGAGCGTCCCGGCGATCCAGGTCGTCCTGGGCGGCCACGAGCACGATCCCTTGACGAGCGTGGTCGGCGAGAGCCTGATCACCAAGGCCGGGTCGGACGGCGTCTTCGTCGTTCGGGTCGACCTGCAGGCGACGCGCGACGGCCGGCTCCTCGCCCGCCAGCACCGCTTCGTCCCGGTGACGGCCGACCTCCCCGAGGATCCCGGGATGGCCGCCCTGGTAGGGCGCTACCAGGCTCGCCTGGACGCCACCAGCGACGTGCGCATCGGCGAGACCCGGGTGGCGCTGGACGCGCGCTCCGCCGCTCTCCGGACCGGCGAGACGAACGTCGGCAACTACATCGCGGACGTGATCCGGGCTCGCCTGGGCGCCGACGTCGCCGTCATGAACGGCGGCGGGATCCGGGGCAATCGCGTGGTCGGGCCGGGCGTCCTCACCCGCAGGGACGTGCACGCGCTCCTGCCGTTCCTGAACGTGCTGGTGAAGCTCGAGGTGCCGGGGCGCGTCCTCCGGGCGGTGCTCGAGCACTCGGTGGCGGAGCACCCGCGGGAGTTCGGCGGATTCCTCCAGGTCTCCGGGCTCGTGCTCACCTTCGATCCCGGCCGGCCGCCGGGCCAGCGGGTCGTGCAGGTGGTCGTCGGCGGCCAGCCGCTCGAGCCCGAGCGGCGCTACACGCTGGCGACGAACAGCTACGTCGCGCGCGGCGGCGACGGCTACGCGATGCTGGCCACGGCCAGGCCGCTCGTGTTCCCGGAGGAGGGGCCGGGGCTCGCCGAGACGCTGGTCGACGCGATCGAGCGGGCGGGCGCGATCGCGCCGGCCGTCGAGGGCCGGATCCGCCGGGCAGGTTCGTGAGCCCCCCGGTCCACGGGGCGCTCCCGGGCGGCCCGGCGCTTGACAGCCGGAAGCCGCGGTTGGTACGCTGTTTGGCGTTTTCACGGCCAGGGACGTAGCTCAGTGGGAGAGCGCCTGTCTGACGCACAGGAGGTCGGCGGTTCGAAACCGCCCGTCCCTACCATGCACGTCACCGCGCGAGGGGCGTCCCGACGGCCGACGTGAGCGCCCCCGAGTGAGTCGTCTCACCCGCATCACGGAGGGGGCCTTCCGTGATGTTTTTTTTCCGTGACCCACGGCGCCGCGACGGCGTCGCCACGACAGGTTCGACCAGACATGTCCGACGAGGCACACGCGCACCTGACGGGAGCCGGCGAGTACGACTGCGCGCCGGAGCCGCTCCCGACGCTCCGGCACTCGACCGCGCACCTGCTGGCGCAGGCCGCCACCCAGCTCTTCCCGGAGGTCCGCCTGGCCATCGGCCCCCCGATCGAGAACGGGTTCTACTACGATTTCCAGCGCGACACGCCGTTCACCGAGGAGGATCTCGCTCGCCTCGAGGAGCGGATGCGGGAGCTGGCGAAGGCGGACTACCCCATCGTCCGTGAGGAGCGGTCGCGCGAGGAGGCCATCCGCTTCTACCGCGACCGCCACGAGCCGTTCAAGGTCGAGATCCTCGAGGCGCTGCCGCCCGAGGTGACCCGGGTCTCGTTCTACCGGCAGGGCGAGTTCGTCGACCTCTGCCGGGGCCCGCACGTGCCGTCGACCGGGCACATTCACGCGTTCAAGCTCCTCTCGTCCTCCGGCGCCTACTGGCGCGGCGACGAGCACCGCCCGATGCTCCAGCGGATCTACGGCACCGCCTGGCCCACCCAGGAGGAGCTCGACCGGCACCTCTGGCGGCTGGCCGAGGCGAAGCGGCGGGACCACCGCAAGCTCGGGCGCGAGCTCGAGCTGTTCGCCTTCCATGACGTCTCGCCCGGCGCGCCCTTCTGGCTGCCGAAGGGGATGATCGTCTTCCGCGAGCTCGAGCGGTTCGCGCGCGAGCTCCAGGACGCCCGCGGGTACCAGGAGGTCTCGACGCCCATCCTGGTGAACAGGCGGCTGTGGGAGCAGTCCGGGCACTGGGAGCACTACGCGGAGAACATGTTCCGGGTGGAGGCCGAGGAGCAGGTCTTCGCGCTGAAGCCGATGAACTGCCCGGAGTCCACGTTCATGTACCGGCACGCGCTCCGGTCCTACCGCGACCTGCCGCTGCGGTTCGCCGAGATGGGGCGACTCCACCGGAACGAGCGCTCCGGCACGCTCACCGGTCTCTTCCGGGTCCGGCAGTTCACCCAGGACGACGCCCACATCTACTGCCGCCCGGACCAGCTGCAGGCCGAGATCATGGGGGTGCTGGAGCTGGTCGGGGTCTTCTACCGGACGTTCGGGCTGGAGCCGCAGTTCAAGCTGGCCACCCGGCCCGACCGGTTCCTGGGGACGCCAGAGCAGTGGGACCACGCCGAGCGGGCGCTCGAGGAGGCGCTCCGGGCCAACGGGCTCCCGTTCACGGTCAAGCCCGGCGACGGCGCCTTCTACGCCCCCAAGATCGACATCCACATCGAGGACGTGCTCGGGCGCGACTGGCAGATGGCGACGATCCAGGCGGATCTCACCATGCTCCCCGAGCGGTTCGCGCTGGAGTACGTCGACGCCGACGGCCAGCCGAAGCGGCCGGTGGCGATCCACCGCGCCATCTTCGGCTCGTTCGAGCGCTTCATCGGGATCCTGATCGAGCAGTTCGGCGGGGCGTTCCCGACCTGGCTGGCGCCGGTCCAGGTGCGCGTGCTCCCCGTCTCGGCCAGGCACGGCGAGTACGCCGTCGCGGTCCACCGGCGGCTCGTCGCGGCCGGCGTCCGCGCCGAGCTCGACGACCGCTCGGAGAAGCTCGGCTACAGGGTGCGAGAGGCGCAGCTCCAGAAGCTCCCGTACGCGCTGGTCGTGGGGGAGCGAGAGGCCCGCGACGGCACCGCGAGCGTGCGCAAGAGGGGTGGCGAGGACGTCGGCGCGATGCCGGTCGACGCCTTCCTCGCCGAGGTCACGGCCGAGATCCGGGCCCGGGCCGTGACATCACGCATCGGGCCCGAACGGGGGTAAAGCGCATCTCCACACTGCAGCGGGACCTCAGGGTCAACGAGGGAATACGGGCTCGGGAAGTCCGGGTGGTCAGTGCCGAGGGCGAGCAGCTCGGCATCCTGCCGATCACCGACGCGCTCCGGATCGCACAGGAGCGGGAGCTGGACCTGGTCGAAGTCGCGCCGGAAGCCGTGCCGCCGGTCTGCCGCATCATGGACTTCGGCAAGTTCAAGTACCAGCAGAGCCGGCGGGCGAAGGATGCCCGGAAGAAGCAGACGGTCATCCAGGTCAAGGAAGTCAAGATGGGGCCCAAGACGGACGAGCACGATTTTCAGTTCAAGGCGCGCCACGTGCGGCGGTTCCTGGAGGACGGGAACAAGGCCAAGGTCACGGTGCGGTTCCGCGGTCGCGAGATGGTGCACACCGAGCTCGGTCGCCGGCTGCTGGACCGGATGACCCAGCAGATGTCCGACATCGCGAGCATCGAGAGCCACGCCAAGCTCGAGGGGCGGAACATGGTCATGATCCTGACCCCGAAGCAGCGCTGACGGGACGAACGGAGAGCGGATCCCATGCCGAAGCTCAAGACCAAGCGCGGCGCGGCCAAGCGCATCCGGGCCACCGGCACCGGCAAGCTGGCCCGCGCCAAGGGCTGGAAGAGTCACCTCCTCGAGTGGAAGCCCCCGAAGCGGAAGCGGAAGCTCCGCAAGGCGACGCTGATCTCGGCGGCGGACGAGAAGCGCATGCGCCGCCTGGTCCCGTACCTCTAACCCGCCCGACCCGAGCCGCCCCGTCCGGCGACGCGGGGGGATCCCCCGCCGGCGTGGTACACTCTCGCGGTGTCCGTCGGGGGTCCCGGCCCTCGACGCCCGGCCGGTCGTCGTGGCCGTGCCGCCGGGGGACGCCCCCGGTCAGGCCCTCACCGTGCCCCGGCGGGACCCGCCGCCGGAGTCCTGCGGCCCGGCCGTCCGCGCGCAGGCGCGGCGCGCCCGGGCCGGGCGACGCAGGGGCGCGCCTCCCCCCGGGCCCGAGCGAGGCGAGAAGGAGCCAGCGATGCCGCGCACCAAGGGCGGGCCCAAGACCCGTCAGCGCCGGAAGAAGGTCCTCAAGCAGGCGAAGGGCTACTGGGGCGGCCGGCGCCGCCTCTATCGCACCGCCGCCGAGACGGTGCTGCGGGCGCTCGCGTTCGCCTACCGCGATCGTCGCGCCAGGAAGCGGGACTTCCGCTCGCTGTGGATCCTCCGCATCAACGCGGCGTGCCGGAGCCTCGGGCTGCCGTACTCGGCGTTCATGCGGGGCCTCAAGGGCGCCGGGATCACCCTGGACCGGAAGGTGCTGGCGGAGCTGGCCGTGAACGACCCGGCCGCGTTCGCCCGCCTGGTGGAGACGGCCCGGACCCACAGCGGCCGCTGAGCCGTTCCGGCCGCCCCCCGGCGGGGATGCCGGGGACCTGAGCCGGGTTCCGGGGACCGGCCCGCGCCGCGCGGGTGCCCGACACCCCGGGGAATCGGCGCCGCCGGCGCTGGCTATCCCGGCACAGCTCGGCGGGTCCACGGGCGCCCGACACCCCGCCGGGAATCGGTGCCGCCGGCGGGCCGGGGGGCCCCCCAGTCCAGGCCCGGCCTCGGGCGGCGAGCCCGGGCGATTTTTCGTCACCGGCGCGCGCGCATTGTCACCCCCCGCGACGGGCCCGGCCCCGCGCCCTCCCGACCGTTGCTTGGGCTCTTGCGCCAATTCGCCGTACCATGACGGCAGCTCGCGAGGGCGCCATCGGCATCCCGCTTGCTACGCGAACGGGCGTTCGTGGGTGGAAAGGGGGCGAGCATGGCGGCGCAGGGTCGCGTGGGGGCGAGAGGGCCGGCAGGCACGGTCCGTCGTGAGACCCAGGGGCGCCGGCGGCGGGTCCCGCCGCGCGGACAGGCCGGGCTCACGCTGATCGAGCTGATGATCGTCGTGGCGATCATCGCGGTGATCGCCGCCATCGCGATCGCGATCTACCAGGACGTCACCAAGAAGTCCAAGCTCGCCGCCGACTACGGCACCGTCGCCAGCCTGCGCTCGGCGATCGCGATCTACTACGGGCGGACGAACGGGACCTTCCCGACCTCCATGACCGAGGTCAACTCGCTCATCACCCCCGCGCCCGTGTACCAGTGCGCCGCGACCCCGACGTACATCCCCGCGAACGGGAAGATCAACTTCACGGCGACGATCGGCGACTGCCCGTAGCCCGCGCGCCCGCGACGCCGGCCCGCCCGCGCGCCGGGCGAGTCCGGGCGGCGCTCCGCGCCCGCCCCGCCCGTCCCGTGACCCCGGCCGGCGCGCCGCGCGATGCCCGGGCGGCGCGCGAGCCCGCCCCCGGGCCGTCCGCGTTCCGCGGCTCGGGATGCGCCCGCGCCGCGGCCGGCGCGGCTTTCGTGGCGTACGGCGTTCCGGTAGAATGCCCGACGGGCCGGCATGAGCGACCAGCGCGTGCGCAGCATCGTCGAGGGCGCCCAGGGCGAGATCGCGCGGGCGACCACGCGACGGGAGCTGGAGGACGTCCGGGTCCGGTACCTCGGGAAGAAGGGCCTCCTCACCCAGCTGCTGCGCTCGATGCCGACGCTCCCCCCGGCCGAGCGGCCGGTCGTCGGCCGCGAGGCGAACGAGGCCAAGGACGTGATCGAGGCCGCGCTGACGGCCCGCGCGGTCACCGTCGAGGGGCTCGAGCGCCGCGCGCGACTGGCGGCGACGGCGGTGGACCTGACGCTGCCGGGGCGCCGGATCCCGCCGGGGAAGCTCCATCCGCTCACCCGCGTCCAGGACGAGATCGTCGACGTGTTCACGGGGATGGGGTTCGCGGTGGCCGAGGGCCCCGAGGTCGAGCTCGACTACTACAACTTCGAGGCCCTCAACATCCCGAAGGATCACCCGGCCCGTGACATGCAGGACACCTTCTACGTCGCGGGCGAGGTGCTCCTCCGGACGCACACCTCCCCCGTGCAGATCCGCTCCATGGAGCGGCAGAAGCCGCCGCTCCGCCTCATCTGCCCCGGCCGCGTGTACCGGCGCGACGCCGACATCACCCACTCGCCCGTCTTCCACCAGGTCGAGGGGCTCGCCGTCGACCACGGCATCACGATGGCCGACCTCAAGGGAACGCTCGAGCTGTTTGCCCGCGAGCTCTTCGGCCCCGAGAGCCGCATCCGGTTCCGGCCGTCGTTCTTCCCCTTCACCGAGCCGTCGGCCGAGGTGGACGTCCTCTGCTTCCTGTGCCGGGGGGCCGGCTGTCGCGTCTGCAAGGCCTCCGGGTGGCTCGAGATCCTGGGGTGCGGGATGGTGCACCCGCGCATCCTCCAAACCATGGGGTACGACACCGAGGAGATCACCGGGTGGGCGTTCGGCATGGGGATCGAGCGCGTGGCGATGCTGCGGTACGGCATCGACGACATCCGGCTGTTCTTCGAGAATGACCTCCGCTTCCTGGCGCAGTTCTAGCGGCCGGGGATCCGCGTGAGAATCCCGGTCCGCTGGCTGCGGGAGTTCGTCGACACCCCCGCCGATCCGCCGCGCATCGCCGAGCGGCTGACGATGGCGGGGGTCGAGGCGAGCCTGGTCGGCGCGGCGGCCGCCGCGCTCCGGGGCGTGGTCGTCGCCGAGGTGCTGGACGTGAGCCCGCACCCGGCCGGGGGCGCGCTGCGGGTCTGCGAGGTTTCGACCGGCGCGGATCGCTACCGGGTGGTGTGCGGGGCCCCGAACGTGCGGCCGGGCGTCCGCGCCGCGTTCGCGGCCCCGGGAGCGGTGCTGCCCGGCGACCGGACGGTCGCGGTCGCGGTGATCCGCGGCACGTCCTCCGAGGGGATGCTCTGCTCGGAGGCCGAGCTCGGGATCGGCGAGGACGCGGGCGGCGTGCTCCTGCTGGGCGGAGACGCGCCGGTCGGCGCCGACCTGGTCGCGCATCTCGGGCTCGACGACGCGATCCTGGAGGTCGAGGTCACGCCGAATCGCCCCGACTGCCTGTCGGTCGTCGGGGTGGCCCGCGAGGTCGCCGCCCTGACCGGCGGCCGCTTCCGGCCGCCCGACGTCGCGGTGGCCGGGGACCCCGGGCTCACGACGAGCGGCTGGCGGATCACGCTGCAGGATCCCGACCTCTGTCCCCGGTACGCCGCCCGGCTGATCGGGGACGTGGGCGTGGGCCCCTCGCCGGCCTGGCTGGCCCAGCGCCTCCGGGCGGCCGGCCTGCGCCCGATCAACAACGTCGTCGACGCCACCAACTACGTCCTGTGGGAGCTCGGGCACCCCCTCCACGCGTTCGACGCCGATCGCCTGGCCGAGCGCCACGTCGTGGTCCGGCGGGCCCGGGAGGGGGAGCGCCTGGTCACCCTGGACGGGCAGTCGCGGGCGCTCGACCCCGCCATGCTGGTCATCGCGGACGCCGGGCGCGCCGTCGCGGTGGCCGGCGTCATGGGAGGCGCGGACACCGAGGTGCGCGCCGCCACCCGGACGGTGCTCCTCGAGAGCGCCTACTTCCAGCCGGTCGCCATCCGGCGCACCGCCAGGGCGCTGGGGCTCTCGACCGAAGCCTCGTACCGCTTCGAGCGCGGCGCGGACATCGAGGGGCTCCGGGCGGCGCTCGACCGCGCCGCGCGGATGATCGGGGAGCTCGCCTCCGCGCGCGTGGCGGAGCGCGTGCTGGACGCCTACCCGGCTCCCCGGCGGCCCCCGACGGTGTCGCTCCGCCTGGATCGGGTGCAGCGGGTGGTCGGCACCGCGCCGCCGCCGGCCGTCGTCGCCGACATCCTGCGGGCCCTCGGATTCCCCGCCACGGCCCGGCCCGGCGGCTTCGAGGTCGTCGTGCCCTCGTTCCGGCGCGACATCGCGATCGAGGACGACCTGGTCGAGGAGGTCGCGCGCGTCTGGGGCTACGACCGGATCCCCTCGCGGCTCCCGGCGGGGCCGCTGGCGCTGACCCGGCGGCCGCCGCACCTGGTGGCGCAGGACGCGGTGCGGCAGGTGCTGGCGGCGGCCGGCTGCACGGAAGCGGTGACGCTCTCGCTCGTCGACCCGGACCGGCTGCGGCTCCTCGGGCTCGAGCCGGACGACCCGCGCGTCGTCCGGCTCCGGAATCCGCTGGCGACGGACCGGTCCGTGCTGCGACCGAGCCTCCTCCTGGGGCTCCTGGAAGTGGTGGCGACCAACGTGCACCGCCAGTCCCCGGACGTGCGGCTGTTCGAGATCGGCCGCGTCTTCGAGGGGCGCGGGGCGGGGGAGCTCCCGGACGAGGACACGCGGGTGGGGGTGGTGCTCACGGGCGCGCGCGGCCCGCGCACCTGGGCCCTGCCCCGCGCCCGCGCCGACGTGTTCGACGCGAAGGGCCTGGTGGAGAACCTCGTGGAGGCGCTCGGGCGGGGGGACATCGGCGTCGAGCCGGCCGCGGTGCCGTGGCTCGAGGAGGGACGCGCGGGGAGGGTCCTCGTCGGGGACGCCGTGGTGGGCACCCTGGGGGAGCTGCACCCGGCCGTCCAGCAGGCCTTCGACCTGCCCGCTCCCGTGTTCGTCGCCGAGCTGTCCCTGGACGCGGTGCGAGCGCGGCCGGAGGCGCCCCGGCGCCACCGGCCGCTCCCCCGCTTCCCCGGCGTGGCCCGGGACCTCGCCGTCGTGGTCCCGGCCACCCTGCCGTCGGCTGCCGTGACGCGCGCGATCCAGGAGCTGTCCGTCCCGTGGCTCCGGCGGGCGGTGCTCTTCGACGTCTACGAGGGCGCCCAGGTCGGGACCGGACGGCGGAGCCTCGCCTACGGGCTCTGGTACCAGGCCGACGACCGGACGCTGACCGACGCCGAGGTGAACCGCGCCCACGCCGACGTCGTGGCCCGTCTCCGCGCCGCGCTGGGCGTCGAGGTCCGCGGCGCCGACGACGCCGACGGCCGATGAGTGACGTCGCGGAGCGGCTGGCGCTCCTCGAGCAGCACGTCCAGCGGGCGATCGAGCTGATCGGGCGGCTCCGGGTCGAGAACGCCCGCCTGAGCGAGGAACGAGCGGCGCTCGGGGCGCGGGCCGCGGAGCTCCAGGAGGAGGCCGACGGGCTCCGGACCCGGCTCTCGGCCCTGACGCGGCTCGAGGGGGAGCACCGGCAGCTCCTCGAGGAGCGGCGCCGACTGCTCGGGCAGATCGAGGGCGTGCTCCGGGACCTGGGTCGGATCGAGGGCCTGTGAGCGGAGGGCCGGTCGGAGCGCGCAGCGGGCTCGAGGCCGGGCCGCCGCGCGGGGCGGGCGGCGGGAGGGGCGCATGATCGAGGGACGGGCGGAGGTCGAGATCCTCGGCCAGCGACTCAGCGTCCGCGGCCGCGGCACCCCGGAGTACATCCGGGAGCTCGCGGCGTACCTGAACGGCCGGGTCGAGGGCGTGCAGGAGCAGGGACGGCTCCAGGACCCGCTCCGGCTGTCGCTCCTGGCCGGCCTCCACCTCGCCGACGAGCTCTTCCGCTCGCGCGAGGGCGACCGCGAGATCGCGGCGCGCCTGGATCGGCTGCTCGAGCGGCTGGATCGCATCCTGGCCGAGGGCGGGGGCAGCGGGTCGGCGACGGCGGGGTGAGGGCCCGCTCCGCGGGGGACCGTCGTCGCTCCGCGCCGGCCGCCGGGGCTCCGCGCCCCCGGGTCCGCGCGAGAGCGGGCCCCACGGGCTCCGCGCGCGCTTGACCGGGACGCGGCGGCGAGGCTTAATGGGCGAGACCGCGTCCCTGCGCTGCGCGTGATGCAAGGCAAGGTCGCGAGCCTATCGACGTGAACGGGAGTCCTGTCGCGTCGGCGGTGTGCACGCCCCTCGGACGAGGGGACGCCTGAAGCCGCGCTCCGGGCTCCCACCTGGCTGAGCCAGGTTCGGACCGACCGAGCACACGACAGAGGCGGGGCCACAGGCGGGCGGGGCGACGCAGTCCCGCCCGCCGCCGTCTCCGCAGCCGGGTCGCCCACCCCGGCGGTGGGCGTGCCGCTGCCGCCACGGTGGATGGCGGCTGCAGGTCCGGAACGGGGCGCCCCGAGGGCCGCTCGCCCCCCGGATCACCGAGCCCGCCGCTCCGCTCTGCCGCGCCCGCGCCGGCGGTCCGGCCGGCCGGCCACCGCCCCCGCGCGGGACGCCTCCCCCGTCGGGAATTCGCCGCGGCGCGCTCCCGCGCCGGCTCCCTTGACACTCGGGCAAGAACCGCCTAGTGTGGAGCGCACTTAAGGGGAGTCCGCGACGCGCGCGACGGGCGGCGCCCGCCCCGCCTCGAGAATCCCCGCCGGGCGGGCGGATCGCGCGAGGGGGAGGTGACGATCCTGGAGCCCTCGACGGTCATCATCGTGCTGGGCGTCACCGCCCTGGTCCTGGTCCCGCTCGCCCTGGTCGCCGGCATGCTCGTCCAACGACAGGTCACGTCCCGCCGGCTGGGGGACGCGGCCGAGCACGGCCGCCGCATCCTGGAGGAGGCCCAGCGAGCGGCCGAGTCCCGCCTGAAGGACGCGGCGATCGAGGCCAAGGAGGTCGTGTACCGGGCGCGGACGGACCTCGAGCAGGAGCTCAAGGAGCGGCAGCGGGAGGTGCAGGCGCTCGAGCGACGCCTGACCCAGAAGGAAGAGCAGGTGACGCGCCGGCTCGACCAGCTCGACCGGCGCGACCGCGAGTACCACACCCGCGAGGAGGGGCTTCGCGGGCGCGAGCAGGCCCTGAAGGAGCTGGAGAGCCGCCAGCAGGCGCTCGTCGACGAGCAGCGCCGGCAGCTCGAGCGGATCGCCGGGTTCACCGCCGAGGAGGCCAAGCAGCGGCTGCT
>DASRDR010000184.1:0-10683 GCA_035652475.1 Candidatus Methylomirabilota bacterium | reverse complement strand
CGCCGGGAGCATGAGCATGGCGGTCTGGAGCGACTGGCGGCGGTCGGAGATGAGCCCGACCAGGGCCGGCGAGAGCGCGGCCCCGCCCAGGTTCACGATGAAGGCGAAGATGGCCATCGCGGTCGCCCGGAGCGCCGGGTGCACCACGTTGTGGATCACCGCGTTGACGCTGCCGATGTAGAGCACCAGCGAGGCGACCGACAGGAACAGCGACGGCAGGAAGACCGCCCGGCCCGGGGCCAGCATCATGACCAGCCCGGCCGGCGCGGCCAGCAGGAACCCGGCCCCGATCGTGATCAGGTGCCCGGCCGGCGTGCGGCGGGCCAGCGCGTCGCCGATCAGGCCCCCCGCGATCACGCCGACCAGGCCGCCGGTCGCCGACAGGACGCCGAACCAGAAGCTCGCCTCCGGGATCGAGAGGTGCTTCACCCGGTGTAGGTACAGGGGCAGCCAGTGGTTGAACGCCCCGATCGCGAACGCGACGAGCATCCCGACCGCGCAGACCATCACGAAGGTCGGCGTGCGGAACAGCGTGAGCACGCTGTCGACGACGCCGGTGGCCCCGGTGCCGGCTGCGGCCCCGAGCCCGTCGTGGGCGCCCCGCTGCGGGTCCCCGAGCCGCCAGGCGAGGGCGGTGAGCGCGAGGCTCGGGAGGCCCACCAGCAGGAACGCGGCCCGCCACCCGAACGCCGTGCCGACCAGGCCCCCCAGGATCACGCCGACCGCGCCGCCGAGCGGGATGGCGGCGTTGAAGATGCCGTTGACGAGCCCTCGGCGGGCGCGGGGGAAGAGGTCGGAGACCATCGCGGTGGCGGTCGGGCCGTAGGAGGCCTCGCCGATCCCGACCACCGAGCGCGCGACGAACAGTTGCCCGTACGACCGGGCGAGGCCCGAGACCAGGGTCGCCAGGCTCCACACCCCGACGCCCACCGCGATGAGGCGCTGGCGCGGCACGCGGTCGCCGAGGATGCCGAGCGGCACCGAGGCGGCCAGGTACAGGATCATGAACGCCGAGGCGAGCGAGCCGAGCGCGGCGTCCGAGAGCGCCAGATCCTTCTGCACCAGGGGCAGGACGCCGGAGAGGATCTGCCGGTCGACGTAGTTGAACAAGTTGATCGCGAACAGCACCCCGAGCGCATAGCGCGCGTGGCCCGGTGCGATCGCCGGGGCTTGGTCAGCGCTCATGCCGTCGAGATTCGGCCCACTATGGTAGCACCCGCGATATGCGCTCACAAGCTTCGCGCGTTTGACGGGGCGGGGACGCGCCGGTAGCATGCAGGCGCATGGCCTCGGCGCGACGCGGCGATCTCCTGACCGTGGACGTGACCGACCTGGCGTTCGGGGGCGAGGGAGTCGCCCGGGCCGGCGGCTACGTCGTGTTCGTGCCGGGCGGCGTCCCCGGCGACCGCGCCGACGTCCGGCTGAATCAGGTGCGGCCCCGGTTCGCGCGCGGCACGATCGAGCGCCTGGTCAGCCCTTCCGCCCTCCGCATCGAGCCCCCGTGCCCCTACTTCGGGCGCTGCGGCGGGTGCCGGCTCCAGCACATCGCGTACCCCGCCCAGCTCGAGTTCAAGCAGCGCCAGGTCGCCGAGTGCCTGGCCCGGCTGGGCGGGCTCGGCGACGTGCCGCTGTCGCCGATCATCGGCGCCCCGGAGCTCTACGGGTACCGGAACAAGATGGAGTTCACGTTCGCGGAGGTCGACGGGCGTCCCGTGGTCGGCCTCCACGAGGCGGAGCGCTACGACGCGATCCTGGACATCGAGCGCTGTCTCCTCCAGTCCGACGCCATGAATAGCGTGCTCGCCGAGGCGCGCGCGTTCGTGGCCGAAGCGGGCTGCAGCGTGTACCGGCAGGAGTCCCAGGAGGGCCTGCTCCGCTTCCTCGTGTTGCGGGAGGGACGGGCGACCGGGGAGGCGATGGTGAACCTCGTGACCGCGTCACCCGACGTCGCGGCCGCCCGCGCACTGGCGGACCGGCTCCGGGCCCGGTGCCCTCGCGTGAGCTCGGTGGTCCTGAACGTCAACCCGAAGAAGGCGGCCGTCGCGGTCGGGGTGGAGGAGCACCCGATCGCCGGCGACGAGCGGATCCACGAGCGCCTGGACGGGCTCACGTTCTCGATCTCGGCCAACTCGTTCTTCCAGACGAACACCCGCCAGGCCGAGCGGTTGTTCGGCATCGTGGCCGACTACGCCGGGCTGACCGGCACCGAGACGGTCCTGGACCTCTACGCGGGCACCGGGGCGATCACGCTGCTGCTCGCCCGCCGCGCGCGGGCGGTGTACGGGATCGAGCTGGTCCCGGCGGCGATCGAGGACGCCGCGCGCAACGCCCGGGAGAACGGGATCACGAACTGCACCTTCCTGCCGGGGGAGGTGCGCCACCTCCTCCCGGCGCTGCTCGCCCGGGGCGTGCGGCCCGAGGTGGTGGTCGCCGATCCGCCGCGGGCCGGCTTTCACCCCAAGGCGCTCCGCAGTCTGGCCGGGCTCGGCGCCGCGCGGGTCGTGTACGTCTCCTGCAATCCCGCCACGCTGGCGCGGGACCTGGGGACGCTCTGCGCCTCGGGCTACCGGGTGCAGGCGGTCCAGCCGATCGACATGTTCCCCCACACGCCCCACATCGAGGTGGTCGTCCGGCTCGATCGGGCCGGTTGAGCTGCGGCGTCCACCGCCGGGCGGCCGCGCGGCGTCCCCGGCGCCTGCCTCGGTGTCCCCCCTCGGGCCCCCCCGTCGCGCGCGCGATGGCGCGTATCCCGGGGGCCTCCGGGGCGGTCGCTCAGAGCGGCGCGGGGGCGGGGACCACAGGCGGGGTGGCGGCCAGCCGGGCGGCGCAGCCCAGCGCCGCCGCCGCGACCGCCAGCCCGCCCGCCGTGAGCCCGAGCGTCGCGGGGGGCGATCCGACGGCCAGGTCCAGCGCCGCCCCGGCGGCGGCGAGCGCCGCCCCGAGCGTGGCCGCCCACGCCAGCGCGCGGAACGTGATCGCCGCGACCCGCCCCCCGCCCTCCCACGCGGCGAGCGCGCCAGCGGCGGCCACGCTGTCGAGGAGGGCGTCCACGGCCGAGGCGTCCCGGTTCGGGGCCAGGCCCTGCCGCCACTCGTCCACCCCGGCATACGCCGCCGCGAGCGCGAGCGCGCCGATCAGGGCGCGCGGCGCGGGCGCGAGCGCGCGCCGCCAGAGGACCGCGAGGATCCCGTACTCGACCACGTGGCCCATCTTGCGGAGCGCGGTGTGGAAGTCGTAGATGAGCGCCGGACTGGCGTGCGGCAGGAGGCGCCCGAGCGCCGCGCTCGCCCACCTCTCGGTGTGGTCGGCGCCCAGCGCGCTCGACGAGCCCATCGCGATCAGGCCCATCCAGAGGAGCGGCGGAAGGAACCGCCAGCGACGGGCGGGCTCGACCGGGGCGGGAGCGGGGCGCATCGGTCCATTCAACCGCGGCCCGCCAACGTTGACAATGCGTGCGGGCGACTCCTAAGATGGCGGCCGACATGGCGGGGCCCGAGGAGCGCGGCGCCGACCTCGCCGACCTGATCGCGCGGCTGGTCGCCGAGTCGGGCTACGCCGTCACCGCCGTCCGCCGGTTCCCCGCCCGCCCCGCGCGCACGGTTCCGGTCCCGGACAGCCTGGACCCCCGACTCGCCGACGCCCTTCGCGCCCGCGGGATCCCCGCGCTCTACACGCATCAGGCGCAGGCGGCCGAGCTCCTGGCGAAGGGCGGCCACTGCGTGGTGGTGACGCCGACCGCGTCCGGGAAGACCCTCTGCTACAACCTGCCGGTGCTCCAGGCGCTGCTCACGGATCCCGCGGCGCGCGCGCTCTACCTCTTCCCCACCAAGGCCCTCGCCCAGGACCAGCTGGCGGAGCTGGAGGAGCTGGCCCGCGCGCTCCCCGAGCTGCGCATCCACACCTACGACGGCGATACGCCCCAGGATGCCCGTCGGGCCGTCCGGGCGCGGGCCAACGTCGTCCTCACGAACCCGGACATGCTCCACGCCGGGATCCTGCCGCACCACACGAAGTGGATCGGCCTCTTCCAGAACCTCCGGTACGTGGTCATCGACGAGCTTCACGCGTACCGCGGCGTGTTCGGGAGTCACCTCGCGAACGTGCTCCGGCGGCTGCAGCGGATCTGCCGACACTACGGCGCCGCGCCGCAGTTCGTCTGCACCTCGGCGACCATCGCCAACCCGCAGGAGCTCGCGGAGCGCCTCACCGGCCAGCCGGTCGGGCTGGTCGCCGAGAGCGGGGCGCCGACCGGCGAGCGGGTGCTGGTCTTCTACAACCCGCCGGTGGTCAACCGCGAGCTGGGGATTCGGCGCTCCTACCTGAAGGAGGCCAGCCGGCTCGCGACCCCGTTCCTGCGCGCGCGGATCCCGACGATCGTCTTCACCGGGAGTCGGCTCGCCGAGGAGGTGGCGCTGACCGACCTCAAGGCGGCCGTGGAACGGGCGCCGGCGTTCACCAACGCCATCCGGGGCTACCGAGGCGGGTACCTGCCGAACCGGCGGCGCGAGGTCGAGCGGGGGCTGCGCGGCGGAGAGGTCCTGGGAGTGGTGTCGACGAACGCCCTCGAGCTCGGGATCGACATCGGCCGGCTGGACGTGGCGGTGCTGGCCGGCTACCCGGGCACGGTCGCGTCGACCTGGCAGCAGGCCGGGCGCGCCGGCCGACGCACGGGGCTCTCGGCGGCGATCCTGGTGGCGTCCTCGGCGCCGCTCGACCAGTACATCGTGACCCACCCCGACTACTTTTTCGGCGCGCCGCCGGAGCACGGGCTCGTCAACCCCGACAACCCCTACGTCCTGGTCGGGCACCTCAAGTGCGCCGCGTTCGAGCTGCCGTTCAGCGAGGACGAGCCGTTCGGAGAGCAGGACGTCGGCCGCTACCTCCGGCTGCTCGAGGAGGAGGGGCTGCTTCACCGGGCGGGCGGTCGGTATCACTGGACGAGCGAGAGCTATCCGGCGGATCACCTCTCGCTCCGGACGATCTCGAGCGACAACTTCGTCGTGCTGGACACAACCCACCGGGAGCTCGAGGCGCGCGACGCGGTCCGGCGGCTCACGAAGAAGCGCCAGATCATCGCCGAGGTCGACTGGAAGAGCGCCTTCGCGATGATCCATCCCAAGGCGATCTACCTGGTCGAGGGCGAGCAGTACGAGGTCCAGGAGCTGCGGTTCCGCGAGGACGAGGAGAAGGTCGCCTACGTCCGGCGGGTCGAGGTCGACTACTTCACGGACGCGGTGACCGCGAAGGGCGTCTGGGCGCTGGACCGCTTCCAGACGACGGCCGCCGGGGGCGACGCCGGCCGCGTCGAGCAGGGGGAGCTCCTCGTCGCCGAGCAGGTCGTGGGATTCAAGAAGATCAAGTTCGAGACGATGGAGAACGTCGGGGCCGGCGAGGTGGAGCTCCCGCAGCAGGAGATGCAGACCGCCGGGCTGTGGCTGACGGTGCCGCCGGAGGTCCTGGCCGCAATCTCCCCCGACCGCGACGCGCTGGTCGATGGCCTGCGCGGCCTGGCGTACCTTCTCCACCACCTGGCGCCGCTGTTCCTCATGTGCGACGTGCGGGATTTGGGGTCCTGGCTCGGCGACGCCGCGCCGCCCGAGCCGGGCGCCCCGGCGGCGGCCCGCCCGGTGCTCACCACGGAACGGACGCGCGCCCGGCTGCTCGCCGCCGAGCGCTTCGAGCCCACCATCTACCTCTACGACAACCAGCCCGGCGGGGTCGGCCTGACCGAGCGCCTGTTCGAGCTGGTCCCCCCGCTGCTCACCCGCGCCCGGGAGACCCTCGCCGCCTGCGGCTGTCGCGTGGGGTGCCCCTCGTGCGTGGGGCCCGTGAACGAGGTCGGCCGGCGCGCCAAGCCGATCGTCGCGGCGCTCCTGGCCCGCCTCACGGCCTGAGCGGGGCGCCGCCCCGGTGCCGCTGGCGAGCTCGCCCCCGGACCGGGACCTCGAGCTCGCGCGGCTGCGCGCGCTGCTCCGCCGGCTCGAGGCGTCCCCTCCGCCCCGGCCGCGGCCGGCACCGACGGCCTCGCCGCTGGAGTCGGTCGCGACCCCGCACGGACCGGCCCTCCGGCGCGTCGAGTTCGTGCCATTCCGGAGGCTCGGGCTCGAGGTCGCCGCGCCCCCGGACGGCACGGTGTACCTGGACGCGGAGACGACCGGGCTCGCCGGCGGGACCGGGACCTACGTGTTCCTGGTCGGGCTGGCGACCTGGCGGGAGACCGGGCTCCGGATCACCCAGTACTTTCTCGGCGATCTCGGGGCCGAGGCCGCCTTCCTCGCCGCCCTCCACGGGGCGCTGGCCGACGTCCGCGAGCTCGTCACCTTCAACGGCCGCACCTTCGACCTGCCGCTCCTCGAAACGCGGTACCTCCTGGGCCGGGCCCGGTGGTGGGGCGACACCGTCGCCCACCGGGACCTCTATCCGCTGGCGCGTGCGCTCTGGCGGGGGCTGGTCGCCGACTGCCGGCTGACGACGCTGGAAGGCGCCCTCCTGGGGCTCGATCGAGGGGACGACCTGCCCGGGGCGCTCGTCCCGCAGCTCTACTTCCGGTACCTGCGGACCGGCGATCCCGGCCCGCTGCCGCGGATCTTCCGCCACAACCGCTGGGATCTCGTGGCGCTGGCGGCGCTCCACGCGCGTGCCGATGCGCTGCTCGACGGTCCCGACCCGCGCCACCACGCGCTCGAGTGGGTGGGCGCCGGGCGGTGGCTCGAGCGCCGGGACCCGTCGCGGAGTGCGGTGTTCTACGAGGCGGCGCTCCAGGCCGGGGTCGCCCCGGAGCTCGACGCCTGGGTGGCGTGGCGGCTCGGCCTGCTCAGGCGACGCGGCGGGCGGATCGAGGACACGCGCCGCCTCTGGAGCCAGGCGGTCGCGCGCGCGGCCCGGCCCCCGCTCGGGCTCGTGGTCGACCTCGCCAAGCTGCACGAGCATCGGGCGCGCGACTTCGCGGCGGCGCTCACGCTGGTCCAGGCGGCGCTGGGGCGCCTGGAGGCCGACGGGGCGCGTGCCGGCGCCCGGCCGCTCCTGACCGCGGCGCTCCACCGTCGCGCCGCGCGGCTGCGGCGCCGGCTGGGCGGGGGGTGAGCCGAGGCGGCGCGCGGGTCCGCGCCCGAGCCCGGCGCGGATCGCCCGGGCCCGTCGATTGCGCGAGGCGGGCGCGCCAGCCTATAATCCGGATGCCGCGCCGTCAGCGGCGATCCAGGGAAGGTGTCCCCGCTGCCCCGCGCCAAGCCGCCCCGCATGCCGCGCCCGGGCGCCGCCGTCGCCGGCGAGACGACCGCCTCGGTCGAGGATTACCTGGAGGCGATCTACGACCTGGCGGGCAGCGGGGGCCCGGTCATCGGCGCGCGTCTTGCGCGCCACCTGAAGGTTTCCCCGCCGGCGGTGACGGAGGCGCTCCAGCGCATGGCGCGGGCGGGCTATCTCCGGGTGGGTCCCGGCAAGCAGATCGTCCTCACCCGGCGCGGCCGGACGCTCGCCGAGTCGATGGCCCGGCGCCACCGGCTGCTCGAGCGCTGGCTCACGGACATCCTCGGCCTGGACTGGATGGATGCGCACGAGGAGGCCCACCGGCTCGAGCACGCGCTCTCGCCCATGGTCGAGGACCGGCTGGCGGTCACCCTGGGGATGCCGAGCACCTGCCCCCACGGCAACCCGATCCCCGGCATGGCGCCACGTTCCGGCGCCCGCCCGTTCCCGCTCGACCAGGCCCCCGAGGGCTCCACGGTGACGGTCGAGCGCATCACCGAGGAGGCGGAGGCCGACCGGAAACTCCTCGAGCACCTGTGGCGGAACGGCGTGCGGCCGGGGACCCGGCTCATGATCCAGGAGGTCGCGCCGTGGGCCGGCACGGTCACCACCGTGACCGACGGCCGGACCGTCGTGCTCGGCCTGGCCGCGGCCGGCAAGATCTGGGTCTACGGCGCGAAGTGACCGGCCCGCCCGCCGGCCTCCCGCCGCGGGCCGACGGGCGGTGGAACCCGCCGCCGATCAGTCGCCCAGCACCTCCGGGTTCACCGGGTTCGGTGGGCGCCGCCCGTCCAGGACCGCCAGCGCATTCTCCACCGCGATGGTGGCCATCCGGAGCCGCGTCTCGCGGGACGCCGATGCGATGTGCGGCGCGAGCACCGCGTTCGGGCACTGGAGGAGCCCTGGATGGACCTTCGGCTCGTGCTCGTAGACGTCCAGCCCGGCGCCCGCGATCCAGCCCTCCTTGAGCGCCCGAACCAGGGCCGCCTCGTCGACGACCGGGCCGCGCGCGGCGTTGACCAGGTAGGCCGTCGGCTTCATGAGCCGGAGCTCCCGCTCCCCGATGTAGTGGTGGGTCTCGGGGAGCAGCGGGACGTGGAGGGTGACGAAGTCGGACTCGCGCAGCACCGTCTCCTTGTCGCGATAGCGGACCCGGAGTTCCCGCTCGGCCGCCGCGTCGCGGACGGCGTCGTGGTAGAGCACCGGCATCCCGAACCCTCGCGCGCGGTGGGCGACGGCCCGGCCGATGCGACCCAGTCCCAGGATCCCCAGCGTCTTGCCGTGGACGTCGCCGCCCAGGAGGAGCATCAGTCCCCACTCGGTGAACTTGCCCGCCCGGGTGTAGGCGTCCGCTTCCGGGACGCGCCGCGCGACCGCGAGGAGGAGGGCCCACGTGAAGTCGGCGGTGGTCTCGGTGAGGACTCCCGGGGTGTGGGTCACCACGATGCGCCGTCGCGTAGCGGCCTGGACGTCGATGTTGTTGTAGCCGACCGCGACGTTCGCGACCACGCGCAGCCGGGGAGCCTGGGCGAGGAGGGCGTCGTCGACCGTGTCCGTCAGGAGACAGATCAGCCCGTCGGCGTCCTGCAGGGCGGCCCCGAGCTCGGCGTGAGACAGCCGTCGGTCCTCGGCGGCCAGACGCACCGTCGCCCGCGCGCGCGCGAGCTCGAGGGCCTCGGTCGGCAGGTGACGGGAGATGACGAGGATCCCCGGCATCGGCGTGGCTCCTTGCCTCCGCGTCCACCCACCGGGGCGGAGCGGTGTCGAGCCCGGCGCGCCGGTGGGGGCGCGCGGGACGGGGTTCGATCCAGCTGAACGTGTGACGGGCGGCCCCCAGCCGGCTTCCCGCCCCCGGCCGCCCGAGGGCCGGGCTTGACAGGCCGCTCGCGGTCGCTATATTAGCACTCGACCGCGCTGAGTGCTAACGTCCTCGGTGAGGGTCCCAGCAGCGGCTGGTGTACATCCCCGGTTATCCCAGTTCGAAGGAGGGAGGCACACGTCATGGCGACCGCCACCAAGGTGAAGCTTCGCCCGCTCCACGACCGCATTCTCGTCAAGCGTCTGGAAGAGCAGGACGAGCGGCACGGCAGCATCATCATCCCGGACACCGCGAAGGAGAAGCCCCAGGAGGGCAAGGTCATCGCCGTCGGGAACGGGAAGGTGACCGACGAGGGGAAGCGACTCGCGCTCGAGGTGAAGGCCGGCGATCGCATCCTCTTCGGGAAGTACTCGGGCAGCGAGGTCAAGATCGAGGGCGAGGAGTACCTGATCCTCCGCGAGGAGGATGTGCTCGGGATCCTCGACTGAGGCCGGTTCCGGTCACCCACCCAGGATCGAGACGCTAAGGAGGACGTGCTCATGCCCAAGCAGCTCATGTTCGACACCGAGGCCCGCGCCGCCTTGCTTCGCGGGGTGAACATCCTCGCCGAGGCGGTGAAAGCGACGCTCGGCCCCAAGGGCCGGAACGTCGTCATCGACAAGAAGTTCGGCAGCCCGACCATCACGAAGGACGGCGTCACCGTCGCGAAGGAGGTCGAGCTCAAGGACCCCTACGAGGACATGGGGGCCCAGATGATCAAGGAGGTCGCCTCCAAGACCTCCGACGTCGCCGGTGACGGCACCACGACCGCGACCGTGCTCGCCCAGGCCGTCTTCCGCGAGGGGCTCAAGAACGTGACGGCCGGCGCGAACCCCATGGGTCTCAAGCGCGGCATCGAGCAGGCGGTCGAGAAGGTGGTCGAGGAGCTCAAGAAGATGTCCAAGGCCACCAAGGACAAGAAGGAGATCGCCCAGGTCGCGACGATCGCCGCGAACAACGACAAGACGATCGGCAACCTGATCGCCGAGGCCATGGAGAAGGTCGGCAAGGACGGCGTGATCACCGTCGAAGAGGCCAAGGCGATGGAGACGACCCTCGAGGTCGTCGAGGGCATGCAGTTCGACCGCGGCTACCTCTCGCCGTACATGGTCACCGACCCGGAGCGGATGGAGGCGGTCCTGGAGGACGCGCTGATCCTCATCCACGAGAAGAAGATCAGCGTGATGAAGGACATGCTCCCGCTGCTCGAGCAGGTCGCCCGCTCCGGCAAGCCGTTCCTGGTCATCGCCGAGGAGGTCGAGGGCGAGGCGCTGGCCACCCTGGTCGTCAACAAGCTGCGCGGCACGCTCGCCTGCTGCGCGGTCAAGGCCCCGGGCTTCGGCGATCGTCGCAAGGCCATGCTGCAGGACATCGCGACCCTGACCGGCGGCAAGGCCATCACCGAGGATCTCGGCATCAAGCTCGAGAACATCAAGCTCGAGGATCTCGGCAAGGCCAAGAAGGTGGTCGTCGACAAGGACAACACCACCATCGTCGAGGGCTCGGGCAAGTCGTCCACGATCGAGGGCCGCATCAAGCAGATCCGCGCCCAGATCGACGAGACCACGAGCGACTAC
>DASRDR010000183.1:0-12100 GCA_035652475.1 Candidatus Methylomirabilota bacterium | reverse complement strand
GAACAGCTTCCCGGTCCGCCCGAACCCGGTGATGATCTCGTCGAAGATGAGCACGATGTCGTGGCGGTCGCAGATCTCGCGCACGCGCGGGAGGTAGTCGCGCGGCGGCACGACCACGCCGGCCGACGTCATGATCGGCTCCGTGATGAACGCGGCGATCGTGTCGGGCCCCTCGAGCTCGACGACCTCCTCCAGGAGCCGCGCGTACGTCGCGCCGACGTCGGCGGGACCGCCGGGGAACGGGGTCCGGTAGGGATCCGGCGTGTGGAGGTGGATGAAGCCGCCCGTGAGCGGCTCGTAGGGGACCCGCCAGCCCGGCCAGCCGCCGGCGGCGAGCGCGTGCCCGGTCGCCCCGTGGTAGGCGCGGTAGTGCGACAGGACCTTGTACTTCGTCCCCCGCCCGGTCTGCTTGTGGTACTGCCGCGCCATCTTGATCGCCGCCTCGGTCACCTCCGAGCCGCCGGAGAGGAGCTTCACCGTGGTGTACTGGGGCGGCGAGATGTCGAGCAGCAGCTTCACCAGCTCGAGCGCGCGGTCGCTCGTGCCGAGGGTCGGGCAGGCCAGCGCCAGCCGCTCGATCTGGCGCGAGGCGGCCTCGGCCAGCCGGCGGTTGCCGTGCCCCAGGTTGACGCAGAACGTGCCCGAGAGCCCGTCGATGTAGCGACGCCCGTCGACGTCGGTCACGTAGATCCCCCGTCCCTCGGTGAGGACGAGCGGGTCGTCGGCGAACTCCTTCATCGGCAGGAAGTCGATCATGACGTGCCGCGCGAGCTCTTTCATCCGGGCTCTCCCTGGGGCGTTCGGCGTGAGACGGCGGTGGACGGGGGCTGCCGCACGACGCCGATTGTACCCGCCGCGACGGAGGCCCGCCACAACCCTCCGGCGCGGCGGGAACCCTCGGCGGCGCGCCGGGCCGGAGCCCGCCGCCGACCCCGGGCCCGACGGGCGGCACCGCGCCGAGTTCCGCTCCGGCGACGGCCGAGCCCTGGCCGATGGAGCGCGGTCGCCCCCCCCGGCGCCGCCGCGGGTTGCCCCGGGTCGCCGGCGCCGCCGCCGCGCCCCGGGCTGGCCCGTCGCCGGCGTGTGGTAGGGTGAAGCCACCCTTCCCGCGCGCCCGGACCGGACCGGGCGAGGAGGCGACGACCATGGCGGAGGCGGTGATCGTCTCGACGGCCCGCACCCCGATCGGCAAGGCCTACCGCGGCGCGTTCAACAACACCCACGGCGCGACCCTGGCCGGCCACGTCATCGAGCACGCGGTGCAGCGGGCGCGGCTCGACCCCGCCGAGGTGGAAGACGTGGTGCTCGGCTGCGCCATGCCGGAGGGCGCGACGGGGCACAACATCGCCCGGCAGGCGGCTCTCCGGGCGGGGCTCCCGGTCACCACGAGCGCGATGACCGTCAACCGGTTCTGCTCGTCGGGCCTCCAGGCTATCGTGATCGCGGCCCACCGCGTGCTGGTCGACCGCGTCCCGGTCGCGGTCGCGGGCGGCGTCGAGTCGATCAGCCTGGTCCAGAACGAGCACCAGAACCGGTTCCACCTCACCGAGGAGTGGCTGCTCGAGCACAAGCCCGCGGTGTACATGAGCATGCTCGAGACCGCGGAGGTCGTGGCGCGCCGCTACGGCGTCACGCGGGAGATGCAGGACGCCTACGCGCTGGCCAGCCAGCAGCGGATCGCGGCCGCCCAGCGCGAGGGGCGGCTCGACGCCGAGATCGTGCCGCTCAAGACGGTGAAGCTGGTCACCGACAAGGCGACCGGGGCGACGCGCGAGGAGGCGGTCACCCTCACCCACGACGAGGGGAACCGGCCCGACACCTCGGCCGCCGGGCTGGCCGCCCTGAAGCCGGTGGTGAGCGCCGAGGGGACCGTGACGGCCGGCAACGCTAGCCAGCTCTCCGACGGCGCCTCGGCGTGCGTGGTGATGGACGGCCGCCTGGCCGAGCGCCGCGGCCTCCAGCCGCTCGGGATCTTCCGCGGGTTCGCGGTCGCTGCCTGCGAGCCGGACGAGATGGGGATCGGCCCCGTGTTCGCGGTGCCGCGGCTCCTCCAGCGGCACGGGCTCCGGGTCGACGACATCGACCTCTGGGAGCTGAACGAGGCGTTCGCGGTGCAGGTCGTCTACTGCCGCGACCGGCTGGACATCCCGATGGAGCGGCTGAACGTCGACGGGGGCTCGATCGCCATCGGCCACCCGTACGGGATGAGCGGGGCCCGCATGACCGGCCACGCGCTGCTGGAGGGGAAGCGCCGGGGCGCCCGTCGCGTGGTGATCACGATGTGCATCGGCGGCGGCATGGGGGCGGCCGGGCTCTTCGAGATCGCCTGACCGCGCCCGCGCGGCGGCGCCGTCCGGCCGGCGCGCGGGCGCCCGCCTCGTCCCCCGGGGTCGGCCCGGGGACCCGGCGCGGTCAGGCCCGCGAAGCCACGGCGGCCGCCGCTGGCTCCGCCCCGCTTGCAATCAGTCCCAGGCCACCCGCCGCGGCCGCCACTGGCCCGCCCGGTGGGCCGCCAGGTGGTCGGAGCGGACGAAGAGCTTCACCAGGACGAGCCCGGCCGCGAAGCCCCCGACGTGCGCCCAGAACGCCACCCCGCCCCCGACCTCGCTCGAGAACGACGCCAGCCCGCTCAGCACCTGGAGCCCCAGCCAGTAGAGGAGCATCATCCACGCCGGCAGCGCGATGGACGTGATGAAGAACCCGAGCGGCACCAGCGTGTAGACTCGGACGCGCGGGAAGAGCCGGAGGTAGGCGCCCATCACGCCGCTGATCGCCCCCGAGGCGCCGACCATCGGGATCACCGAGCCCGGGGACGTCACCACCTGGGCCAGGGCCGCCGCCAGCCCGCAGATCAGGTAGAACACCACGAACCGCGGGCGGCTCGTCGAGTCCTCGATGTTGTTCCCGAAGAGCCACAGGAACCACATGTTCCCGATGAGGTGCATCCACGAGCCGTGGAGGAACATGGAGCTCACGAGGTGGAGCGGCTGCCGGCCGGGGTCGGTCAGGCAGACGAGGCCGTCGCCCATCGGGAAGCGCGACCCGGGGGGAAGGAGCCCGGTCAGCTCGCCCGGGATCAGCCCCAGCTCGCAGACCGACCGGGCCAGGGGGAGCGGGCTCCCGGCGCCCTGGATCAGGAGCCACACCAGCACGTTCAGCGCGATCAGCGCCAGCGTGATGACGGGCGTCCGCTGCGTCTCGTTCTCGTCGCGGTAGGGCAGCATGGGGACCTCCGCTGGCGGCCGGCGCCGGGCCGGAGCAACCCGGGATGCCGGCCCTGGCACCCTGAGCGTGCCACGAATCGCGCCCGAGTTCGAACCCTCGCGAGGGGCGCCAGCGGCCCGGCCGGCGCACCGCCCATCGCCCGCGCGGAGGACGCCGTCCGCGTGGCGCAGGGCGGCTCCGGCGCCCGCCCGCCGCCGGCCGGCGGGGGTCCGCGGTGTAGAATGCCGCCGGACGCCATGGGCCCGACGGTGTTCCTCGAGTACGACCGCGAGGCGCTGGATCGCGAGTACAACAACCGCGGCAAGGTCCCCCGCCACCCCGAGTACCTGGCGCGCTGGCCCGCGGAGAGCGCGCGGACCCGGACCGCGCTGCCGGTCCGGCTCGACCTCCGTTACGGGCCCGGGCCCGGGGAGACGGTCGACCTCTTCCTGCCGCCGGAGGGCCGCGGCCCGGCGCCCGTCCACCTCTTCGTCCACGGCGGCTACTGGATGGCGCTCGACAAGGCCGACTTCAGCTTCGTGGCCCGCGCGTTCCAGCCGCTCGGCGCCCTCGTCGCCGTGGTCAACTACGGCCTCCTCCCGTCGGTCGACATGGACGAGCTGGTCCGGCAGGTGCGCGCCTCGGTCGCATGGCTCCACCGGAACGTGCGCGCGCTGGGCGGCGACCCCGATCGACTGACCGTCTCGGGCCACTCGGCCGGCGGCCATCTCGTCGCCATGCTGATGGCGACCGACTGGCCGGCGTTCGCCGGCCTCCCGAGGGACGCCGTCAAGGCCGGCTGCGGGATCAGCGGGCTCTACGACCTGGAGCCGATCCGGCTCTGCTACCTCAACGACACGCTGCGCCTCGGGAGCGAGGTGGCGCGGCGGAACAGCCCGGTGCACCTGGTGCCGGAGACGGCCGGCCCCCTGCTGCTCGCCGTCGGTGGCCTCGAGGGGGCCGAGTACCACCGCCAGACCGCCAGCCTCGCCGCCGCCTGGCGCGGGCGCGGACTCCGCGTGGAGGAGTGGGACATGCCCGGCCAGGACCACTACTCGATCGTGACCCAGCTGGAGGACCCGGCGAGCGAGCTGGCCCGCGCCATCCAGCGCCAGATGGGGCTCGCATGAGCCGGGTGCGCCGGGCCCGTCGCCGGGCGGCCGGACGATGATCCGCGCGGTCCCGGGGCGCGAGCCGCGGATCCACCCGGACACCTGGATCGACCCGACCGCGGAGATCATCGGCGACGTCACGATCGAGCAGGGCGCCAGCGTGTGGCCAGGCGCGGTCCTCCGCGGCGACGAGGACAACTACGTCCACCTGGGCCGCGACTCGAACGTCCAGGACGGCGCCGTGCTCCACGTGACCCCCGAGTTCCCGTGCATCGTGGGCCCCGGGGTGACGATCGGCCACCGCGCGGTCGTGCACGCCTGCACGGTCAAGGCGGACGCCCGCATCGGGATCGGCGCGGTCGTGCTGACCGGCGCCGTCGTCGGGGAGAACGCCCAGGTCGGCGCGGGCGCGGTGGTGCCGCCCGGGAAGATCGTCCCGGCGGGCTGGCTGGTGATGGGGGTCCCGGCCCGGCCCGTGCGCCAGATGTCCCCCGAGGAGCTCGAGGAGGTCCGCCGCAACGCCCGCGCCTACGTCGCCCTCTGGCGGCGCGACTACGGCCCGGGCGCGGCCGCCCGGTAGGCGGACCGGCGCGCCGCGTCGGCGCCCGCGTCGCCCGGGCCGCCGCTCATCGTCCACCCCGAACCGCGAGGAGGCCAGCCTGATGCCGCTCAGCACCCGCTACCTGTTCTCGGCCGCGATGGACGTCGACCCCTCGAAGGAGGCGCTGTTCCACGAGGTCTACGACCGGGAGCACGTCCCGGCGCTCCTCCAGGTCCCCGGCGTCGTCTCGGCGGCGCGCTTCCAGGTGCGCGAGCTCACGCTGATGATCGGCGGGGAGCGGAAGACGATCGTCGTCGAGGGAGAGCCGCGCTACAACGCGCTCTACGAGCTGGAGTCGCCCGAGGTGCTGCTGAGCGACCGATGGGCGCAGGCGGTCGAGCAGGGGCGCTGGCCCACGCAGGTCCGGCCCTTCACCCGGAACCGCCGCCACCTCCTCTACGAGCGGCTGTGAGCGGCGCCGGGACGCCCCGGCCGGCGCCCGTCATCGCCGGCCCGCCGCCGGGGTCCGGCGCCGGCCGGGCCCGACGCGCGCCCGGCAGGTTCCGCGCGGCCGCAGCGAGGTCCCGCGCGGGAGGGCGCCGGCCGTGATCGGCTGGGACCCCGCGAAGTACCTCGAGTTCGCGGGCCCGCGCCTCCGCCCGGCGCTCGACCTGGTGGCGCAGGTGCCGCTGGCGGCGCCGACCGAGGTCTACGACCTGGGCTGCGGGACCGGGAGCGCCACGCGGCTCCTGGCCCAGCGCTGGCCGAGCGCCGCCGTGACCGGCGTCGACAGCTCGGCGGCGATGCTCGCCGCGGCCCGGGAGACGGCGGCGGGGCCGGCGATCCGGTGGGTCCAGGCCGATCTCGAGGAGTGGCGCCCGCCCCGGCCGGCCGAGCTCATCTTCTCGAACGCGGCGCTCCACTGGCTCCCCGACCACGCCACCCTGTTCCCCCGGCTGGTGGAGGCCCTCGCGCCCGGCGGCGTCCTCGCCGTCCAGATGCCGCGGAACCACGACGCGCCGTCCCACACCGAAATGGCCGCCGCGGCCCGGACGGGACCGTGGGCGGCGCGGCTCGCGCCGCTGCTGCGCAAGCACCCGGTCGCGCCGCCCGCGGCGTACCACGACTGGCTGGCGGCCGTGGTGGCGCGACTCGACATCTGGGAGACGGAGTACCTCCACGTCCTGGAGGGGGATCATCCCGTCGTCGAGTGGACGCGCGGGTCGGCGCTCAAGCCGCTCCTCGACGCCCTCGCCGCCGACGAGCGGACGGCCTTCCTCGCCGACTACACGGCCCGGATCGCCCGCGCGTATCCGCGCCGCCCCGACGGACGGACCCTGTTCCCGTTCCGGCGCCTGTTCCTGGTCGCCGTCCGCTGACCCCGATCTCGCGCGACCCGGCCCGCGGCGGGCTCCCGGCCACCCACCGCCCCCGTCCACCCGGCGCCGACCGGGACGACCGGCGCGCGGCGCAGCCGCGGCGGCGTCAGCCCGATCCCCCGCACTCGATCCAGGGCGGGTCCGAGAGGCATGCGGCGCCCCAGGTCCGGCCCGGCGAACCCGCCGGACCGCCGCCCCGCGGATGATAGAGTAGAGCTGGTCGGCGCCTCCCCGACCGGCCCGAGGAGCGACCACCCATGGCACAGATCGAGCGCCGCGCGACCGTCACCGTGAACGTGGGCGGCGTCCCGGTGGGCGGCGCGCACCCGGTGGTCGTCCAGTCGATGACCAACACCGATACGGCGGACGCCCGGGCCACGATCGCCCAGGTGCGGGCGCTGGCCCAGGCGGGGAGCGAGCTGGTCCGCGTCACGGTCAACAACGACGAGGCCGCCCGCGCCGTCCCGGAGATCGTTCGCGAGGTGGAGGTCCCGGTGATCGGCGACTTCCACTACAACGGCCACGTGCTGCTCCGGAAGTACCCGGCGTGCGCCCGCGCGCTCGCCAAGTACCGGATCAACCCCGGCAACGTCGGCGCCAAGCACCGGGACGAGAACTTCGCCACGATCATCCGGGTCGCGCTGGAGCACGACCGCCCGGTCCGCATCGGCGTGAACTGGGGCAGCCTCGACCAGCACCTCCTGACGGAGATGATGGACGCCAACGCGAAGCTCGCCGAGCCGCGCGACGCCCGCGACGTCATGCTGGACGCCATCGTCGAGAGCGCGCTCCGCTCGGCCGAGCTGGCCGAGGCGACCGGCCTCCGCCACGACCGCATCATCCTGTCCGCCAAGGTCTCGGGCGTCCAGGACCTGGTCGACGTGTACCGGCGGCTGGCGCCCCGCTCCGACTACCCGCTCCACCTCGGGCTGACCGAGGCCGGCATGGGGATGAAGGGGATCGTCGCCAGCACCGCGGGGCTGGCGATCCTCCTCCAGGAGGGGATCGGCGACACGATCCGGGTGTCGCTCACGCCGCGCCCGGGCGGGGACCGCACCGAGGAGGTCCAGGTCGCCCAGCAGATTCTCCAGTCGCTCGGGCTCCGCACGTTCGCGCCACAGGTGACGGCCTGCCCCGGCTGCGGCCGCACCACCTCGACGTTCTTCCAGGAGATGGCCGAGGAGATCCAGGCCTACCTGCGGGCCCAGATGCCGGCCTGGCGAGCCCGCTACCGCGGCGCCGAGACCCTGCGGGTGGCGGTGATGGGCTGCGTCGTCAACGGGCCGGGCGAGTCCAAGCACGCCGACATCGGAATCTCCCTGCCCGGCACGTTCGAGGAGCCGAAGGCGCCCGTCTACGTCGACGGCAAGCTCCTGACCACGCTCCGCGGCGACACCATCGTCGCCGAGTTCCTCCGGATCCTCGAGGACTACGTCGAGACCCGGTTCGCCGTCCCGGCAGCCCGCTCGTAGCGACGCCCTCCGGCTGGCGCGGCCGGGCACGCCGGACCGCGGCCCGGACCGCTGACCCGGTCCCCGCCTGCGGGCATCGGCCCGGCGCGCTCCATCCCCTGGCCCTCGCCCTCGGACTGCCCGGGGCGGCGCCCCCCGCGGCCCGCGCGCCGCGGCGTCCCGGACGACCCGGGCCTCGTCGCGGCGGACGCCGCGGGGGCTGGCCTCATCTCGCTTCGGCCATGGCGCGCGGGCTCCGGTGATCGCCACCGCCGGGCGCCCGTCCCGCGGGGGCCGCCGCCTCTCCCGTACCCGTGTCTCCCCGGCGACGGGCGTCGCCTCGCCGCCCCGGCGGTGAGCCGCGCCGCCCGGAGCCGCCCCGCCGACCGCCCTTCGCCATCGTGCCCGCTGTCGGGGATTGCTCCACATCCCGAGAGTTTGCCCGTATACCGGCTCGCGCGAGGGGTTCGTAGACTGCTGCCGGGACGAGGGAAACGTGGGACGACACGTCGTGGTGGTGATGCCGGCCTACAACGCGGCGGCGACGCTGGAGCGGACGTGGCGCGACATCCCGGCAGACGGGGTCGACGAGGTCATCCTGGTCGACGACGGCAGCCGGGACGGCACCGTCGAGATCGCCGCGCGGCTCGGGCTGACCGTGATCCGGCACCCGGAGAATCGCGGGTACGGCGCGAACCAGAAGACGTGCTACCGCGCCGCGCTCGAGCGGAGCGCGGCGATCATCGCCATGATCCATCCCGATTACCAGTACGACGCCCGCCTGCTGCCGCTCCTGGTCGGCTTCATCGACGCCGGGATCTGCGACCTCGTGCTCGGCTCCCGGATCCGCAGCCGCGCCGAGGCCCGGGCCGGTGGGATGCCGGGCTGGAAGTACGTGGCGAACCGGTTCCTGACGGTGACGGAGAACGTCGTGCTGGGTCAGAACCTCGGCGACTTCCACTCCGGCTTCCGCGTCTACGCGCGCAGGGTGCTCGAGACCGTGCCGTTCGAGGCGAACTCGGACGACTTCGTCTTCGACTCCCAGCTTCTCGCCCAGGCCGCGCACTTCGGGTTCCGGATCGGGGACGCCCCGGTGCCGGCCCGCTACTTCCCCGAGGCGTCGTCGATCGGGTTCCGCCGCTCGGTCCGGTACGGCGTCGGCACGCTCGGGGTCCTGGCACGGTTCGCCGCGCACCGCGGCGGGCTCATCCGCTCGCCGCTGTTCACGCCGCGTCCCCCGCCCGCCCGGTGATCGGGACCAGCCGGGCCGCCCGCGCGGCCCGGCCGAGTCCGCCGGCGCCGAGCAGCCGGGCCCGCGGCCGCCCGGACCGCTTCGCCGCCGCGGCGATCGCCCGGCGCGCGGGCTGGCCGCTCGCCGTCTATGCGGGGTTCGCGGCGGGCGTCCTGGCGGTCACGTGGCCGCTCGTGCTCGATCCGGCGACGCTCTGGCCGCCGCACCACGACTCGCGGGTGTTCACGTGGGTGATGGCGTCGATCGGGCGCCGGCTGCTCCGCGACCCGCGGGCGCTCTTCCACGGGAATGCCTTCTACCCGTTCGGGGACAGCCTGGCGTTCACCGAGGTGCTGCTGCCGCCGAGCCTCCTCGGCCTGCCGGGGTTCCGGTGGTGGGGCAAGCCGGTCCTCACGTACAACCTGCTGCTGCTGGCGCTGTGGCCCCTGAACGGGCTCGCCATGACGCTCGTGGCCCGCGCGCTCACCGGCTCGCGGACGGCCGGCCTGGTCGCCGGAACCGTGTTCTGCCTGTCGCCGTACTTCACCACGTACTACCTCGAGTTCCAGATGCTCCTGGCCGCCGCGATCCCGGTCGTCCTCTGGGCGTGGCTGCGGTGGCTCGAGACGGCGCGCGACCGCTGGCTCGCGCTCGCGCTGGGGGGGCTCGCGGTCCAGGCGCTGACGTCGTGGTACTACGCGGTGATCCTCGGGCTCGGGCTCGTGACGGTCACCGCCGCTGCGCTGGCGCTCCGGTGGCGCGGGTGGGCCTGGCGGCGCCGCCTCGCGCCGCTGGCGCTCGGACTGGCGGCGCTCGGCGGGCTCCTGCTGCCGTTCGCGGCCCCCTACTTCGCCGTCCACCGCGAACTGGCGTACGAGCGCACGCTCGGGGAGACGGCCGGGCACTACGCCGACGTGCTGTCGTTCCTGGAGCCGGGCGAGCGGAGCCTCTTCTACCGCTACAGCCTGACCGGCCACATCGCGGAGACCGCGCCCTTCGTTGGGTTCACCACCCTGGCGCTCGCGGTCATCGCGGTGGGCCGCCTCCGCCCGGGCGGCGCGCGCACGCCGGGCGTGGCACGACTCGGGCGTGGTCTGCTGGCCGCCCTGGCGGGAGCGCTCGGTGGCGCCGCGTGGCTCGCCACGCGCGTCCACCCGGTGGTGCGCGCCAAGCTCGGCCACACGTCGATCGTCCACCTTCGCCCGGGAACCCTCCTGGACGTCGCCGTGCTGCTGGGGATCGCGCTCCTCCTCCTGGAAGGCTGGACGAGCCGGCGGAACCCGGAGCGGCGGCTCGGCGCCGACGGCTGGGTCCGGTGCCTGGTCCTGCTGGCGGGGGTCTCGGCGATCCTGGCGCTCGGGCCAATCATCCACCTCGCCCGGCGCGAGATCGGCGCGGGCCCGTACGTGGGCCTCTACCACGTCCTGCTGCCGTTCCACGTCATCCGCGTGACCACCCGGTTCGCGGTGCTGACGGTCGCCGCGCTCGCCCTGCTGGCCGCGTTCGGGGTGCGCGCCATGCAGCGGGCGCTCGGCGACTGGCCCCGGCTGTCGCGGGTCGTGCAGGTCGGGATCTTCGTCGCGCTCGCGACCGAGTACGCGGTCCAGCCGGCCGTCTACCGGCCCGCCGGCATGGCGCCCCGTCCGGTCGACGTCGCGCTCCGGGCGGACCCGGACGAGGTCGCGGTCCTCGAGTGGCCGATCAACGTCGCCGCCAACGACGCCGACGCCATGGTCCACTCGCTGTTCCACGGGAAGCTGCTGGTGAACGGCCTCTCCGGCGTGATCCCGCCCCACGTCGGACACCTCTCGGATCTCCTGTCCCGCGTCACGAACCCGTTCCCCTCCGACGAGGCCCAGGCCGCGCTCCGGCGGATCTACCCCCTGCGCTACCTCGTCGTGCAGACGTCGCGGGACCCCGAGTGGGCGGCGCTGGCCGCTCACCCGCCGCCCCTGCTCCGGCTGGTCGGGCACTTCCGGCGGGAGGACCTGTACCGGGTCGAGCCCCTGCCCGAGCGCGGCACCTGGATCGAGCGGTGGGTCTCGTACGACTTCCTCCGCCGCCATCCCGTGCTCCGGCTCGCCGTCCGGCCCCTCGACGAGCCGCCCGGGCTGCGCGACGTGGCGGTGGAGCTCGTGGTCGACGGTGCCCCCGTCCGGCGGTTCGGGCTCACGGGCCCGGTCACGGCGCGCGTGGCGCTCCCGCCACCGCGCTTCGCCGTCGTCCCGACCACCATCGCGCTCGTCCACCGGTACGCGGTCGCCCCGGCGGCGCGCGACGCCCGGTTCACGATCGGGAACACGGGTGTCGTGAGCCCCGGCGATCTGCGGGTCGTGAGCATGGGCCCCGGACACGGGCACCGGAGCTCGATCCGCCTGAACAGCGCCGAACTCCTCCCGGCCGGCGGGGATCCATGCATGCTGGTGGCGATCGACGACACGGGTGCCGGACGGCGGCCCGACCGGTGCCGCGAGGACGCGCTCGCCCGCTGGCTGGCGGTGCTCCCGCCGGGGACGATCGTGGCCGGCGTCGCCCGTGATCCGGATCGCCTCGGCCCGGCCGTGCTGCGCGCGCTCGGCGCGCTCGGCGGGCGGCCGGCCGGCGTCGCGGCGTCCGGGCCGTACGCCGTCGTGGGCGTGACGGGAGCGCGAGCCGGCGCGGCGCGCGAGGCGTACGGAGCGGATCGCGCCGACATCGTGATCGGCCGGGGGGACGCGCCGGCCGGGTTCGAGCTGACGGGGTTCGAGCTGCTCCCGGGTCCCTGACCGGCAGGCGCCCGGGCCGCGGACTCCGGCCCCGGACGCGCGACGGCCCCCGGGGCCGGCGGGGCCGCGGTGCTACCGGGGGAACCAGCGCGGGTCGGCGGTGAAGAGCCCGTCGACCACGCCGAGCTGGTAGGCGAGCCAGAGCCCGAAACCGAGGCTCAACAGGCCCGACGCCGTCGCCAGGTGCCGGTTGATCCTGGCGAACCGGCCGACGGTGACCGCGAACGGCACGCCGATCGCCGCCGTGATCAGCACCATGCCGGCGATCGTGCCCAGGCCGAAGACGAGCAGGTACGCCGTCGCCCACCACGGATCGCGGATCGCGGCCAGCACCAGGAGCGCGATCGCGGCGGATCCGGCCAGCCCGTGGACGAGCCCGACGACCACCGGCCGGACGGCCTGGTAGGCGGGGAACCG
>DASRDR010000182.1:0-6969 GCA_035652475.1 Candidatus Methylomirabilota bacterium | reverse complement strand
GGGCGACCGGTCCCTCGCCGCCCGGCGGGTTCACGCTCGGGATCCGCACCAGCGCCTGGAGGAAGTCGCCGAGCGCGTCGAGGGCGGGCGGTCCGGACACGGGGGCCATTGTACGGCCCGCTCCCGGCCATCTGCCCGCCGCCGTCTCGCGACTCCGGTCGCCCGGCTGCGGCTTCGCGGCCTCGGCCGGCCCGAACCTCCCGGCGTGCCGCCGCGCCGCGTCGTCCGGCGCCTTGACAGTCCCGGCGCTCTCGGCCTACGGTGGTCGCGCGGCTGGCCCCACGGCCGCGCGCGCTTCGGTACCGTTGGTCACGGCCGCCGGCCACTCGCCGGCTCCGGGCTTCGGAGAGGGAGATCCCGCATGCGCCAGCGACTCGCCGTCGTCGTCGCCCTCCTCATCGCGCTCGGCCTCGCGCCCTCGCCCGGGGAGGCCCAGAAGCGCGGCGGGGTGCTCAAGTTCGCGGTCCCGAGCGTCAAGCCGGGGCTGGACCCCGCGCACACGACCACCGGCGACGCGTACATGCTCACCCAGGCGATCTTCAGCAACCTGACGCGGGTCGACGAGAACCTGGAGGCGCAGCCGCAGCTCGCGCGCTCGTGGGAGCCGAACGCCGACAGCACGGTGTGGACCTTTCACCTGGTCACCGGGGCGAAGTTCCACAACGGCCGCGAGGTCACGGCGGACGACGTGGTGTTCAGCTTCGAGCGCATCCTCGATCCCAAGACCGCGAGCCCCGGTGCCAAGGCGCTCGGGCCCATCAAGAAGGTGCGCGCCGCCGACAAGTACACGGTGGTGATCGAGCTGACCGGCCCCTACGCCGACCTGCCGCTCCAGCTCGTCAACACGTTCGCCCGCATCGTCGCCAAGGAGAACATCGACAAGATCAGCCACGCGCCGATCGGGAGCGGGCCGTTCAAGCTCAAGGAGTACACCACCGGCACCCGCGTGGTGCTGGTCCGGAATCCGGACTACTTCGAGAAGGGCCTGCCGTACCTGGACGAGGTCCAGCAGGTCTACCTGAAGGAGTACGCGGCCCAGATCGCCGCTCTGTCGACCGGCGAGATCCACGTGATGTATCTCGCCCCGACCGAGGTGCTGCCGCAGCTCAAGCAGGACCCGGGGGTGGAGGTGCTGCAGGTCCCGGCGCCGTCGTTCCAGCCGATCGAGATGTTCGTGGGCCAGCCGCCGTTCAACGACGTGCGGGTGCGCCAGGCCCTCCGGCTGGCCGTCGACCGCCAGGCGATGATGGAGGCCGCGACCGGCGGCTACGGCACGCTCGGCAACGACACGCCGGTCGGCCCGGCCAGCCGGTGGTTCAACAAGGCCATCCCCCAGCGGCAGCGCGACATCAAGAAGGCCAAGGAGCTGCTGGCCCAGGCCGGGCACGCGAACGGGCTCGACGTCGTGCTCTACACGTCCAGCGGCCGTCCCGGGCTCGAGGAGTCGGCGGTGGTGCTGCGCGAGACGGCGAAGGAGGCCGGCTTCCGCATCAAGATCGAGAGCGTGGAGATCGCCCGGCTGTACAGCGAGATCCTCCGCCGGCCCCGGCCGAACGCCCTGGTCCACAACAACTGGTTCGGCCGGCCGACCATCGACGAGACGCTGACGCCCTACGTCTACACGAAGAGCAACTGGAACTACACCGAGTACTCCAACCCCAAGGTCGACGCGCTACTGAGCGAGGCCCGGAGCGCCGTCCAGCCAGAGCGCCGGCGGAAGCTCTACGACGAGGTGCAGCGGATCCTGTGGGAGGAGGGCCCGGAGCTCGTCGCGTACTTCCGGAACTACGTGACGGCGGCCCGGAAGAACGTGCGCAACTACAAGCTCATCCCGGTCCAGTACGTCGATCTCCGCGAGGTCTGGCTCGAGTAGGGACCCGGTGCGCGCCGGGGCGACCCGGCCGCCGGGCTCGCGCCCGCCGGGACCCGCACCGCTCGCCGGGGCGCTCGCCGGCCGCCGCGACCGGTGGGGGCACCGGCCCGGCCGGCCGGGCGTCCGGGGCCGGGTCGCCCGGGCGCTCGCGGGGCGTCGCGCCGCGCGGCCGCGAGTCGCCGGCCCGCCCCGGGGTCTCCCGTGGGGCTGACCGGGTACGTCCTCCGGCGGCTCGGCCTGCTGGCCGTCACGCTGCTCGCGATCTCGCTCCTCATCTCCGGGATCCTGCAGCTGCTCCCGGGCGACGCGGCCGAGCAGATCCTGGGCGCCTGGGCCGAGCGCTCGGGCCAGACGCTGGCCGCCATGCGGGTCCGGCTCGGGCTCGATCGCCCGTGGCACGAGCGGTATCTCTCGTGGCTGGGCGGCGCCGTCCGCGGGGACCTGGGCCAGAGCCTGGCGCTGAACCAGCCGATCGCGCCGCTCCTGTTCGAGCGCCTCGGGTACTCCCTCCGGCTCGCGCTGCCGGCGCTCGCGATCGCCGGGGCGGCGAGCGTGCTGCTCGGGGTGATCGCCGCGACGCGGCCGAACGGCTGGGTCGACCACGCCATCACCACGCTGACCCTGACCGGGGTCTCGTTCCCGGCCTTCGTCACCGGGTCGCTGCTGATCCTCCTCTTCGCGGGCCGGCTGCGGTGGTTCCCGGCGGCCAGCGCGCTGGTCCAGGGGGAGGGGCTCCTCTTCTGGGCGCGGATGCTGGCGCTCCCGGTGGCGACGCTGACCCTCGAATCCCTCGCCCACGCGACGCGCACGACCCGCAGCAGCATGATCGAGGTGCTCAAGAGCCCCTACGTCCGCACCGCGATCCTCAAGGGCGTGCCCCGGCGGGTCGTCCTCTTCAAGCACGCGCTGCGGAACGCCCTCCTCCCGACGGTGACCGTGCTGGCCTTCAACTTCGGCTGGATGCTGGGCGGCATCGTCGTGGTGGAGCAGGTCTTCAGCTACCCGGGCCTGGGAAGCCTCGTCCTGTTCGCCATCGAGCAGCGCGACCTGCCGCTCCTCCAGGCCAGCATGTTCTTCGTCGCCGCGGGCTACTGCGCGGCGAACCTGGTGGCGGACGTCGTCTACGCGCTCCTGAACCCCCGGATCCGCTACGCGTGACGGCCGCGCCGCCGGCGTCCCGGCCGCCCCCCGACGGTGCTCCCGCCCTCGCCGATCGACGCGCTCGGGGCGGCGCCGATGGCTGACGGCGTCGCCGTCTCCGGCCCGGCCCTTCCGGGCGCCGTGGCGCGGGCGCCCCGCTGGCCGGCTACGCTGGTGGTCGGGGCGGCGATCGCGGGACTGTACGTGCTGCTGGCGCTGGTCGGGCCCGCCGTCGTCCCCCACGACGTGGAGGCGTTCCACGGGCTCGCGAAGATGAAGCCGCCCTCGTCGGCGTTCTGGTTCGGGACCGACCGCTACGGCCGGGACGTCTTCAGCCGCGTCGTCGTCGGGGCGCGGACCACGGTGACCATGGCGGTCGCCGGCACCGCGCTGGGCCTCCTGGCCGGGACCCTCATCGGGCTCCTGAGCGGGCACCTCGGCGGCCTGGTCGACGAGGCCCTGATGCGGCTGATGGACATCGTCATGTCCTTCCCGTCGCTGCTGCTGGCGCTCCTGGTGGTCGCGGTGCTCGGCGGCAGCACGGTGAACGCCGTCCTCAGCATTGGCATCGTGTTCACCCCGCGGGTCGCGCGCGTCGTCCGGAGCGCGACCCTGGGCCTCCGCGGCGCCCAGTTCGTGGAGGCGGCGGTGGTGCGGGGGGAGAGCGACGCCTACATCGTGTTCCGCGAGCTCCTGCCGAACCTGTGGCCGCCGATCATCGTCGAGGGGTGCATCCGCCTGAGCTACGCGGTGCTGCTCTCGGTGTCGCTGAGCTATCTCGGGCTCGGGGCGCAGCCGCCGACGCCCGACTGGGGCCTGACGGTGGCCAAGGAGCGCGCCTACCTCGTGCTGGCCCCGTGGACCGTGCTCTTCCCGGCCGGGGCGATCGTGCTCCTGATCGTCGGGGTCAACCTCCTCGGCGACGGCCTCCGCGAGTGGCTGATGGCCCGGAAGACCGTCCGTGAGTGACGGGGCCGCTGCCGGGGTCGTCCTGGAGGTCCGCGACCTGTCGGTCGCCTACCGCGCCCGGGGCGGCGAGGTCCAGGCGGTGCGCGGGGTGAGTCTCCGGGTGCACGCCGGCGAGACGCTGGCGGTCGTGGGCGAGAGCGGCTCCGGCAAGACCTCGCTGGCGCTCGCCGTCATGCGCTACCTCGACGCCAACGGCCGCGTCACCGGGGGCGCGATCCGCTTCCGGGGCGAGGACCTCCTGGCGCTGTCGCCCGGCGCGCTGCGACGGCTCCGGGGCGCGCGGCTGGCGATGGTGTACCAGGACCCGCAGACGGCGCTCAACCCCGCGTTCCCGGTCGGCGAGCAGGTCGCCGAGGCGCTGCGCGTCCACGTCGGCCTCGGCCGGGCGGAGGCGTGGCGGCGGACGCTCGCGCTGCTCGCCCAGGTGAACCTCCCGAACCCGGCGCAGGTCTATCGGCGGTACCCGCACGAGCTGTCCGGGGGGCAGCAGCAGCGGATCGTGATCGCGATGGCGTTCGCCTGCGATCCCGAGCTCCTCCTGATGGACGAGCCCACGACGGGGCTCGACGTGACCACCGAGGCGCGCATCCTCGACCTGATCGCCGAGCTCCGGGCGCGTCACGGCGCCGCCATCCTCTACATCACGCACAACCTCGGCGTGGTCGCCCGGTTCTGCGACCGGGTGGCGGTGATGTACGCCGGGGAGCTGGTCGAGGAGGGTCCGGTGGAGCGGGTGTTCGCCCGGCCCCTCCACCCCTACACGCGCGGCCTCCTGGCCTGCGTGCCGCGCCTGGACGCCAGCAAGCGCGCCGCGCCGCTGGCCGCCATCGGCGGCCGGCTCCCGAGCCTGGTCGCCCTGCCGCCGGGGTGCATCTTCGAGCCCCGCTGCCCCGAGCGCGTGCCGCTGTGCGCGGAGCAGGCCCCGCCGCCGGCCGCGGCCCCGGGCGGCGGCACGGTCCGCTGCCACCGGCACGAGAGCCTTCCCCCGTTCCGGGCGGCGGGCGCTGCGGGGGCGACCGGTCCCGACCCGGGCTCCGCCGCGCCGGAGCTGCTCCGCGTGGAGCGCGTGCGGTGTCATTACCCGCTCCGGCGCACGCTGGCCGAGGTCGTGCGGGGGCTCGCCCCGCGCGCGGTGCGGGCGGTGGACGACGTGAGCCTCGAGCTGGGGCGGGCGCGCACCCTCGCGCTGGTCGGCGAGAGCGGCTGCGGGAAGACGACGCTCGGGCGGGCCGTCGTGGGGCTCCTGGAGCCGGTCGACGGCCGGATCGAGCTCGCGGGGACCGACGCGACCGGCCCGGCCCGCCGCCGGCCCCGGGACCTCCGGCGCCGGGTGCAGGTCATCTTCCAGAACCCCGACGCGACCCTGAATCCGCAGCGGACGGTGGGGGAGACGCTGGCCCGCCCGCTCGCGCTCTTCGGCCTGGCGCCCGGCGCGGCGCGCGCCGCGCGGGTGGGCGAGCTGCTCCGCGCGGTGCACCTGCCGGAGAGCTACGCCGGGCGCTACCCGCACGAGCTCTCCGGCGGCGAGAGGCAGCGGGTGGCGATCGCCCGGGCGTTCGCCGCCGAGCCGGAGCTGATCGTCTGCGACGAGCCGCTGTCGGCGCTCGACGTCTCGGTCCAGGCCGCCATCCTGAACGTCCTCGTCGAGCTCCAGGCGCGCTCGGCGGCCGGATACCTCTTCATCTCCCACGACCTCTCGGTGGTCCGCTACCTCGCCGATCGCGTCGCCGTGATGTACCTGGGGAAGCTCTGCGAGGTCGGCCCGGTCGACGCCCTGTTCGCCCCGCCCTACCACCCGTACACCGAGGCCCTGCTCGCCGCGATCCCGCTGCCCGACCCCGGCGCCGTCCAGCGGCCGATCCGGCTGGAGGGCCCGGTGCCGAGCCCGGTCGACCCGGGCCCGGGCTGCCGGTTCGCGTCGCGCTGCCCGCGGAAGCTCGGGAGCGTCTGCGAGACGGAGTCCCCGCCGGCGCGCGCCGTCGCGCCCGGCCACGTGATCTTCTGCCACATCCCGCTCGACGAGCTGCGCCGCGTGCCGCCGGTCATCGCGCCGCGGCCCGCCGCGGCGGCCCGGACCGGAGGAGCCTGACCGATGTCGACCGTGCCGAGCGAGCGAACCGCCGCGCTCAAGCGCGAGCTGTGGGCCGAGATCGACCGGCGTCGCGACGAGCTGGCGCGCCTCTGCGCCGACGGGCTCCGAGTACCGGCGGAGAACCCGCCCGGCGACACCCGGGCGATCGCCGACCACTACATCCGGGTGCTGGGGAAGGCGGGGCTCCGCGTCGAGCGCGTCGAGCCGCGGCCGACGACGGTGAGCCTGGTCACGACGCTGGCCGGCCGCGAGGCCCGGCCCCGCTTCACGTTCAACGGCCACCTCGACCACTTCCCGGCCGACGACCCCGCGCTCTGGTCCTTCCCGCCGTACGGCGGCGAGGTCCGGGACGGCCGGATCCTCGGCCGGGGGGTCTCCGACATGCGGGGCGGGCTCACCGCCTCGCTGTTCGCGTGCCTGCTGCTCCACGAGCACCGGGTGCCGCTCCGCGGCCCGCTCCACCTCATGATGGTCGGCGACGAGGAGACCGGCGGGGCATGGGGGACCGGCTGGCTCCTCGAGCATCGCCCCGAGCTGGCCGGGGAGGCGTGCATGATCGGCGAGCCCGAGTCCCCCGACGGGCTCCGGGTGGGGGAGAAGGGGAAGGCGCAGTTCCGGCTGGTCGCCGAGGACGCCCCCCGCCACGGGGGGCTGGGCACGGGCGACGACGTCGTGGTCGAGATCGGGGCCGCGCTCCAGGAGGTCCGACGGATCGTGGAGATGCCGGACAACCCGCCCCCCGACCTCCTGCCGGTGCTCGAGACGATGCGCGGTTACTGGCGCACCGAGCACGATCGCGGCCGGCAGTGGCTCTACCGGCGGCCGTCCATGGCGGCGGGCGTGATCCGCGGCGGCATCAAGGTGAACGTGGTGCCGCGCCGCTGCGAGGTCGAGA
>DASRDR010000181.1:0-28408 GCA_035652475.1 Candidatus Methylomirabilota bacterium | reverse complement strand
GGTGCGTGTCCTGCCACGCCGAGCGCCGCGGCCCGCTCGACTGCGTGGTCTGCCACCACTGACGACGGCGCAAACGGCGAGGCCGGGAGGCCGCCGCCCCGTCCCGCCGCGACTGGACGTCCGGGCCCCGCGGGTCCGGGCGGCGGCGGGCGGGTCCGGGCGCGCTACCGGTGCCCCGCCGTCTGGATCGCCCGCCAGATCGCGTCGGGGGTCAGCGGGACGTCGAGGTCCTGGACGCCGAGCGGCGCCAGCGCGTCCAGCACGGCGTTCGCGATCGCCGGCGTCGAGCCGATCGTCGCCGATTCCCCGATGCCCTTGACGCCCAGCGCGGTTCGGGGGGACGGCGTCTCGGTGTGGCCGGTGTCGAACGGGGGCAGGTCGCCCGCCTTCGCGATCGCGTAGTCCATCAACGAGCCGGCGAGGAGCTGGCCGGCCGGGTCGTAGCGGCCCCACTCCCACAGCGCCTGGCCGATCCCCTGCGCGAGGCCGCCGTGCACCTGGCCTGCGGCCAGGAGCGGGTTCACGATCGGGCCGCTGTCGTCGACGGTGAGGTAGCGCAGGACCCGTACCGCTCCCGTCTCGCGGTCGACCTCGACCATCGCCAGGTGCGACCCGAAAGGGTAGAGCAGCCCCTGGCCGACGAAGTCCTCGCGGCCGAAGAGCCCGGGCTCGAGGTCGGCCGGTCCCCGGCCCGTGTGCGCCGCGCGCGCGACCTCCACCCAGCCCACCGTCCGCCGGGGCACCCCGCGGACGTGGAACCGGCCGGCGTCCAGGACGACGTCGTCCACGCGGGCCTCCAGGAGGTGCGCGGCGATCCGCCGCGCCTTGTCGCGGACGTGGCGGGCGTTGAGGACCGCCGCCATGCCCCCCCGCGAGATGCTGCGGCTGCCGTAGGTGCCCTGGCCGCTGCGCACGACCGCCGTGTCGCCGTGCACGATCGTGACCCACTCGAGCGGGAGGGTGAGCTCGTCGGCGACGATCTGGGCGAAGCTCGTCTCGTGCCCCTGCCCGTGCGGGGAGCAGCCGGTCTCGACCGTGACCCGGCCGTCGGGGCCGACCACCACGTCGCTGGTCTCCTGGTCGACGAACCCGCACATCTCCACGTAGGAGGCGAGCCCCAGCCCGACCAGGCGGCCCGCGGCGCGGGCCGCCGCCTGCTCCGCCCGGAGCGCCGGGTATCCGGCTCGCTCCAGCAGGGCGTCGAGCGCGCGCGCGTACTGGCCCGAGTCGTAGCTGGTCCCGGTCGCGGTCTCGTACGGGAACCGGTCGGGCGGGATGAAGTTCCGCCGCCGCACCTCGGCGGGGTCGCGCCCGACGCGGGCGGCGAGCCGGTCGATCATCCGCTCGATGAAGTAGGCCGCCTCCGGCCGGCCGGCGCCCCGGTAGGCCGCCGTCCCCATCGTGTTGGTGAAGGCACACTGCACGTCGACCCGCGCCGCGGGGATGTCGTAACAGCCGGTGATCATCTGGCCGCACAGCACCGGCAGGATCGGGCCGTCGCTGAAGAGGCAGAAGCCCAGGTTGCCCACGATCCGGGCGTCGAGCGCCAGGATGCGGCCGTCGCGGTCGGCCGCGATCCTGAGGTGCGCCTCCACGTCTCGCCCGTGGGACGTCGCCAGGCAGTCCTCGCGGCGGGTCGCGGTCCACCGGACCGGGCGGCCCAGGCGGCGCGCGAGCCACGGCACGAGGAGATCCTCCGGGTAGAGGGCGATCTTCGCCCCGAACCCGCCGCCGACCCGGGGGGCGACCACGCGCACCCGCCCGGCGTCGAGGTGCAGATGCTTCGCGACGTGATCGCGGAGCCAGTGGGGCGTCTGGGTCGAGCCCCACACCGTGAGCTGCTCGCTGCCCGGGTCCCAGGCGGCGGCGACGCCCCGCGGCTCCATCGCCACCGCCATGAGGCGCTGGTTGCGGAGCCGCGCCTCCACCACGACCGGCGCCTCGCGGAGGACGCGCTCGACGTCGCCGCGCCCCCGCGCCCAGCGGACGCCCAGGTTCGACGGGAGGTCGGGGTACAGGAGGGGCGCGCCGGGCTGGAGCGCGGCGGCCGCGTCGGTGACGGCGGGCAGCGGGGCGTACTCGACCCGCACGAGCTCGGCGGCGTCCTGCGCGTGATACGCCGTGTCGGCCACCACGACCGCGACCGGCTCGCCGACGTAGCGCACCCGGTCGGACGCGAGCGGCCACCGGCCGCGCTGGTGCACCTCGTCGAACGCGTCGGCGCCAATGATCATCGGGATGTCCCCGAGCTCGGCGTTCAGGTCGGCGCCGGTCACCACGGCGGCCACCCCGGGCGCGCGCGCCGCGGCGTCGACGTCGACGCCGCGGAGCTCGGCGTGGGCGTGGGGGCTCCGCACCACCGCGGCGTGCAGCGCGCCGGCGAGCGGAACATCGGCCACGTAGCGCTCGCGGCCGGTGACGAAGCCTGGGTCTTCCCTGCGCTTGATCGGCTGGCCGACCATCGGGCTCATCGAGGATCCTCGCGTGGGCGCGGCCCGGCGCCGCGCCTCGTCATCGGGGGCGTCTCGCCGCCGCGGCGGCGCCGGGGCGCCCGCCGCCGGGCGCCCGGCCCGTCACGCCCGCTCGTCGTCCGCGCCGCCCTGGTTCACGTTGCGCCCGCACCACGGGCACTTCGGAGTGTCGGGGGGAATCGGGCTCCGGCAGCCCGGGCAGAGGACCGGCAGGTTCGCAGCCGCGGTGGCCGCGCGAGCCCATGCTGGCATCGGGCGCCGGAGCGGGGGCATCCGTCCCTCCCTGGCCGGGCCCGGGATCCCCGGCGCGAAACCCCGGGTCCCGGGCCGAGCAATCGGCAGGGCTCAGGATACACCGCGGCCCGGGCGTGGCGCTTGCCGACGACCCCGGTCACCGCCGTGGGGCGCCGGCCGTCCCGGCCGCCACCCGGGCTCCGGGCCAGACCGCCAGCCACACGAAGAGCGCGATCCCGAGGAAGCGGCCGGCCCCGCTGGCGCCGAAGATGAACCGGAAGCCGAGGGCGTCGGCCAGCCAGCCGCCGAGGAGCGGCCCCAGGACCGCGCTGCCGAACACGACCGTCTGGTAGAGGGCGACCGCCTGCGAGCGGTGCGCCGAGGGGGTCAACTCGAGCAGGAGGGTGAAGTTGGCGAGGTTGTAGCCCGCCCAGACCAGCCCGGCGTACGCCTCCAGCACCCCGACCTGCCATGGCGCGCTGACCCAGATCCACGCGGTCGGGATGATCGGGATCATCAGACCCGTCAGCGCCTGGGTCCGGACGGCGCCTGCCCGGTCCATGAACCGGCCGAAGACCGCGCTCCCGATCAGCCCGAAGAGCGTGTTGACCCCCGCCAGGATGCCGACGGTGCCGGCGCCCGCCCCGAGGTCGCGGACGAGGTAGACGTTGAAGAACGGCGCGGCGACCTGGAGAGCCAGGTTCCACACGAACCCGCTCACCACCAGGCCCATGAAGGTCCGGTTGCCGGCGATCGCGCCCCACAACGGCCCCGCGCCGGTCGGGCAGGCGGTCCGGGGCATCCCGTGCGGTTCGGGGATCCGCAGGAAGCAGAGCGTTCCGAGCAGGCCCGTCCCGAAGGCCAGGAGGAAGACGGCCTGGTACCCGAGCTGCGGGAGTCCCCCGAGGCCGTTTCCCGCCTTGATCAGCCAGCCAGCCAGCGGCGCGACCAGCAGGGCGGCCAGGCCCATCGTGAGATTGCGGTTCGCGAAGTACGGGGCCCGGAGGAACCGCGGGACCAGCTCGCCGATCAGCACGGTCCATGCCGGGTTGCCGAAGTTCGACATGAACGAGCGAAGGCCGTTCAGCCCGATGATGAGCCAGATGGCTGCCCGCGGCGTCGAGGCGACCCACGGCACCAGCGCCAGGGCGAGGAGCGACACGCGCGCGACCCCGCCCACGCTCCACGTCACCAGCCACTTGCGCCGGCGCGCCCGATCGGCGAGGCGGGCGCCGGGGAACAGCGACACCGCGCCCAGCAGGTTCTGGATGGCGGCGAGCAGCCCGAGCTCGCTCGTGCTCGCGCCGTAGGCGAGGGCGTACAGGATGATGAACCCGAGGTAGAGATTGTCGCTGACCGTGGTGAAGATCCCGTCCAGCCAGAACCACCGGATACCGGCCAGCCGCCGCGGGGTCAGGATCTCCTCCGGCTCGGTGGTCGGGGGCGGCTCGGGATGCTTCAGCGCGTCCCAGTTCAGCCGGTGTGGCCGCAGGTGGTCGAGCCGGCTCACCCGGCGCTGGACCACGTGGGTGTGCCAGCGACTCGGGGCAAGCGGCGTCCGGCGAGGGAGCATCCAGCGGTCGAGCCAGGCCAGGCGCTCGACACGCGCCGCGTCGCGCATCGCCGCATGTTGAACCGCCGGCCGGACGTCGCGCAAGGGCTAGACTCGACCCGTGGGAGGCGCGAGGCGGCGGCGGGGCTGGCGGCTCGTCCGGCGCGGGGCGGTCGTCCTGCTGCTGGGCGGGGCGGCGTGGATGGCGTACGAGGCGTGGCGGTGGCCGGCGGTCGGCGCCTTGGCCACGCGCCCGCCGCGGACGACCGCGTTCATCGAGCGCTACCGGGCCGAGCAGAGGGCCGCCGGGCGCGTCCCCCGCGTCGCCTGGACGTGGGTGACGTACGCGGCGATCTCGCCCTACGTGAAGCAGGCCGTGCTCGTCGCGGAGGACATCGGGTTCTTCACCCACCACGGGTTCGATCTGGACGAGCTCGGGGACGCCCTGGACCGGGCCGTCGAGCGCAAGGCGCTGCCGCGGGGAGCGTCGACGATCACCCAGCAGCTCGCGAAGAACCTCTGGCTCTCTCCCTCGCGGAGCCCGCTCCGGAAGCTCCGGGAGGCCGTGCTCACGTGGCAGCTCGAGCGCACGCTTGGCAAGCGGCGGATCCTCGAGCTGTACCTGAACGTCGCGGAGTTCGGGCCGGGGATCTACGGCGTGGAGGCTGCGGCGCGGCACTACTTCGGGAAGTCCGCGGCCGAGCTCGGGCCGGAGGAGGCGGCGCAGCTGGCGGCCAGCCTGCCGAACCCGCGGTCCTGGCACCCGGGCGCGAGCGTCGCGGCGTACCGCGACTACACGGCCCGGGTGCGGCGCCGGATGGAGCGGGCCGAGTGGCTCTGGTCGCTCCTCTGACCGCCGGGCGCCAACGTCCGCACGTCCGTCCGGCTCCTCGCGCGGGACGCCCGCCCGCTCGCTGGAGCCCACGTCCGGACGTCCGATCCGCCTGGCCGCGCGCGGTCCCCGCTCTCGCCTCGCCACCGAGCTCCTGGCGCGCGAGCCGCCCCGCGCGGGCGGCCTCGCCGGCCGGGGGCGCGCCGGGGGGCGATCAGCGGGTGATGCCGAGGATGGGCCGCGTCGATCCTCCGAGCTCCCGGACGACCGCGGTCAGGGTCGCGTCCGGCGTCTCGGGCCAGACGGGGCCTCCGGGCGCGACGATCAGGCCGCGCTCCACCAGGGTGACCGCGGCCCGGGCGGCCCGTCGGGCGGCCTCCGGGGAGTCCTCCCGCAGCGCGCGCGCGTCCAGCCCGCCCAGCACCGCGCCGCGCAGGGCCGCGTGGCCGCCCGCGAGGTCCGGGAGCGACCCGCCCGGGGCCCAGCCGAGGACGTCCGCGGCGAGGGCCGCCACGCGCGCGAAGGGCAGCGGGCCCGAGACGTGGACGACGCGCAGCGCGCGATCGCCCACGGCCGACAGCACCTCGCGATCGGCCGGCTCCCCGAGCTCCGCGTACACCGTCTCGCCGACGTCCGGCCACCCCTCGAGCACGTAGGCCACGCCGGCCAGCCCCTCCGCGAGGCAGCGCTCCGCGAACCGCCGCTGTGTCTCGGCGATCGCCGCCAGCGCATCGCGCACCAGGCCGGGCCACTCCCGCAGGTCCAGGCCCAGCCGTCCGCCGGCCAGCCGGGCCGCCACCGTGAGCGGCGCGGGCAGCGTGATCAGGACGGGGGCGTCGCCGATCCGCCGATCGAACCCGATGCGCACCAGCGCTTCCAGGACGTCCGTGTACCCGGGGGCCGCCGCGGGATCGACGGCGCGGATGCCGCGCCAGTCCTCCGGGCGCTGGACCGCGCACCGCGCGCAGGGCCGGGCGCCGTCGGGGCCCGGCAGGTCGCCCTCGACGCACCCCCACGCCTGCGCCGCGTAGCCCGCCGGCGGCACGACGATCAGGAGGTCCGGGCCATACCGGTCGTGGAACCGGAGCGTGGCCTGGGCGAGCCCGGCCGGCGAGCGGTCGACGGCGGGGAAGCGGCGCCAGAAGGCGTACGGCGACCGGTCGACCGGCGCGCGGGCCACCGCGGCGGCGACCCGCTCGCGCCGGCTCATGGGCGAGCGGAGGGCGGGCTCGAGCACCGGACCGGATCGTACCACGCCGGCCGGGGCGCCGGCCCGGGGCGCGGTCGGCCCGGCGCGCCCGCCGCAGCCCGCGAACACGCGGGCGTTCGCGTGGTATGCTCGGCGGTCGTCGTCCGGGGGGCTTCATCCCGATCATCCGAACAGGAGGGAACTTCATGGTTGGACGTCGTTGGATGGTCCCGGTTCTCGCGGGCGTGGCGCTGCTGGCAGCCGGCTGCGAGTCGCCGCCCGAGGCGGAGAAGAAGGCCGCCGAGTCGGCGGTCGCCGCGGCCAGGGCCGCCGAGGCCGAGCGGTACGCCGCGTCGGCGTATCAGGCGGTCACCGAGCTCGTGAAGCAGGCGGAAGCGCAGCTCGGGGACAAGCAGTACAAGCAGGCGAAGGCCACCTACGAGAAGGTGAAGGTCGCGGCCGACGAAGCCGCCACCGCGGCGGCGGCCGGCAAGGCGGCGATGCGGGCGGAGGTGGAGAAGGGGATCGCCGCCGTCGAGACCGGATGGGCGGAGCTCGAGAAGCAGGCCAAGGCCGCCGCCCGGAAGCTCAAGCCGGAGCAGCGGCAGGCCTGGACGGACGACGCCAAGGCCGTCCAGGACGCGCTCCAGGCGGCGAAGGACAGCCTCGCCACCGCGCCCGCCGACGCCAAGGCCAAGCTGGTCGAGGTGGCCGGCACGATGGAGAAGTGGACGAAGGACCTCGCCCAGGCGACGGCGGCCCCGGCCCGGCCGGCGAAGGTGACCGCGCCCGCGAGGAAGGCCGCGGCGAAGCCCTCCGCGAAGAAGTAGGCAGCCCGCGCGCCCGGTCGGGCGGGGGGCCGCTCCCCGCCCGACGGGGCTGCGCCTTCCCCCGGCTGCCGGGCGCCGGGTGTCGCCCGGGCCCCGGTCTGGCCCCGCCGGCCGGGGCGATCCACGCGCCCAGCATCCCCAGGAGCGCGCGATCGCGCTTCGCGGGGGATCGTCCGCGAGCCGCGCGGTCCCGCGTCGTCCCTCTGCGCGGCGCGGCGCGGATGATGACCTTCGCGGCCTCGACGAGGTGATCGCTGGTGCCGGCGAGGCGACGCCGGCCCGCCTCGCGCGCGGCGGACTCGCTGGAGTAGCATAGCGCGGTCGTGAGCGACTGGCGGCGAGATCGGGCCCCGGGGCTCTCGGCGCACGCGGTCGCGCTCGTGCGCCGCTGGTCGCCGCGGCCATGGGCGGTGGTGGCGGCGGCCACCCTGCTCGGAGCCGCCCTGCGCTTCTGGGGGGTGTTCCACGGGTTCCGGGAGGGGTACCTCTATCACCTGGACGCCTACTTCGTCGTCCACAGCGCGTGGCACCACCTCCTGGGCGCGTCGTGGCGCGAGGGGCTGTTCGGACCGGTGTACGGCGCGCTCCTGTGGACCGTCCTGCGCGCGATCGACGCCCTGGGCCGGTTCACCGGGTACCCGTTCGAGTGGAGCTTCGAGGGGATCGCCGCGGCGGCCAGCCTGATGGGCGCGACGCTCGGCACCGCCACGGTCCCGCTGGTCTACGTCCTCGGGCGCCAGGCGTTCGATCCCGCGACCGGCGTGCTGGCCGCGGCGCTCCTCGCCGTCGCCCCGTTGCACGCGTTCCAGTCGCACTACCCGTACCGCGACGTGCCGATGACCTTCCTCCTCGCCCTGAGCCTGATCGCATGCGTGGCGCTGGCCCGCCGGCCCGGGATCTTGCGGCTGGTCGCCGCCGCGGCGGCGGCGGTGGCCACGGCGGCCGCCAAGCCGGCCGGGCTCGTGGCGGCCGCGCCGCTGGCGGCGGCGACCGGGATCGCGCTGGCCGGGGCCCCGCGCGGGCGGCTCTGGCGGCTCGGGGTGGTGCTGGCGATCGGGGGGGCGCTCGGCGCCCTCCTGCCCGTGCTCGGCCCCCGCACGGTCGCCGCGATGCGAGGGTTCGTTCGCTCCGCCGGGCGGACCGCCGCGCCCGCGCTCGTGGAGCGTCACTTCCACGACCTCGCGTCGTGGGTGGGCATCCCGTTCCTCCTCGCGAGCGGCCTGGCGCTCGCCTACGCGCTCTGGCTGCGGCGCGCGGCGGACGTCGTCCTCCTGGCGTTCCTCGCGCCGGCGCTCGCCAGCGCCCTCCTCTATTTCTCCGCCGACGAGCGCTTCTACGTGTTCCTCCTCCCGGCCGCCAGCGTGCTGGTGGCGCGCGGCGTGGTGGACCTCTGGCGCTGGCGCGCGCCCGGGTGGGTGGCGCGGCTCGCGGCGGTGACGGCGGCGGCCGGGCTGCTGGTGGCGGGGGCCGGGAGCTCGGCGTGGATCGGCACCCTGCTGGCGCTCCCGGACACGCGGGCCATCGCGGGCGGGTGGTTCGCCGCACACGTCCCGCGCGACACGGCCGTCGCGATGGAGGAGTACTATCCGCTCGGCCTGAACGAGTGGCCGAACGCCCGGGCGCTCTCGACCACCCGGCCGCTCGCGGGCGAGCTGGCGGGCGCCGCGCTGGTCGTCACCAGCTCCGTCGAGCACGCACGCTACTTCGACGACCCCCAGCGCTTCGGCCGTCAGGTGGCGTTCCTGACCGCCCTGGACCGGGAGGCCCGGCTCGTCAAGACCGTGGCGCTGGCGCCGCTCGGATTCCTTCACCCGACGCTCCGCGTCTACACCACCCGCCCGGTCGGCGGCCCGCCTCCGCGCCGGCTGGTGCTGCCGCGGCCGTACGACGCCAGCTGGGACCAGGGCGTGGCCGCGCTCGATCCCGGCCCCTACGACCGCGATGACCGGACAGTCCGCCTGGGCGGCGCACAGCGGTACCGCGCGGTGCTGACCAGCGCCGAGCCGGTCGACGAGGTGCTGGCGATCGTGGTGAACGGCCCGGAGCCGACGCGGCTCCGGCTGACGGTGGGATGGACACGCCGGGAGCGGGCGCTCGCGCCGGGGGCGTGGGAGGCGATCCGCGTCCGGCCGCGGTGGCGGCTGCCGTTTCGCCCGGCCCTCTATCCGGTGGAGGCCACGCTCCGGCCCGAGGGCGGCTGGGCGCTGGTGCAGCTCCGCAGCGGCCCGCGGGAGATCGGGGAGGCGCTCGCCGGCTGGGCGCGCTGGGACGCCGCGCTCCCGTATCTCGAGCGCGCCGCCGCCGCGCAGCCCGACGACCTCGAGACCGGGCTCCTCCTGGCGACGGCCTATCGCCACCGCGGCCGGCCGGAGGCCGCGCAGGGCGTGATCGCGCGGCTCGCCGCCGGCCCGAACGCCCCGACGCTCGTGGCGTACCGGCGGCTCGGCGACGGGACGCTCCGGGGCGCGGCCTGGGACGCCGCGTTCGGCGCCGCCACCGGCCTCGATCCCGCGTGGCTCACCCAGGCGCTCGCCCAGAATCTGGAAGCCGAGCATCTCGTGCTCCGCACCGGACGGCCGTCGGCCGACGCCGGTGCCTCGGGCGACCGGAGCCTCGTCTTCGAGCGGCGCGGAGACTCGCCGGGCGTGCTGGCGAACGGGCCCGTCGTGTTCCATCAGCCGCCGGGCGCCTACCGGGCGCGCTTCCGCCTGCGCGCGTGGGACGCCGCGGGGGACCGACCGCTCGCCGTCCTCCGCGTCTACGCCGAGAGCCGCCCGCTCGCGGAGCGCGCCGTGATGCCGGGCGAGGTTGCCACCGGGTACGTCGAGATCGAGGTGCCGTACCGCCACGTGACGCCGCAGGCCCGGGTGGCCTTCCGGGTCGAGGCGACGGGAGCCGCCAGCCTGGCCCTCGACCGCATCCGCATCGTGCCCGACCTCCCCGCGCTCATGGCGGAGCGGCTGGCCGCCATCGGGGGCGGCGGTCCCTGAGCGGCGCGTCCGGCTCGCTCGCGCGGGGCGTCGCCGGTCGGGGTATAGTCGAGGCGGGCTCGCAGCGGCCCGCCACGCCACTTCACTGAGGAGAGCCATGGCCCAGCTCAGGATTCCCCTGGACGCCGCCCGTTTCGCCACCGGTCTGACCTGGAAGGACTACCTCGCCCAGATGGGCGACACCCGCGCGCGCACCGAGGAGAACTACCAGAAGGCGGTGCTGACCGCCGAGGAGCGCGCCTTCTTCGGGGGCGTGACGCAGGCCCGCCACGCCCTCATGCTCGCCGAGAACTGGTGCGGCGACGTCCACCGGAACTCGCCCTTCCTCGCCCGGATCGTCGAGGCGATGCCGCACTGCGAGCTCCGCGTGCTCTTCCGCGACCAGCACCTGGATCTCACCGACTGCTTCCTGAACAACGGGTATCGCTCCATTCCCGTGCTGGCGTTCTTCGACGAGGGGTGGAACGAGCTCGCGCGCTGGATCGAGCGACCGCACGCGGCGACCCAGCGCATGTTCGCCATCCGGGCGACGACGACCGACCTCGCCCCGGCCGACCGCCAGGAGGCGGCGCTGGCCGAGTACCGCCGGCAGGTACAGGCGGCCTACGAGGGGCCGGAGGGCCTCTGGCGAGATGCCGCCCGGGAGATCCGCCAGGCGCTCGAGCTCAGGCTCGGCGCGCGCCGGTAGCCGCGCGGCCGGCCGCCGGCCCCGGCCCTTCCCGCCCGGTTCCCGCACGGGGGCGGGGCCCGTCGGCGGGCCACCGTCCGGGCGGCCATCGTGGCGCAGCGACGCCATCCCGTCGCCGCGGGAGCTAAGGGGTGCGCCGTCACGATCGGCGGTGTCACGGCGATCCTCTTCCCTCCGGCGGGTGCCGGGAGGAGGCGGGACAGCCGTCCCGCGCGTCCCCGCGAGACCGAACGCCCCGCGAGAACAGAGTGACGGGCCACCCTGCGCCACGCTCGAGCCGCGACTCCGACGTCCAACCATGTTGCTGTGTCGAAGCGCCCGCTCGCCTGGTCGCCGGGTAGCCCGTCGCCCGCATGACGATGCACGGGACATGCCCGGCGCCGCGCGGATCAGATCCGCCCGCGCAGCCGCGGGTCGAGCAGGTCCCGGAGGCCGTCCCCGACCAGGTTGAACGCGACCACCGTGACCAGGATCGCCAGCCCCGGGAAGGTCGCGATCCAGGGGGCGGTCAGCATGAACGACCGTCCCGTCGCCAGCATCGAGCCCCACTCCGGGGTGGGGGGGCTCGCCCCCAGCCCGAGGAAGGACAGGCCGGCGGTCTCGACGATCATGAAGCCGACCGTGAGCGTCGACATCACGATGATCGGCGAGACGATGTTCGGGAGGATCCCGCGGGCCAGGATGCGGCCGGCCCCGGCGCCCAGTGCCCGCGCGGCCTCGACGAACTCCTGCTCCTTGACCGAGAGCACGACGCCCCGCACCACCCGCGCGAACTGCGGCGTGTAGACCACCGCGATCGCGATCATGGCGTTCGTCAGGCCCGGCCCCAGGATCGCCACGACCACCATCGCCAGCAACAGGTACGGGAAGGCCAGGGTGATGTCGAGCACGCGGGTGAGGAGGGCGTCCAGCCGCCCGCCCACGTAGCCCGCGACCACGCCGAGGAGGACGCCGAGCGCCGTCGCGATCAGGTCGGCGACCACGCCCACCCGGAGCGCGATCCGGGCCCCGAACAGCACCCGGGAGAAGATGTCACGGCCGAACTCGTCGGTCCCGAACCAGTGGGCCGGCGCCGGCGGTCGGAGCTGGGCGGTGAACTCCTGGTCGACGGGGTCGTAGGGCGCCAGGAGCGGCGCCAGCGCGGCGGAACCCACCACCGCCGCGATGATGAGGGCGCCGACCAGGAGGTTCGAGCTCCGCCGGACGCGGCGCCACGACAGCGCGGCCGCGCGCGGCGCGGTCTCGCCGGCCGTCCCGGCCGCCGTCAGCTGTACCGGATCCGCGGGTCCAGCCACGCGTAGAGCACGTCGACGGCGAGGTTGGCGAGGACGAAGATGACCGCCCCGATGACGACCACGCCCTGCACGACCGGGTAGTCGCGCGCCAGCACGCTCGTGATCGTGAGCCGCCCCAGCCCGGGCAGCGCGAAGATGGTCTCGGTGAGGACGGCCCCCGAGAGCAGGAGGCCCAGGTGGAGGCCGATCAGCGTGACCACCGGCAGGAGGGCGTTCCACAGGGCGTGCCGCGCGACCACGCCTCCCTCCGGGAGGCCCTTGGCGCGCGCGGTGCGGACGTAATCGAGGTTCAGCACGTCGAGCATGGTCGAGCGTGCCATGCGGGCGATCGTGGCCATCAGCGCGCTGCCGAGCGTCACGGCCGGCAGGACCAGGTGCTCGAGCGCGCTTCGGGCTGCCGGCCAGTTTCCCTGGAGGACCGCGTCGAGCAGCGGGAGACCGCTGATCCGCCGGATCGCCATGCCCGTGTCGAGGACGCCGCCGAGGGGCAGCCAGCCGAGCAGGCCGCCGAAGACCAGGAGCAGCAGGATGCCGGTCCAGAACACCGGCATCGACACGCCGATGAGGACGAAGACCATCGCCCCCGTGTCCAGCGCCGAGTGGGGATGCCGGGCGGTCAGGACGCCGATGGCGATCCCGATCAGGACCGCGAAGAGGAGGGCGGCCAGCGAGAGCTCGATCGTGATCGGCAGCGCCTGCCGGATCTCCCAGATGACCGGCTGGCGCGTTCGCAGGGACACGCCGAAGTCGCCCTGCAGCGCGTCCGCCAGGAACCGCAGGTACTGCACGTAGACCGGCTGGTCGAGACCCAGCTGGTGGCGCAGGCGGGCCAGGTCGGCCTCGCTGGCCTTCTCCCCCAGGAGCAGCACGGCCACGTCCCCGGGGATCAGGTGCATGCCGAAGAAGACGAGCACGCTGACTCCCAGGAGCACCGGGAGCAGCTGGATCAGGCGCCGGCCGACGTAGGTCCACACGGCGGGGAGGGGAGGCGGCGGGGGCCCGCCGCCGGGTGACGGCGAGCCCCCGCCGGGAGCGCGAACACGCGGGCCGGTTACTCGAGCGAGACCAGCTCCATGTGGAAGAACATCTGGAGCGGGTTCAGCTGGAAGCCCTTGACGTTCGCCCGGGTCGCCCGGACCTGGTTCGTGTGGTTGATGAAGATCCAGGGGGCGTCGTCGTGGAGGATCGCGTTGGCCTTCTCGTAGATCTGGGCGCGCCTGGCCTGATCCGACGTCCGCCGCCCCTCCACCATCAGCTTGTCGTACTCGGGATTGTGGTGGTGGGCGTTGTTGTTCGCGCGTGCCTTGTTGTTCGGCGTGTCCCACTCGAACAGGTCGCCGAGGAAGTTGTCCGGGTCGCCGTTGTCCCCCGACCAGCCGGTGATCGCGAAGCCCTCCCAGGGCTCGTGGCGGAGGCGGTTGAGGTAGGCGCCCCACTCGTACTGGGTGATCTTGACGGTGACCCCGGCCTTCGCGAGGTAGCCCTGCACGGCCTCCCCGAGCTTGGCCCCCCCGATCGGGTTGTACCCGCGCGGGTTCGCGTACACCATCATGTCCGCGCTGAACCCGTTCGGGTAGCCGGCCTCCCGGAGGAGTGCCTTGGCCCGGGTGACGTCGTAGGGGTACGGCTGGACGCTCTTGTTGAAGCCCCACAGGACGGGCGGCATCCCCTGGCTCGCGGTGGTGGCCCCGGCGTAGAGGCCCTTGTTGATCGCGTCCTTGTCCACCGCGTAGTTCATCGCCTGGCGGACCCGCTTGTCCTTGAACGGCCCGCGTTCGTTCGACATGGCCACGCCCAGGATGGTGAGGCCCGGCTGGGTATAGAGCTTCAGCGCCGAGTTCTTCGCCACCCGCTCGTAATCGGCCGGGGGCACGTCGGCGAGGATCTGGACCTCGTTCCGCTCGAGCGCGAGCATCCGGGTGGCGCTCTCCGGGATGATCCGGAACACGATCCGGTCGACCTTCGGCTTCCCGCCCCAGTAGTCCGGGTTGGCCTCCACCGTCACGTGGTCGTTCCGGACGGCCTCGACGAACTTGAACGGCCCCGTGCCGACCGGATGCTGGCTGGCGTCGCAGTTGTACTGCTTCGTGGCGGCCGGGCTCATGATGCCGGTCCACACCATGGCGAGGCTGGACAGGAACGGCGCGTTCGGCGCCGGAAGGGTGAAGCGCAGCGTGTACTCCTCCGGCACCTCCACCTTGACGGCGGTCCCGGACTTGGCCGACCCGAACGTGAAGTCGTCATAGGAGTCGACCTTGCGGTTGTAGACGTAGCAGGGATTGCTGGGATTGATCGCGCGATCGACGTCCTCGGCGATCGTCTTGGCGTTCACCGGCGTCCCGTCGTGGAACTTGACGCCCCGCCGGATCCGGAAGGTGTACACCCGACCGTCCGGCGAGATCGTCCAGGACTCGGCCAGGCCCGGCCCGACCTCGCTCGAGCCGGGCTTGTAGTTCACGATGGAGTCGTAGATCGTCGCCATGATGAAGCCGGACTCGTTGTTCTCGACCGTCTGCGGGTCGAGTCCGGTCTGGTCGGCGCCGATCGCGATCACCAGCGTCTTCGGCCCCTGCGCGCCGACCCGCCGCGCGGGGACGGCGGCCAGCACGGCCAGCGCCGCCCCCCCGAGTCCCAGCCCGACCATCGCCCACCGTCGCGTCAGCCTTCCCATGGTCGCTCCTTCCCGAGGCCGCCGGCGCGCCGCGCGGCGGCCGTTCGTGGGTGGGCCATCTCCCGCACGCCTTTCGCACGAGGACGGTGTCGCGACGATAGCACTGCGGGCTCTCGCGTCAAGGCCGGCGGGGCTGGGCTGGGCTGGGCGCCCGCTCCGTCCGACATGACATGCCGGGGAGCGGCGCCCGGCGGGTCCGCGGTGGGGGGCGAGCGACCCCCACCCGGCCTGCCCGGCGGCCACCGGCGCCGGCGGGCAGGTGGCGGCGCCCCGGCCGCCGGGCTCGAGAGCCGCCGATGGCGGGGCCGCCGCGCGCCCGGCTTGTATGATCTCCTCATCAGCGCGCCCCGGGGGTCTGGAGGAGCCAGTCGATCACGGCGGCGGGATCGGGCCCGTCCGTGTCCGCGGCTGCGGGCCCCGCGGGCGTTAGCTGCGCCCCTGGACCGGGCGTCGATCGGGGCGCCGCGACGGGCCCGGGCGCGCGCGGGGCCGCCGGCTGCTCCGTCGCGGCGGGCTCCCGGCCGGGCGGCGCCGGGTCAGGGGGCCGGGGCGGCGGTGGGACGCGGACGGTCGGTGTGGGCGCCGGCCGGGCCGTCTCGTCGGGGTTCGCCGCGGCCGGGCTCGCCGGCGCGCGGGGCGCCAGAGCCCGGGGCGGCGGGGGCCGCGGGGCCGCGGCGTCGAGCGCGGGCGCCGGCACGGCGGGGGGCGGCTCGGCCGGCAGGCTCGGCGGCTCCATCATGCCGGCCCGGCTGGCTCGCGATCCCGGAGCCGTGGCGGGCGAGCGCGTGGCCGGGGTCGTCGGGCCCGCCGGGGCGGCCGGCGCCGTCGGGCGCGCGACGACCGGACCCGGCACGGGCACCGCTCGCCGGCTACCCCCCGGCCCCAGCACGGTGGCGCCCCCGAGAACGACCAGGGCCAGGGCGCCCGCTCCGGCGAGGGCCCACGTCGGGCCGCCGTCCATCGGGCCGCCTCTCGGCCGCGCCCGCGCCGGGAAGCCGTCGAGCGCTTCCCAGAGCGCATTCACCAGCGCGCCCATGTCGATCGATCGGCGCCGGCACCCGGGCTCGAGCGCCGCCGCGCTGATGCGGCGGAGCGCCCTCGGGACGCTCCGTGCGCCCGGTCCGCCGCCGGCCCCCGGCGCCTCCCCGGCGCCCGGTCTCCCGCGCGCGGCGAGCAGCGCCCCCAGGAGGGCGGCGGTCCCGCGGACGTCGGCCCACTCGGCGAGGGCGGCGGTCGGCCGAAGGCCGGCGTCTCGATCGCCGTCGCCGTGGGCGCCGGCCGCCGCGACGCGCGCGACCTCGAACCCGACCAGCTTGACGTGCCCGCGGGCGTCCACCAGGACGTGCTCGGCCGCGACGGCGCCGTGCACCAGTCCGTGGTTGTGTGCCGCCTCCAGGCCGTCGGCCACCTGGAGGGCGATCCGGAGCGCGCGATCCGGCGGCACCGGCGCCGTCCCGGCCAGCAGAGCGGCCAGGCTCGTGCCCTCGAGCGGCTCGAGGATGACGAACGTCCGGCCGTCGGCCGCGCGGCCCGCGTCGAGGACGGCCGCGATGCTCGCGCGGCTGCGGGCGACCACCCGCGTGACCGCGAGCTCATCCCGGAGCCGCCGCAGCTGCGCGTCGTCCATGGCCAGCGCCGGCGGCAGGAGCTTCACCGCGACCTCGGCTCCCTGCTCGAGGTCGCGGGCGCGGTGGAGGGTCCCGGTCGAGCCCGTCGCGAGCTCGCGGCCGAACTGGTACCGGCCGGCGATGGGCGGTCCGGGCCAGGCGTCGCCGCGCGGCTGGAGGCCCGGCGCGCCAGGATCGAGCGTCGGCTCTCCGTTGCGAGGCATCGTCGCTCCTTCATTCCGCCAGGAGCGTCTTGATCGCCTCCATCACGGGGTTCGCGTCCGGGCGCGCCGGGCCGGCCGCCGCGGTGACCGGCTTCCCGAGATGCTTCCGGACGCAGTCGTACTGCTCCCACCCCTTGAGCGGCGCGTTGAGGTCGACCGCTCGCCACTTCGGGTGGCCGTTCCGGGCCAGCCACTCGAGGCGCTCGGACACGGTCCGCGCGAACCGGCCGACGCGGTCGCAGTTCTGCCCCCGGAAGTCGAAGGAGACCAGCACGGCCTTCACCGCGACGGTGGAGGCCGCGGCCGGCTGCCAGGCGTACGTCTGGGCCGGGATCTCCGCCGGGACGTAGAACTCGGTGATGCTCTTGTTCGTGATGGGGATCAGCGCGAGGTCGTCGGCCGCGGAGACGTGGTCCGTGAAGAGCTTGACCGGGTAGCCGGTGACGTAGAACATCGCATCGATCCGGCCGGCCTTCAGCTCGGCGAGGGCCTCGTCGGTGTCGATGGAGGCCATCTCCTTCGGCGCCACGTCGGCGAGCTTGAACAGGAGCCGCGCGGTGAGGTAGGTGCCGCTGCCCTCGCGGCCGACCGCCACGCGGCGGTCCGCCAGGTCGTCGAAGTCGCGGAGCTCCCGGCGGCCCAGGAGGTGGACCTCCTCGTTGTAGAGCGGAAAGACCATCCGGGTCTTCTTCGCGATCCGCTTCAGCACCGGGTCGGACTGGACGCGGGTCACGAACGCCAGCACGTCGGACTGCACGATGCCGAGCTGGGTGTTCGGCCGCTGGTAGACGGCGTAGATGTTCTCGATCGAGCCCTTCGAGGCGTGGACGCTGAGGGTGGTTCCGTCCGCCTGGAGGAGCTGCCGGAGGTTGAGGCCGAACTGGTAGTACGTTCCCTTCTCGCCGCCGGTGATGAGGCCGAGCTCGGCCGCTCCCGCGCCGGTCGCCAGCAGCGTGGCGACGACGGCGCTCGCCAGGAGCCTGCAGCAAGGGCCCGCGAGGACGTCTGTCAGTCGTGTGCGCATGTCGGACCTCCTGCCGGATCCCCGGAAATTGCGGAGGTGGTCACGCTAGCACCCCGGCCGCCGCGCGTCGCCCGTGTGCACGGCGCTACCCACAATCCGCAGCCGGTTGCTCACTGACCGGGCCTCCGGTCGGGCCCCGACGGACGGCCCGCCGGTCGCGGCCTCGCCACGGAGGCGACCCCGCCCGCCACGCCTCGGCCGCTGGGCGGGGGCGGTCGAGGGGGGCCGACGCGGCCGACGGGGAGCGGGGGAGAGAGGGGCATGGGACGGGAGTGCGCGCCGCTCCGGGCCTTCGCGGCGCCGGGGCTGCGCGGTCGGCGGGGGCCTGGCCGCCGGCCGGCTCCGGCCCGATCCGGCCTACGGCCAGACCGCGGGCCGGGAGTTCAACGCGGCGCCTCGGCTACGACGGCGCCGAGGCGGCGGGCGCCAAGGCCGGGCGGCGTGGTCGTTGTCGGACGGGCGCGCGGCGGGACGGCTCAGCGCGGAGCGGGGCCCGGCGCGGTGAAGAGGGCCGCGACCTCGCCCACCAGCCGCGGCTGCCCGAACACGGCGCTCAGGATCCGGTCCCCGTCGGGCGCGGTCACGTCTCGGACGAGCTCGAACCGTCCGCCCGCCTCCTCCACGAGCACCCGGCTGGGCGCCACGTCCCAGATGTGGTTCTGCACGTCGACCATGACGTCCGCGGCGCCGGTGACCACCACGGTGTGGGCGTAGGCCGCCCGGTAGATCCGGTGGTTCGGGTACGTCCGGGTCAGCGCCTCGAAGAGGTGTCCCTCGTCGACGTGCCGGACGAAGTTCACCCGGGCGCTCAGGACCAGGCGAAGGGCCTCGCGCCGCCCGGCCGGCGGCTCCGCGGGCAGCCGGACGCGGGCGCCGTTGCGGTACGCCCCGCGGCCGATCGCCGCGGTGACCCGGAGATCGAGTCCGGGGTGCTCGATGACCCCGACGACCGGCGCCCCCCGGTGGTGGAGCGCCAGCATGCAGCCGTAGGTCGGGATCCCGCGCACGAACTCCTCCGTCCCGTCGATCGGGTCGAGGATCCACTGGAACGCGCTGTCGGGGTGCGAGGGCGGCGCCTCCTCGCCGGTCACGCCGTGGCCCGGGAACCACCGGCCGATCAGCTCGCGCCACCGGTCCTCGACCGCCCGGTCGACGCTGGTGACCGGCGAGTGGTCCGGCTTCGCCTCGGTCGTGAACCCGCGATCGAGGGCCGCGCGGACGATCCGCCGCGCCTCGTCGGCCAGCTCCTCGGCCGCCGCGTGGTACCGCGCCACCGCGGAGGGCGCGATGTCGAGCCCGGACTCGGTCGCCACGTGGCGCATCCTATCGCGCGCCCGGCCGTCGTCGCCACGCCCCCGTTGCGCGCGCACGGTTAAGGGGGCCCGCGGCCGCGCGGCCCCCCGGTCGCCGGCGCTGGGCCCCGGGCGCCCCCGAGGAAGTTGCTGGACGCCGCCCGGCCGGCTGTGGCATTCCCGGTCCGTGATGGGGGACCGACCCGCCCCGAACCCTGACGAGGAGGACACCACGTGACCGAGACGCCGCCGGCCGCCACGACCCCGCTCGAAGTCGGACCCTGCGCGACCTACCAGAGCACCCACCCGCGGGTCCGGAACGTCATGGCGGAGCACGAGGAGCAACTCTCGCTGGGCCAGCGCGTGGCCGATCGCGTGGCGCTGGCCGTGGGCAGCTGGCCGTTCATCATCGTCCAGAGCGTGCTCCTGTCGATCTGGATGAGCGTGAACGTCTACCTGGCCGTGGCGGAGGCACGCCACCCGGGGCTGCTCCGCTCCTGGGATCCCTATCCGTTCATCCTGCTGAACCTCGTCCTGAGCTTCCAGGCCGCGTACACGGGGCCGGTCGTGATGATGAGCCAGAACCGGCAGGCGGAGAAGGATCGGCTGCTGGCGCAGCATGACTTCGAGATCAACCGGCGCGCCGAGGAAGAGGTCGAGGTCGTGATGGACCACCTCGAGCATCAGGACCGGCTGATCCTGGCAGCGATCAGCCGGCTGGAGGCCTTCCAGCTCACGCCGCCGGTCGCGGCGATCGCCGAGAAGGTCGAGGCGCTGCTGCGGCGGGTCGAGGAGAACGACCGGCGGATCATCGCGCTGCTCGCCCGGATGGCCGAGCGGGACGACGCCGCGCGCGCCTGAGCGCACGCCCGACGCCGCTGGGGGCGCCCGGCGGCGACGAGCGCGGCGCGGGCCGTGACACGCCGGGGGTCGGTTCGGCGAGCGGTCGACCTCCCGCGGGCCTGCGCGGACCGGCGATCCCGCCGGGGGTCCCGCCGCCCGTCCACCCGGTGGCCCTCCGGCCGGCCATGCGAACGAAGGACAATGGCTGCGAGTTCCCGACGGAAGGGGACCCCGGCCGGCCGCCGCCGTGCCGGTCGGGCCCGCAGGCGCGCGGGCTCGGCCCGCCCGCTCGGCGTTCCGCGTTGACGCCCGCGCGGCCCTCGCGTACAGTGCCTCCGCCGCCGCTTCGACCCTCCCTGGGACGCTGGAGAGAGAGTGCGCACACCACGGTTCCGCCGGGCGACCTCCGGGATCGCCGCCGCGGTCAGCATCGCCGCGCTGGCGCTCTTCTTCCTGGCGCCGCCCTTCCTGGCGACGTTCGAGGCTCGCCTCTACGACCTCCACTTCGCGCTCCGCGGGGTGCGCGACCCGGGCCGGGCGGTCGCGATCGTGGCGATCGACGAGCGCAGTCTCGCCGAGGTCGGCCGCTGGCCGTGGCCGCGCACGGTGCTGGCCGACCTCGTCGATCGGGCGACCGCAGCGGGCGCGCGTGTGATCGCGCTCGACATCCTGCTGAGCGAGCCGGAGGTGAGCGGCGAGCTGCGCGCGGTCCGGGCGCTCCAGGCGCGGCTCGGCGCGGTGGGGCCGCCGGAGTCCCCCGCGCGCCGCGTGGTGGAGCGGGAGCTCGAGGCGCTGGCCGAGGCGAGCGATGCGGATGCGCGACTGGCGGCGGCGATCCGGGCGAGCGGCCGCGTCGTCCTGCCGGTCGCCTTCGAGACCGCGCCCGAGACCGGGCGCGCCGCGCCCCCGGCGCCGGACCCGGTCGGGCCCGCCCTGCCCTCGGCGCTGGTGAGCTTCCGGAACTACGAGGAGCGCGGCCGGTACCCGCCGCCGGGCGCCAGCCGGGCCGTCGCGCCCCTGCCGGCCCTCGCCGCCGCGGCGCGGGAGCTCGGGCACGTCACGATGGTGCCCGACGCCGACGGCACCACGCGCCTCGAGGCGGCGGTGTTCGAGTTCCGCGGCCGCTACTACCCGTCGCTCGCCGTGCAGGCGGTCCGGGTCGCGCGCGGCGTGGACGCGCCGGCGCTCCGGCTCGACTTCGGCCGGGCGCTCGAGATCGGCGACCTCGTCGCCCCCCTCGACGCCCGGAACCGGATGCTGATCGACTACGCCGGGCCCGCGGGCACGTTCCCCCACGTCTCGGCGGTGGACCTCCTGCGGGGCCGCGCGCCGGCCGATGCGCTCCGGGACCGCATCGTGTTCGTCGGCGCCACGGCGGAGGGAACCTACGACCTCCGGGTGACCCCGGTGAGCGCGGTGTTCCCCGGGGTCGAGAAGCACGCGAACGTCGCGGCGAATCTCCTCGAGGGCCGGTTCCTGCGCCAGCCGGACTGGGCGACGCTGCTGGAGGCGCTGAGCGTGCTGCTGGCCCCGTTCGCGCTCGCCTGGGCGCTGCCGCGCGTGCGGCCGCTGGCCGGGCTCGGGCTGACCGTCCTCGCCCTCGGGGCCCTCGTCGGCGCGACGCACCTCGCGTTCCGGGCGGGGCTCTGGCTTCCGATCTTCCACCCGATCCTCAGCGCCGCGACCGCCCTCGTCGCGATCACGGGGTTCCTGTACGTGGCCGAGGAGCGGAAGCGCCTGGGCATCAAGCGCGCGTTCCAGCGCTTCGTGAGCCCCGACGTGGTCGAGCAGATCGCCGAGCACCCCGAGGCGCTCCAGTTCGGGGGCGAGAACCGCCAGCTGACCGTGCTGTTCTCGGACATCCGCGACTTCACCAGCTTCACCGAGCGGCACGCCCCGCAGGAGATGGTCCAGATGCTGCGGGAGTACTTCACCCGGATGGTGGAGACCGTGCACGCGAACCAGGGGACGCTGGACAAGTTCATCGGGGACGCGGTCATGGCGATCTTCGGCGCGCCCCTCGCCTACGAGAACCACGCCGAGCGTGCCTGTCGCGCCGCGCTGGCGATGCTGGACGCCCTCGAGGCGCTCCAGGCCAGGTGGACCGCCGAGGGCCGCGAGGTGTTCCGGATCGGCATCGGGATCAACTCCGGGGAGATGGTGGTGGGGAACCTCGGCTCCGAGCAGGTGTTCAACTACACGGTGGTGGGCGATGGCGTGAACCTGGCCTCCCGCCTGGAATCGCTCACCAAGGAGTTCGGGGTTCCGATCGTCATCAGCGAGTCGACGTACACGGCGGTCCAGCACGTGCTCGCCGGCCGGTTCCTCGGCGAGGTGCGCGTCAAGGGGAAGGCCGCGGCGGTCAAGGTGTACGCGCTCGAGCGGCAGCGCGGCGCGCGGAGCGCGCGGGTCGCGGTGAGCGGCCGCGTCGAGGTCCAGGAGGACGATCTCACGGTCCCGGCGGCGATCGCCAACCTGAGCCGGACCGGCGTCGCGGTCCAGATGCTCGAGCGGGCGCTGACGACCGGACGCGAGGTGCAGCTCAGGTTTCCGCCCGATGACGGCCACCGCGGGTTCTCGCTGGCCGCGCGGGTGGTGTGGACGCAGCCGGGCCGGGCCGGCCTCCGGTTCCTGGAGGTCCCGGCGGATGCGGCGGCCGCGCTCGAGGCGCGGGTGGGCGATCCGCCGGCTCGCCCGGCGGGGACCTCCGGTCCCGCCGGGCCGGCGAACGCTGGGGCCATCGATGGTGGGGGGATCGGGATCGGAACGGACAGGCGGACGGGAGAGGGGGGCACGCGATGACATGGCTCGGGCGGCTACTGGTGGCGGTGGCGCTCCTCGCCGCCGGGGTGCGCGGGGTCGAGGCTCAGCTCGTGCCGGGGACGGCGCAGGTCACCCGGCTCGTCGGACAGGTGGAGGTCCGCGCCGGCCGGACCCCCGGCGCGCCCTGGGCGCCAGCGACGGTCGGGATGCGGCTCGCCGAGCAGGACGAGATCCGCGCGCTCGCCGGCGCGTCGGCGGAGCTGCGGTTGCCGGATGGCAGCACGCTCATCCTCGCCGAGAACAGCCGGTTCGTGGTGAGCCGGCTTCGCGTCGACCCGCAGAACCAGGGCCGGAGCGCCGTGTTCCACCTCGCCACGGGGAAGCTGCGGGCGATCGTGAGCCAGGCGGCCCTGCGCCTGGTGAGCCTGCGTCAGTCCACGTTCGCCATCTCGACCCCGGTCGCGGTCGCGGCGGTGCGCGGCACCGACCTGGTGGTGATCAGCACGAACCCGCCCATCATGGCGGTCCGCCACGGCAACGCCTGCTGCATCGCCACCGCCACCGGGATCGGGTTGCCGTTCGACGACGGGCAGGTGACGGACGGGGGATCCGGGTTCATCTGCTCGTTGCCGAAGCCGATGACCGCCCAGGAGCAGCAGTTCTTCTACGCCACCCTCAATCCCGGCGGACAGCTCCAGCCGATGATGAACCTCCCGGTGACGGTGGTGGACCCGCTCCTGATCGAGTCGTGGGGCTGCGACGAGCCCGCCGCGCGAGGCCAGGACCCCCTCTCGCCGCGCGGGCTGCACGAGCGCATCGAGTTCGGGTCGCCGTCGTCGCTCCAGCAGCTGCCCCGGCGCTGAGCGTCGCCGGGCCGGCGAGGCCGTGCCGGCCCTCCGGCGTGCCGCCGCCGGCCCGGGGCCGGACCCGGCCTCCGCCGGCGAGCCGTGTGGCTGGCGGCGGCGCACCAGCTCGGCGGCGGCCACGTCGCGCCGGCGGAAGCCTCCCGCGGTGTAGCGCGGCACGATCACGAGGTTCTCTCCCTCCCGATAGCCGCGCGCGCAGCTCGGCCACGAGCCGAGGGCCGGCCGGGGGGCTGGATAGCGCGGCGCTCGAGCCGATGCCACCGGGCGCGGCCGGCGGAACTGCCGTGCTATAGTTTTCGTGCCGTTGGAGTCGACGCGCGGCCGGTCGAGGTGCTCCGTTCGCATCCTGCGGGCCCGTGATGCTCGGCGAGGCTGAGGAGCGGCTGGTCACCGGCCGCGACGCCACTCGCCGGCACGCCTGGCACGAGGCGTTCGACGCGCTGCGGGCGGCGGATGCCGCGGCGCCGCTCGGACCCGAGGACCTGGAGCGCCTGGCCGAGGCCGCCGTATGGGTCGGGCGGCTCGACGAGGCGATCGAGGTCCGGAAGCGCGCCCACGCCGCGTATCTCGAAGGTGGCGCCGCGCGGCGCGCCGGGTTCATGGCCCTCCTGCTGGCCCACGACCACTTCGCCAAGGCTCAGGGCTCGCTGGCCAGCGGCTGGCTGAGGCGTGCCGAGCGGCTCCTCGACGGCGACCGGGACTGCATCGAGTACGGCCACCTGCTCCGGGCGCGCGGCCTGCACGCCCGCGACCCCGACGAGGCGCTCGCCCTCGCGCGCGCCGCCCACGAGGTCGCGATCCGGCTCGGAGACCGCGACCTCGCGGCGCTGCAGCTGCAGGAGCAGGGCCGGCTGCTGGTCGCGCGGGGGGACGTCGGCCAGGGGCTGGCGCTCCTCGAGGAGGCCACCGTCACCGCGGTCAGCGGCGAACTGGGGGCGCGCGTGACCGGGATCATCTACTGCAACGCCATCGACGTCTGCCGCCGGCTCGCGGATTACCGCCGGGCCGGCGAGTGGACGGACGCGGCGCGCGAGTGGTGCGAACGGCAGGGCATCCTCGGGTTCCCGGGCGTGTGTCGCGTCTACCAGGCGGGGATCCTGCGGCTGCGCGGCGCGCTGGCGGACGCGGCGCGCGAGGCCACCAGCGCCTGCAACGAGCTTCGGCCCTACGCGGCCTCGGCCACGGCGGAGGCGTTCTACGAGCTGGGCGAGGTCCGGCTCCGCCTCGGCGAGCTGGCCGGCGCCGACGAGGCCTTCCGGCAGGCGCACGAGCTGGGGCGGGACCCGCAGCCGGGCCTGGCCCTCCTCCGGTTCGCCGAGGGGAAGCTCGACGCGGCCCGGACCGCGATCCGGAGCGCGCTGGCCGACGAGTCGCGGGACCGGCTGTCCCGCGGTCAGCTCCTGCCGGCGCAGGTGGAGATCGCGCTCGCCGCCGGGGACGTCGAGGCGGCGCGTGCCGCCGCCGACGAGCTCGAGGGGGTCGCCGCCCTCTACCAGACGCGGGCGCTGGAGGCCGCGGCGCGCTGCGCGCGCGGTCTGGTGCAGCTCGCGATGGGCGATCACGCCGGGGCCCGCCGGAGCCTCGCCGCCGGCTGTCGTGCCTGGCAGGAGCTCGATGCCCCCTACGAGACGGCCCGGGCGCGGATGGCGCTGGCCGCCGTGTACCGGGCGGAGGGCGACCTGGAGACGGCCGTGCTGGAGCTCTCGGCCGCCCGGTCGGCGTTCGAGCGGCTCGGCGCCGCCCTGGACGCGATCCGGGCCGCCGAGGCGCTGGCCGGCGCCCCGGCCCGGACCGCGCCGGAGCCGCGCGCCGAGACGCGCACGTTCATGTTCACGGACATCGTCCGGTCGACCCAGCTGATCGAGGCCATCGGGGACGAGGCGTGGGGCGACCTCGTGCGGTGGCACGACCAGACGCTCCGGGGCCTGTTCGCGGCGTACGCCGGCGAGGAGGTCGATCACGCCGGCGACGGCTTCTTCGTCGCGCTCCCCGGTCCGCGGGCGGCGATCGAGTGCAGCGTCGCGATCCAGCGGACGCTCCTCGAGCATCGCCGGGCCCACGGGTTCGCCCCCCAGGTCCGGATCGGCCTCCACACGGCCGCCGCGCAGCGCGACGAGCGCGCGTACCGGGGCAAGGGCGTCCACGTCGCGGCCCGGATCGGGGCGGTCGCGGACGCCGGCGAGATCCTGGTGAGCCGGGAGACGGTCCAGGACGTGCCCCCCGGGATCACCGTCTCGACGCCGCGGACGCTCGTGCTCAAGGGGCTGTCGGAGCCGCTCGAGGTCCTCAGCCTCGGCTGGCGGTGACGGTCAGCCGCGGCGGATGGGGCCCCGGCACGGCCCCGCCGGGTGTCCGGCGGCGGCGCCGGATCGCGCCGTGACCGCGGCCTCGCCGCCCGCCGCTACACGCGGTCGTCGATGCCCGTCACGCCGGCGCGCCGGGCACAGTGGGCGCAGCAGTAGTACGTGCCCTGGCTCTCGACCCCGTGGCCGACCACCTTGCACCCGCAGTGGGCGCACGTCGGTGCCATCGCGTGGATCGCGCACTCGAAGCTGTCGAAGGTTCCCGAGCGACCCCCCGCCAGCGTCAGGGTGAAGGCCTTGTCGTAGTCGTTGCCGCAGACGTCGCAGCGCGCCATGCCTGCACTCCTCGCGCGTTGTCGGCCCCGCCGCGCGCAGCGCCGCGGCGCCCTCGGATCCTCGTGGCGATGCCGAGCGTCCCGTCGGTGCCCGGCCCGCGGCGGCGGCCTCGCGCCCGGACGGTTGCCGCGGCTTACAGCATCCCCAGCTGGAGCTTCGCGGCCTCCGACATCCGGTCGGTGCACCAGGGCGGATCGAACACGACGTCGACCGTCGCCGCGGTCACGCCCGGGATCTCGCGCACGCGCTGCTCGACCGTCACCGGCAGCTCCTGGGCGGCCGGGCAGCCGGGCGCGGTCAGGGTCATGCGGATCGAGACCGCGCCGGCCGGATCGACGGTGATGCCGTAGATCAGCCCGAGCTCGTGGATGTTCACCGGGATCTCGGGATCGTAGACGGTCTGGAGGGCCTCGACGACGCGCTCCTCCAGCTCGCGAGGGTCCAGCCCGGCGCCGCCCGATGACGTCATTCGGTGGAGACCGGCTCGGCCTGCCCGACCAGGGCCGCGTGGACCGTGTGCCAGGCGAGGGTCGCGCACTTGATCCGGCTCGGGAACTCGCGGACCCCGGCGAACACGGCCAGCTTGCCCAGCCCGTCCGCGGCCCCGGGCGCCCCCGGCCCCCCGGTCAGCATCGCGTGGAACCGCTCGAAGGCCTTTTCGGCCTCGCCGACCGTGCGACCCTGCAGGTGCGCCGTCATCATCGACGCCGACGCCTTGGAGATCGCGCACCCGGACCCCAGGAAGCCGATCTCGCGGATCACCCCGTCCTCGACCCGGAGCTCGACCCGCAGCTGGTCGCCGCAGAGCGGGTTCACGCCCTCCGCCCGCCCGGTGGCCGCGGCCACGGAACGGAAGTTCCGTGGCCGCCGGTTGTGGTCGAGGATCACCTGCTGGTAGAGCTCCTGGAGCTCGGACATCAGCCGAAGATCTCCGGCACCCGGCGGAGGGCGCGCCCGAGCGCCTCGACTTCCTCGAGCGTGTTGTACAGGGCGAACGAGGCCCGGACGGCGGCCGGGACCCGGAACCGCTGCATCACCGGCATCGCGCAGTGGTGCCCGGTGCGCACGGCGACCCCCTCGCGGTCGAGGATGGTGCCCACGTCGTGGGCGTGCACCCCGTCCACGACGAACGAGAGGACGCTCGCCTTGTCGCGGGCGGTGCCGATGAGCCGCACGCCCGGCACCGCGGCCACGAGCTCGGTGGCGCGGGCGAGGATCTCGTGCTCCCACGCCGCCGCCGCCTGGCGGCCGACCGCGCTCAGGTACTCGAGCGCCGCCCCCAGCCCGATGGCCCCCGCGATGTGGGGCGTCCCGGCTTCCAGGCGATACGGGAGGTCGTTGTAGACGGTCTTCTCGAAGGTGACCGTCTTGATCATGTCGCCGCCGCCCTGGTACGGGGGCAGCGCCTCGAGGCGCGCCGCCTTGCCGTAGAGGATCCCGATGCCGGTCGGCCCGAACACCTTGTGCCCGGAGAACGCGTAGAAGTCGCAGTCGAGCGCCTGGACGTCGACCGGCAGGTGGGAGACCGCCTGGGCGCCGTCCACCAGGACCGGCACGCCGCGGGCATGGGCCTGCTCGACCATCCGCCGCACGGGCACCACCGTGCCGAGCGCGTTGGACACGTGAGCCACCGCGACCAGCCGGGTCCGGCCGCCGAGCAGCCGCTCGTAGGCGTCGAGGTCGACCTCGCCGGCGTCGCTGATCGGGACGACCCGGAGCCGCGCGTCCTTCTCCTCGCACAGCATCTGCCAGGGGACGATGTTCGAGTGGTGCTCGAGCGCCGAGATCACGATCTCGTCGCCGGGCCCGATCGCGCGGCGCCCGAAGGTCTGGGCGACCAGGTTGATGGCCTCGGTGGTCCCGCGGACGAACACGATCTCGCGGCGGTCGCGGGCGTTCAGGAACCGGCGCACGCTGTCCCGCGCGGCCTCGTACGCCTCGGTCGCCCGCTCGCTCAGCACGTGCACGCCCCGGTGGACGTTCGCGTTCTGCGATTCGTAGTACGTCCGGACCGCGTCCAGGACGACCTGGGGCTTCTGGGTCGTCGCGGCATTGTCGAGGTAGACGAGGCGGCGGCCGTGGACCTCCTGCTGCAGGAGCGGGAAGTCCTTGCGGATCCGCTCCACGTCCCATCCCGCCGGTCCCGGGTTCGCGATCGGTCCGGTCGTCGTCATGCTGGTTCCTCGGTCACCCGGCCCCCCGAGAGACGCTCGGTCAGGAGCGCGTCCAGGCGCGCGCGCAGGGCGGCGACGCCGATGCCGGCCAGGACCTCGCTCGCGAAGCCGTACGTGAGTAGGGCCCTCGCCGCGGCCTCGGCGAGCCCGCGGCTGCGCAGGTAGAAGAGGGCGTCGGCCGCGAGCTGGCCGTCGGCCGCGCCGTGGCTGCACTTGACGTCGTC
>DASRDR010000180.1:0-9686 GCA_035652475.1 Candidatus Methylomirabilota bacterium | reverse complement strand
CGATGATCCCGACCCTGCTGGTCGGCGACCACATCCTGGTGAACAAGTTCGTCTACCGGTTCTGGGATCCCCGGCGGGGCGACGTGATCGTGTTCAAGTATCCCGTCGACGAGAGCCGCGACTTCATCAAGCGGATCATCGCGGTCGGCGGCGAGGACCTGGTGATCAAGGACCAGAAGATCTACATCAACTGCCGGCCGGTCGAGCCGACCTGCCAGCCGATCGCGGACCCCTGGGGCCGGTGGGAGGACCGCTACGGCGGCGCGGTCAGCGAGACGACGTCGGTGCACGTGCCGCCCGGCTCGTATTTCGTGATGGGCGACAACCGCAACAACAGCCAGGACAGCCGGTACTGGGGCTTCGTCCGGCGCGACAAGATCAAGGGCCGGGCGTTCCTGATCTACTGGTCGTGGGACTCGGAGCGGGACGACCGGGCGCTCTGGGACCGCCTGCGATGGAGCCGGATCGGGAAGCTCATCCACTAGCCCCCGAGCCCGAGCTCCTCGCCGGGCCCGGGAGACCGTTCGGCCTCTACCTCCACGTCCCGTACTGCCGCGCGAAGTGCCCCTACTGCGACTTCAACGTCGCGATCTACCGCGCCGACCGCGTCGGTCCCTTCCTGGAGGCGCTCGGCGCCGAGCTCGCCCGGCACGCCGCGCTCCCGTGGGCCGGTCGGGTGCCGGCGGTGAGCCTGTTCCTGGGCGGGGGCACGCCCTCCCTGCTGCCGCCGGACGGCATCGCCGCCCTGATCGCCGCCGCGCGGCGGGACCTCGGGCTGGCCGCCGGCGCCGAGGTCACCCTCGAGGCGAACCCGGACGGCCTCGACGCCGGCTGGCTCCGCGCGGCGGCCGCCGCCGGGGTGACCCGGCTCTCGCTCGGGGTGCAGGCGCTGGACGACGACCTCCTGCGGCGACTCGGCCGGACGCACTCGGCGGCCCAGGCGCGCCGGGCGTGGGAGGCTGCGCGGGCGGCCGGGTTCGCCAGCCTGAGCCTGGACCTGCTGTACGGCTGTCCCGGCCAGACCGTCGCCGCCTGGCGCGACACGCTCGACGAGGCGCTCGGCTGGAGCCCGGAGCACCTGTCCGCATACGCCCTCACGCTGGAGGCGCGCACCCCCTTCGGCCGGCGCCCGCCCCCCGGGCTGCCCGACGAGGAGGCGCAGGTCGCCCAGTTCGAGCTCCTCTGCGACCGCGCGGCCGGGGCCGGCCTGGCGCGCTACGAGATCTCGAACTTCGCCCGCCCCGGCTTTCGCTCGCGCCACAACCTGCTCTACTGGAGCCGCGCGGACTATCTGGGCCTGGGCCCGGGCGCCCACGGCGGGCTCGGCCCGCTCCGCTACGCGAACGAGCGGTCCCAGACCCGCTGGCGGGCCGCGGTGCTCGCCAGCCGGTGGCCGATCGAGCGGCTCGAGCGCCTCTCGCCGCGGCAGGTCGCCGCCGAGCGGATCGTGCTGGGGCTCCGGCTGGCCGAGGGGGTGCCGCGCGAGTGGATCGAGCGGCACCTGGGCGAGGCCGGCGGCGCCGATCGGGCGCTGGCGCGCTATCTCGACGCCGGGGTCCTGGCCGAGCGCGCGGGACGGCTGGCCCTCACGGACCGCGGCGTCCTCGTCTCCGACACGGTCTTCGCGGAGCTCGTCTGACGGGGGGCGGATCTGGGCCGCCCGGATGCGGTCGTCCCGCGACCACGGGCGCCGTCGTGCACCCCGAGGTCGTGAACGTCGTCGCCGCCGTCGGCGGGTTCCTCGCCGCGGCTCGCCGCGGCCCGCGCGCTTGACAGCCCCGCGTCTTCCTTCGATATTCTCGTGACTGAAGGACGCATCGCCGCGACTGTCCAGGATCCGACATCGGCGGGACGAGTGTGAGCAGCGAGCTGAACGAGCGGGAACGGCAGGTCCTCCAGGCCGTGCTGTTCGAGTACATCGTCACGGCGGAGCCGGTCGGCTCCCGCCAGGTGGCGAAGAAGTACGCGCTCGGGCTGTCCCCGGCCACCATCAGGAACACGATGGCCGACCTGGAGGACGCCGGCTACCTGGCCCAGCCCCACACCTCGGCCGGGCGCGTCCCGACCGACAAGGCGTACCGCTTCTACGTCGACAGCCTGGGGTCGGGGATGCTGGCCCGTGCCGACGCGCTCCGCCTCCAGCGGCAGGTGGCCGGGCCGCGGGGCGAGATCGACGATCTCATGGAGACGACCTCGGCGCAGCTGTCGGAGCTGTCCCACTACGCGGCGGTGATCCTGGCCCCGCCGCTCCAGCACACGCGCCTCGAGCGGGTCGACCTGATCCCGGTCGAGGGGGACCGGGCGCTGGTCGTGCTGGCGACCGAGACCGGCTGGGGGATGAGCCGGATCCTCGCCTTCGAGGAGCCGGTCCCGGCGAGCGAGGTCCGCGAGGTCGCGCGCATCCTCACCGAGCAGTTCGCCGGCCTCACCTTCCAGGACATCCGGAGCCGCATCGGCGAGACGGCGCCGCCCGCCGGCCCGGAGCGGGTCCTGCGCCTGGCGGCCCACGTCGCCCGCAAGGTGTTCCAGTCGCTCTGGGACCGGAACCTCCACGTGGGCGGGGCCATGAACATGCTGGACCAGCCGGAGTTCGGGATCGGGACCATGCGGGCGCTCCTCAAGACGTTCGAGGAGAAGCGCCAGCTGATCGAGCTCCTCACCGCCCGCGCCCAGGCGCGGGACGGCGTGCAGGTCGTCATCGGGTCGGAGATGCCGTACCAGGAGATGCAGGAGACCAGCCTGGTTGCCGCGGCCTACAAGTTCCACGATCGCGTGCTGGGAGTGCTGGGGGTGGTCGGGCCGCGACGGATGCCGTACGCGCGCATCGTGCCGCTGGTGGAGTACACCGCCCGCCTGGTCTCGCGGCGACTGACCCGGCTCGGCGCCTCGGCGCCGCTCGGCTCGTGATGGAGAACGATCGCGTCCCGGGCCCCGGCCGCCCCGTCGGCGAGCCGGGCGACGGCGCGCCCGAGCGCTCGACGACCGCCGAGGAGACGGTCGAGTCGCTCCGCGAGGCGCGCGACGGCCGGGCCCGCGAGGCGGCCGAGGCGCAGGAGCGCTACCTCCGCGCGCTGGCCGACTTCGACAACTACCGCAAGCGCGTCGCCCGCGAGCGCGACGACTGGCGGCGCCAGGCGCAGGCCGACCTGCTGCGCGAGATCCTGCCGGTGCTCGACAACTTCGATCGCGCGCTCGCCGCGCCCGCGCCCGCCGGGACGGATCCGGCCTTCCGCCAGGGGGTCGAGCTGATCCACCGCGACTTCCTCGCCGCGCTCGAGCGGCTCGGGGTGCGGCCGTTCGTCTCGGTCGGCGAGCCGTTCGATCCCACCCGCCACGAGGCGGTGGGGCGGGTGGAGGAGCCGGGCCGGGCCGAGCCGACCGTGGTCTCGGAGGCGCTGCGGGGCTACCTCTGGCAGGACCGCGTGCTCCGGCCGGCCCAGGTCGTCGTGGCCGTCCCCCCCGCCGCCGTTCCCGACCGCGGGGAGGATCGGGTCTGACGGCGCGCGCCGGCGGGGTCCGCGCGGCGCCGCCGCGCCGCCCGCGCTGAGTCGCCATGGCCACCACCGACTACTACGCGATCCTGGGGCTCGGGCGCGACGCCAGCGACGCCGACATCAAGAAGGCGTTCCGGCAGCTCGCGCTGAAGCACCACCCCGACCGGAACCCCGGCGACGCCCATGCCGAGGAGCGCTTCAAGGCGATCAACGAGGCGTACGCGGTCCTCTCGGACCCCGACAAGCGCGCCCAGTACGATCGATACGGGCGGGTCGACCTCCCGCCGGGCGGCGTCGACTTCGGCGGGTTCGAGGACCTGTTCGGCGACCTGGTCGAGGGCTTCTTCGGCGGCGGGCGGGGGAGCCGGCGCGGCCGCGGCCGGCGGGGCGACGACCTCCGGTACGACCTCGAGCTCTCGCTGGAGGAGGCGGCCCAGGGCCTCGAGACGCGCCTGCAGATCCCGCGGCTCGAGACCTGCGAGGCGTGCCACGGGAGCGGCGTGGAGCCGGGCTCGAGCCGGGTCAGCTGCCCGACCTGCAAGGGCCGCGGGCAGCTGCGCTACCAGCAGGGCTTCCTCACCGTGGCGCGCACGTGCCCCCACTGCGGCGGCGAGGGGCAGGTCATCAAGGCGCGGTGCCAGAAGTGCGCGGGCGAGGGCCGCGTGGCGCGGGAGCGCACGCTCAAGGTGCGGATCCCGCCGGGCGTCGACGAGGGCGCCCAGATGCGACTGACCGGGGAGGGCGAGGGCGGGGCGGGTGGCGGCCCGCCCGGCGATCTCTACGTCGTGCTCCATCTCCGGCCCCACCCGTTCTTCACCCGGCAGGGGCACGACCTCCACTGCACGCTCCCGATCACGTTCGCGCAGGCCGCGCTCGGCGCGGAGGTGGACGTGCCGGTGCTGGACGGCGTGGCCAAGCTCCGCGTCCCGCCCGGGACCCAAAACGGCGAGGTGCTGCGGCTGCGGGGGAAGGGCATGCCGGCCCTCCACGGCCGGGGGCGCGGGGACGCCTGCTACGGGGTGGTGGTCGAGGTGCCGAAGGCGCTGACCGCGCGCCAGCGGGAGCTCCTCGAAGAGTTCCAGCGCGTCTCCTCGGAGGAGGCGGCGGGCCCGCTGGTCGGCGGCTTCCTGGACTCGCTCAAGAAGCTCTTCGGCGGCTGAGGCCGGGATTCCCGCGCTTGGGAACGGCCGCGCTCGGACTCGCCGCGGCCGCCTGCGGCCGCCCTGCCGCCCCTGATGAAGGCCGGCCGCAGCCACGGATCATCGGCGGTCGCCAGCTCGAATTCGGCGGCTGGGCCGGTCCGGCTCCATCTCCACCGCCCGGCGGCGGCGGTCAGCGCAGGCTCTCGCGCCGCGCCTCCCGCTCGGCCTCGGCGGCCGCGATCTCCTCCCGGAACATCTCCACGCGCAGGGGACACGGCGGGGCGTTCAGCTCGACGTACTGGCAGTCCAGCTGGTCGCACTGGACGAAGTACCGGTCGGGGCGGGACAGGCTCCGCTGCCGGGTCAGCCGGATCTCGACCGTCTCGGAGACCACCGGGCACTCGAAGCGGCGTGGACGGGGGGCTCGCGGCATGGCTGCTCTCCTTTGTCGTCGGGGCCCGATCGATCGTCCGGCACGGGTCCAACCGACGCCCGCTCGCCCGGCGCGGGGCGGCGGCCTCACTGGCGCGCTCCCCGTGTCCCCATCATAGCGCGTCTCCCCGCCGGCCGCGGGCGCGCGGGGCCGGCGCGGCCGATGTCGGCGCCATCCGCGCCTGGCGGGGTGCGCGGCGCGCGCTCACCGGAGCCCCCCCGGGTGGGCCACGACGGCGTTCAGCCCGGGGCGGGTGAGCCGCACGCGCGGCATGCTGGTCCCGGGCTTGCGCCATTGCGGGTCGGCGACCAGGCGGCCTGGCCGCCCCGGACGCGTGATACACTCGGGAGTGACCGTCGGTTCCCCGCCCCAGTCGCAGGCGGGCCGGCCTCGCCTCCGATAGCCGCTTCCGCGTGTCCGGGGCGTGTGTCACGGTGCGGAAGGCTGTCGAGCCCGGGCCCCGGGGCTCGCGGGAGGTGACATGAGTTCCAAGCTGTTCGTCGGTGGGCTGTCCTACACGACCACGTCCGAGAGCCTTCGCGACCACTTCGCGCAGTGCGGCCGGGTGGAGTCCGCGGCGATCGTGACCGACCGCGACACCGGGCAGTCGCGCGGGTTCGGGTTCGTCGAGATGGCCTCGGCCGACGAGGCCCAGGCGGCGATCACGAAGCTCCACGATCAGACGTTCGAGGGACGGCGACTCACGGTGCAGGCCGCGAAGTCGACCGGCGAGCGGACGGGCGGGGGCTTCCGTCGGTCGCCCCGCTGGTAGCTCACGGGCGCTGGCGGCCGGGGACCTCGGCGCCCCGCCCCTCGCTCGCGCCCCCGCGTTTCCCGTTCCCCCGCCGCGCGCGACGCATCCCGCGTCGCCCGGGCCCGCCCGCGCTCGAGTGAGGCGGCAGAGAGGGCGACATGAGGATTGAAGTGCTCGACAACCAGATCGAGGCCGCCCTGAAGGCCCTCAAGAAGCAGATGGTGAAGGAGGGCCTGTTCCAGGAGATGAAGCGGCGCGCGCACTACGAGAAGCCCTCGGTCAAGCGGAAGCGGAAGCAGGCGGCGGCCCGGAAGAAGCGGCGGCGGGCGGCCCGGCGGGCCGAGGCCCACCGCGCGGAATCCTGAGGGGAGGTGCGACGGAGATGGCATCGCGACTGTTCGTGGGGAACGTGCCGTACGAGACGACGCGGGAGGAGCTGGCGGCGCTGCTCTCCGCCGCGGGCACCATCGCCGACCTGCACGTGCCGACCGACCGCATCACCGGCCGGCCCCGAGGGTTCGCGTTCGTGACCTACGCGACGGAGGCGGAGGCCACCGACGCCATCCAGCGGCTGAACGACCTCGAGGTGCGGGGGCAGAAGCTGAGCCTCAGCGAGGCCCGCGAGCGCCCGGCGCGGGGCCCGAGCGCGCCGCGGCCGCCGTTCGACGGGGGCGGGGGCGGCGGGGGCGGGGCCGGCCGGCGGCGGACGTTCAAGAGCAAGGGCAGCCGGCGAGGGCTGCGTGCCCGGAAGCGGAGCCTCTAGGGGGGACGCCGATGGCTGGTGTTCCCTATCGCGGCTTCACGATCGTGACCGGGGCGCGCCGGCTCGAGAGCGGGGGCTGGGCACCCGAGGTCGTCGTGCAGTGGGTGGAGTTCGGGACGCCGCGGTCGCGTCCGGTCGAGGCGCAGCGGCCGGCGGTGTTCGACACGCCCGAGGCGGCGGAGACGCGGGCGCTCCAGCTCGGGCAGCGCTGGGTGGACCAGATCCACTAGCTTGCAGGCCGCTCCCGCGGGCGCCGTCCGGCTCCGGCGTCCGCCGCCCGAGCGTCGGGACCGGCGGGCGCCGTCGCGGCGCCCGCGCCGGAGCCGGCCCGGCTCGTCGCCGGTCTCCGGCCCGCCGCGCCGCGATCCGCGGGCGGGGTCCCCCGCGCCTTCCGCCTTGTCCGGCCTCGCGCTCGCGGGGCTCGGGGGGTGCCAGTTGGCGGCGTGGCCCTTCCGGCGATACGATCGGCCCCCGGGACCGCGGGCCACCATGCGCGAGGCGATCGGAGGTCCGGGCCGGCCACTCCGGCGGGAGCCCGGCGGCGGGGAGATGCTCCCCCACGGCGTGCAGCTGACACCGCTCGGGATGAACCGCGACCACCGCGGCATCGTGACCGAGCTGTTCCGCCAGAGCTGGCTGCCCGAGCCCGCGCTGCTCCAGTGGAACGGGGTCTGCTCGGGGGCGAACGTCCTCCGCGGCGTCCACGTCCACGTGGAGCACGTCGACTACGTCGTCGTCCTCCGCGGGCGGGCGCGCTTCGGCCTGGTCGACCTGCGGCCGGGCTCGCCGAGCGAAGGGCACCGGGCGGAGCTCGAGCTCTCCGGGGACGCGCTGCAGGCCCTCCTCATCCCGCCGGGGGTGGCGCACGGGTTCTACTTCTACGAGCCCGCGCTGCACGTCTACGGCGTCTCACGATACTGGAACCCCGCGGACGAGCTCGGCTGCCGGTTCGACGACCCGGACCTGGGGCTGTGCTGGCCGACCGCGGCGCCGATCCTCTCGCCGCGCGACGAGCGCCTGCCGCCGCTCACGGCGCTGCGAGGGCGGATCCCCGCCTGGTCGCCCACCGGGGCCAGGCGGCCAGCCGCCGGTGGCGCAGGAGCCGGTGCCGGAGGCGCCACGTGAGCGCGGAGCCCCGGGACCGCCAGGTGGCCCCCCCCGGCACCTGCGCCGCGCCATCGATGCCGATCGCGATCGGCAGCGCGTGGGCGAAATCGGCCTCGCCGAGGTCGCGGACGATCCGGCGCGCGCGTGCTGGTGCGCGGCGTGCCGGTGCACCTGGCCGCGGCGCGGTCCCTTCGGGCGGTCGAAGGACCGGCCCCGAGGCGTCCGAGCGCGCGAGCGCCGGCGCCGCCTCCCGCGTGGCGGCATCGGCGCCATCGCCGACGACCAGGACCTCGAGATCGGGCGCGGTCTGGCCGAGCGCCGAGCCGGCGTGCGTGAGCAGCTGGGCGAGCCGCGGCATCGTCCCGGGGATCGGCCGCGCCTCCGGTGCCGGCGGGGTGACCGCGCCGGGCGGCCGGTCCGGAAGGCGGACCTCGCGGGCGTGGGCGTCCCCCGGGAGGGGGACCCCGTCCCGGGCGAACGGCTGGACCTCGCGCCGCGGCGTGGCGCTGCGGGCCGACGTCGTGATCGGGACCCACGGGCTTGCGCCGAGGAGGGCGGTCACGCCCCAGGGGACCCCGTCCAGGCGATCGACGCGCGCCGCGTGCGGCTCGGGGATCCGGCCGAGGATCTCCAGCGCGATCGTCAGGTCGTGCGGGAGAAGCGTCCAGACCGGGTCGACGTCGCGCCGCGGCGTGCCCCACTGCTCCCGGGCGATCCGGAGCGACTGGACCGGGCCGAGCTCGCCCCGGCGCGCGACCGCCGCCAGCGCGAGGACGCCGGGATGGTACCGCCACTTGTGCATGACGTAGACGGTCGACCACCGCCTGGCGGCTCGGGCCACGTCGTCGGGATCGACGCACAGCGGCTTCTCGCAGTAGATCGGCAGGCACGGGCGGTGCGCGAGCAGGACCTCGATCACCTCGAGGTGCGTCCGCGCCGGCGTGACGATCACCGCGCCATCGAGCGGCTCGTCCAGGTCGGCGATCCGCTCGACGACGCGCTCGGCGCCGCCGGCCGCCGCCCGGCGGCGGCTCTCGTCCGGGGGCGTGACGACCGGCACGCGGCACCCGCACTGGCGGGGGTCGCGCAGCACGTGCCGGCCCCAGTCGCCGCACCCGATCAGCGCGATGCGGAGAGGCGCCGGGCCGGGCTCAGGCATCGACGTGCGGCAGCACCTCCCGGATCACGCGCTCGAGCTGGCCGCGCTGGTCCCACGCCGTCAGGCGCAGGGTGATCCGCTGCATCCCGGTGCCGCGGAACCGCCGCAGGTTCTCGATGCACGCCTCGGGGCTCCCGTACGCCGTCCAGCGGTCGATCCGTTCCCGCGAGTAGCTCGTCCCGTAGTAGAGGTCCAGGAACCGCTTCGTCTCGGCGAGCGCCGCCTCGCGGTCCTCGCTCACATGGATGTTGTGGTAATAGCAGTTGCCGAGCGCGTCGGGATCCCGCCCGAGCTCGCGCGCGTACGCGCGGATCCGCCCCCAGTAGTCGGCGAACACCGCGGGCGCCAGGCTGTGGGTCTGCCACCCGTCGGCGAACCGCGCGACCCGGCGGAGGGCCCGCTCGATCCGGGCCGGGTCGGGCGCCGCGGTGACGGTCCACGGGTTGTTGGCGAGCCAGATCGGGCAGGGCGCCTGGACCGGCTTCGGCTCGAGCGTGATGTCGTCGAACCGGAAGAACTGGCCGTGGTGGCTGACGCGGCGCTCGCTCCAGAGCCGGCGGCAGATGGTCACGTGCTCCTCCAGCCGGCGCTGGCGCTCCTCGACCGGGACGCCCACCGCCCGGGCCTCGGCCGCCCAGTCCCCGGCCGTCCCGCCTCCGGCGCACACGATCAGCGTGGTCCGGCCGCCGGCGATCTGGTCGAGGCTCGCCCACTCGTACGCGAACACGAGCGGATGGCGGAGCGGGAAGCTCGCCAGGCACGCGGGACCGAGGCGCACGCGCCGCGTGACCCCCGCGAGCGCCGCCAGGAGCGTGACCGCGTCGAGGCGCGGCT
>DASRDR010000179.1:0-2876 GCA_035652475.1 Candidatus Methylomirabilota bacterium | reverse complement strand
GGGGGCGGGGGCGGGGGCGGGGGCGCTGGTCGAGCTCGATCCGGCGGAGGTCCATCACCTCAAGGTCCGGCGGGTGAAGGACGGCGCCGCGGTGGAGCTCCGGGACGGGGCCGGCCTGGTCGGGACCGGGGTGCTGCGCCTCTCGGGGAGGACGGCCCGCGTCGCCGTCCTGAGCTCCGCCCGGGCGCCGCGGCCGGTGCCGCTCCGGCTCGCCGTCGCGGCGGGCGACCGCGAGCGGTTCGCCTGGCTGGTGGAGAAGGCGACCGAGCTCGGCGTGAGCGACATCTTCCCGCTCGAGACCGCCCTCACCCGGGGCGTGGCCTCGCGGCTCCGGGGCGCGCAGGTCGAGCGCCTCCGCCGCCGGGCGCTCGAGGCGGTGAAGCAGTGCGGCGCCGCGTGGGCCCCGGTGCTGCACCCGCCGGAGCCGCTCGAGCGCTTTCTCGGGCGCGAGCGGGACGGGACGCTCTGGCTCGCCGACCGGGCCGGGGAGCCACCCCCGACTCCGCCGCCGTCCCGGCCGGTCACCATCTTGGTGGGTCCCGAGGGCGGGCTCACCGAGGGCGAGCGGGCCGCGGCGCGGGACGCGGGCTACCGGCCGGTGCGCCTGGCCGAGCACGTGCTCCGGTTCGAGACCGCGGCCCTGGTGGCCGCGGCGAGCGTCTCGCTCGCGCGCGGCGCGGGAGGAGGGCGAGGAGGGCATGGCTGACTGCATCTTCTGCAAGATCGCGGCGGGCGAGATGAAGGCCGCGGAGGTGAAGCGGACCCCGGAGGCGGTGGCGTTCCGCGACATCAAGCCGGTCGCCCCCACCCACGTGCTGGTGATCCCGGTGCGCCACGTCCCGGCGGTGCGCGACGCGCGGACCGACGAGGACCGGGCGCTCCTCGGAAGACTCCTCGCTCTCGCCGCCGAGGTGGCCGCCGAGCTCGGGCTCGACCGGGGCGGCTACCGCATCGTGACCAACACGGGGCCGGACGCGGGCCAGAGCGTGGACCACCTGCACCTCCACCTCCTCGGCGGCCGGCGGATGAGCTGGCCTCCGGGCTGAGACCGAACCGGCGCGCTTGATGTAAGGCCCGCTCGGTCTTACATTTCCACACTTGTACCGAACGGCCCGGAACGGCCGGGAGAGGGGTGAAACAGGGGAATGTCCGAGGTCATCATCCACGACGACGAGAGCTTCGAGCGCGCCCTCAAGCGCTTCAAGAAGAAGTGCGAGAAGGCGGGGATTCTGTCCGACCTGCGCAAGCACCGGCACTACGAGAAGCCGAGCGAGCGGCGCAAGCGGAAGATGAACGCCGCGATCCGCAAGAGCCGCCGGGGCCCGCGGGTCGCGCGTGTCTAGCCTGGCGGACTCGCTGCAGGCCGCGCTCAACGCGGCCCGGAAGGCGCAGGACAAGGACCGAACGCTCGTGTTGGGGACGATCCTCGCCAACCTGAAGAACCGGCAGATCGAGTTGCGGCGGCCGGCCACCGACGACGAAGTGGTCGAGGTGATCCGCAAGGGGATCAAGCTCCGTCGGGAGGCGGCCGAGCAGTACGAGGCGGCCCGCCGGTCCGATCTCGCGGCGGTCGAGCGGAACCAGATCCAGGTGCTGGAGGAGTTCCTCCCGCCCGCGGCCGACCCCGAGGAGATCCGGCGGGCCGTGCGCGAGGCGATCGCCGGCGGGGCGCGGGACCTCGGGAAGGTGATGGGAGCCGTGATGCCGAAGTTCAAGGGGCGCGCGGACGGCACGCTGATCAACCAGATCGCGCGCGAGGAGCTCAAGGCTGGATGACGGCGGGGGCGGAGGTCGAGTCCACTCGGCACGGGGTGTTGGCGCACGGGAGCGCCGGCACCCCGTCCCCTTTGCCGGCGCCCGAATCGGCCGCGGCGTTCGCCCCCACGCCCGAGGACTCGGCCGAGGCGCTCGAGACCGTCGAGCTCGGGGCGGCGCTCGAGCGGGTGGCGGCGTACGCGGCCGGCCCGCTCGGCGCGGCCCGGGTGCGGTCGCGCCGGCCCGGCGACGACCCCGCCGCGATCGCCGCGGAGCTCGCCCGGGTGGGCGAGGTCGCGGCGCTCTTCCGCCGGGGCGACGGGCTCACCGCCCAGCCGGTGCCGGACGTCGGCCGGGCGCTCGCCCGGCTCCGGGTCGAGGGGAGCGTGCTGGAGGGGCCGGACCTGGTCGCCATCCGCCAGGCGCTCGCGGCCGCGCGCGCGGTCCACGCCGAGTTGAGCCGCGTGGCGCGCGAGGCGCCCCGCGCCGCCGAGCTCCGGCGCCCGCTTCCCGAGCGCGCGCTGGACCGCCGGCTGGAGCAGGCGCTCGATCCCGAGGGCAACCTGCTCGATGGGGCGAGCCGGGGGCTCGCCGCCGCCCGGCGCGCGGTGCAGGCGGCCCGCCTCCATCTGGTCCGGCGGCTCGAGGCCCTGATCCGCGGGCTCGACCCGGCCACGGCGCCCCCCGACGCGGCCGTCACCGTGCGGAACGGGCGCTACGTCATTCCGGTCCGCCGCGACTCCCGCTCCCGCCCGCCCGGCATCGTGCACGACGAGTCGGGCGGCGGGGGCACGTTGTTCATCGAGCCCTCCGAGACGATCGAGCTGGGGAACGCGCTCCGCGAGGCGCAGATCCGGGAGGAGCGGGAGGCGCTCGCGGTCCTCCGGGACCTCACGGCGATGCTCCGCCCGGCGCTCCCCCTCCTCCGGGACGCGGTGGAGATGTGCGTCGCGGTGGACGACCTGGTGGCGCGGGCCCGCTACGCGGTCGCGGTGGAGGGCGAGGTGCCGGCGGTGGCGCCCGCCCCCGCGCCGCTCGCGATCCGGAACGGGCGCCACCCCCTGCTCCTCGGCGGGACCGAGCCGGTGGTGCCGTTCGACCTCGAGCTCGCGCCCGAGGAG
>DASRDR010000178.1:0-26741 GCA_035652475.1 Candidatus Methylomirabilota bacterium | reverse complement strand
CGAGCCGACCGAGGAGCCGCCGCAGGGCGAACGCGAGCCGGTCGGCCGCCCGGCGCGCCGCCACGTATTCGACCGCGCTCGCCGCGCGGCCGGCCTGGAGCCGCTCCCGGACCTCGGGGATCAGCTCGTCCGGCCGCTCGGCCAGCACGTCGCGGTACTCGAGCGCAGCCTCGCACCGGATGAGCACGTGACAGGCCTCGACCGCCTCCTCCCAGCCCGGGAGCTCGACGTCCTCCACCTCGAGCCCGAGCCGCCGGAGCTCCGCGAGCGCCGCCTCGACCGCCGCGGCGATCGCGGGCGCGAGGAGGTCCCAGAAGTACCCTCGGGGCACGCCCACCCGCAGCCCGCGCACCGGCCCGGCCGCCGCCCGGTCGTAGTCGGGGACCGGCGCGTCGACCGTCGTCGGGTCGAGCGGATCGTGCCCGGCCATCACCTGGAGGAGCAGCGCCGCATCCCGCGCCGAGCGGGTCATCGGCCCCACGTGGTCGAGCGAGGTCGCCAGCGGGATCACGCCGCGGAGCGGCACCCGCCCGTAGGTCGGCATGAGCCCGGTCACGCCGGACCAGTGCGCGGGCCCGCGGATCGACCCGCCGGTGTCGCTCCCGATCGCGCCCGGGACGACCCCGCCTGCCAGCGCGGCGGCGGCGCCCATGCTCGAGCTGCCCGCGAAGCGGGTCGGGTCCCAGGGGTTGCGGGACGGGCCGTAGTGGTACTCGTCGAGCGGCCCGTAGGCGAACTCCGGGGTGTTCGTCTTGCCGAAGACGATCGCCCCCGCCGCGCGGAGCCGCGCCACCACCGTGGCGTCCTCGGCGGGGACGAGCCCGGCCAGCACCCGGGAGCCGCCGGTCGTGCGCTCGCCGCGCGTCCAGCAGAGGTCCTTCACCGCGATCGGCACCCCGTGGAGCGGACCGCGGACCCGCCCGGCGTCCAGCTCGCGCTCGGCGGCGCGCGCGGCCTCGAGGATCCGCGCCGGGTCGAGCGAGATGAAGGCGTTCAGCGTGGGCTCGAGCCGGCGGGCGCGGGCGAGGAGCGTCTCGCAGAGCTCGACCGGGGACAGGCGGCGCGCGGCCAGCCGCGCGCCGAGCTCGGCGATGCCGAGGAACCCGAGCTCCGCGTCGCTCACCGGCGTCCCCCGGCGGCCGCCGCCGTCATGGCCGCGGCTCGAGGGCCAGCGCGTCGACCACCCGCGCGCCGGGGAGGCGGCGGAACACCTCCGGTGAGACCCTGATCTTGCCGTTCCGGCCGCCCGTGCCGAGGATCACCCAGTCGAGCCCCATCACGCGCGCGTCGACGAAGAGGGGCACGCCCGGCGGGAGCCCGAACGCGGTCACGCCGCCGACGCTCATCCCGGTCAGGGCGTGCATCTCCTCCGGCGAGGCGAACGAGCACTTGGCAACCCCCATGGCGTCGCGGACGGCGTGGTTGACGTCGAGGCGGGTGGTGGCCAGCACGACGCACGCGGCGTACCGCCTGGGCTCGCGCTTCGACGCGACGACGATGGTGTTGGCCGCGCGGGCGGCGGGGTACCCGTACTGCGCGCAGAACGCGGCCGTGTCGGCGTACGCCGGGTCGCAGGGCAGGAGCTCGAACGGGACCCCGAGCGCCTCCACCGCGGCTACGGTGGCGCGCTCGGTCGCGTCCAGCTCCGTCGAGCGTGTCGTCATGCGACGCCTTCCGTCCGCTTCAGGGTGCCATCGGACGGCCGAGGCGAGGGTACCCGACAGGGAGCGATCGCCGCAAGACGGTGACCCGGTTCCGGCCGGTCCGAGTGGACCTCCTCAGCACGCAGGGGCGATGACCGCCCGGGTCAGGGGGCATCCGGCCGCCGCTGGCTGCGCCGAAGGTCCGCGATCCCCGACGGCCTTCGGCACCAGGACGTACAGCTCCCCGAGCTGCTTCATCTCGCTCGCGGCCAGCTCCGCATCGGCGCCCCGTCCCCAGAAGACGTCCACGCGGGCCGGGCCGCGCACGGCGCCCCCCGCGTCCTGCACGAGCACGAACCGGCCGAGCGGGCTCCAGGCCGCCCCCAGGCCGGCCAGGAGCCGTGGCCGCTCGGCGCGCACGAACGCCAGCGCGCCGGCCGGGAACCAGCGAGGGTCGACCGCGATCGACCGGGCGGGGGTGATCGGCACCCCCAGGCTTCCGAGCGGGCCGCCCTCGAGGCGCCGGAAGAACACGACCGCCGGATTGTGCCGCAGCACGCGACTGCGCTCCGCGGGGTTCGCGGCCAGCCACGAGCGGATCGCGGCCATCGAGACGGTCTCCTCGGTCAGCCGCCCCTCGTCGATGAGGAGCCGGCCGATCGAGCGGTAGGGGCGGCCGTTGGTCGCCGCGGGGCCGACGCGGATCTCGCGCCCGTCGGGGAACCGGAGCGTGCCGCTCCCCTCGATCTCCAGGAAGAAGACGTCCACGGGGTCGCGCGCCCACGCCAGCGGGCGCGCGCGGTGGCCGAGCCGGCCCGCCTCGACCTCCGCCCGCGAGGGATAGGCGGCGTCCCGCCACTGGCCGCGTGCCGGATCGTCGCGGAGCGCGGGGATGGGGACGGGAAACGCCGTGCTCGGCCGGGCGGCGACGTCGATCACCGGCTCGTGGTAGCCGGTCACGAGGACGCTCCCGTCGCCATGATCGCCGGCCGCGAGCACGTCGAACTCCGCCAGCACGCGCTGCTCCAGCACCTCGGGCGGGGGCCGGTCCGCAAGCAGGGCGAGGAAGCGCCGCAAGCCGGCGGCGTGCTCCGCCGCGGTGAGCCGCCGCGGCCCGAACGCGAACAGGCGGCCGGGCGGCTGGCGCTCGACCCACCCGAGGCTCCGGGAGACCGCGAGCTCGAGCGCGCCGAGGTCCCCGTCGTCGAGCAGACCCGGGCGCTCGGCGGCGTCGACCGGCCGCAACGCCCCGATCGTCGCCGCCACCACCGACCGGATCGGCGCGCCACCGAGGGCCACCAGGAGGACGCCCAGGCAGCCGGCCGTCACCGCCCCGCGCCCGCCCCGCACCCGGACCTCGCCGCCGCCGCCCGCCACGCGAGCGACCGGCCGGGGACGGGACGGCGTGGGGCCGAGCGACCAGTGCCTCATCGGCGGGCCCGGGCCCCCAGTGTAGCCTCCCGCCGGCCGTCGGCGGAAGCCGCCGGGATGCCGCCAGCCCACGTCCGCCGCCTCGCGGGCGACCGCCGCCAAGCCGCCCGCCCCCCCGGGAGCGCCCCCGTCACGCGCCGCGAGCCCGCATGGCGGCGACGGCCTGGTAGACGGGACCGGGGTCCTCGAGCGGCGGCCAGTCCAGGATCGCCGTGGCGTCGTCCACGTACGTGCGGCGCCGCATCCCGACCAGGACCGAACTCACCCCCGGCGTGCTGGCGACGACCCACAGCGCCTTCCGGGACAGCGGCTCGGCCCGGCGGTCGGCGGGGAGCAACGGATCGATGGCGCTCGACACCGAGGCGGCCTGGCGCCGGCTGCGCGCGGCCGCCTCGGCGCGAAGGGCGTCCAGGAGGCGGTCGAGCTCCCGCACGTAGCGATCCCGCCACTCCCGCCACTGCTCGGCGAGGGCGCCTCCGAGCGCCCCGTCGAGCGCGCCCACGACCTGCCCCACCAGCCGTCGCACCTGGCTCTCGATCGGCTCCCAGTGGGCGAGGCCCCCGAGGCGACCGTGCAGGCTGCTCAGCCGATCGGCCCAGCGCAGGAAATCCTCCGGCGCATCGCTGCCGGCCCCGACCCGCAGGTGGGGCGCGATGGTGCGCCGGTACTCCGCCTCCAGCGCCGCCACGACCGGCACCTGCCACTCGAGCGGCGCCGGCCCGGCCGGGCCGGCGACGTCGGCGAGCCGGAGCATGCCGCGACCGGCGGCGGCGTTGAGCGGGCGGTTCACGAGCACGCCCACCCCCTCCGCGCGGGCGAGCTCGAGGACGGTCCGCCGCGCGGCCGGGGCCGCGTCCGGCGGGTTGTTCCGCTCGCGCGCCCCGCCCGCCTCCAACAGGTTCAGCGGCAGCTGCAGCACGCGGAAGTGGTGCCCCGCCCCGCCCGCCGCCCGTGCTGCCGCGAGCATCCGGGCGAGCGACGTCGCCTCGGGGTGATCGACCGCGTGGGCGACGGTGTTCGACGAGACCCCATACCAGCGGAGCGCGCCCGCGGCGACCTGCGCCTCGAAGACGCGGAACGCGCGCGCGAGCCGGGCGTAGAACTCGTCGCGCACGGCCTCGAGCGGGCCGGCGTCCCGATGCGCGGCATCGGCGAGGAAGTACTCGGGATTGTGGAGCAGGCACACGTCGAGGGTCCCGAGCCGGAGCCGCGCGAGCGAGCGCCCGAGCTGGTCCTCGATGAACTCCGGATGGATGCAGTGCCACACCCCGGGCGCGTAGCGGACCAGCTCCGGGAAGGGGCGGCCCGCCGCCTCGCGCTCCTCGGCGAGCGCGAGGTTCTGCCCCTGGACGTACCCGATCTTCGACACGATCACGAGCTCCTCGCGCCGGAGCCGCTCCCCCCGGACGAGGTCCGACACCGCCGCCCCGATCAGTCGCTCGCTCCCGCCGTCGGTGTAGTTGGTCGAGGTGTCGATGACGTTCAGGCCCCGCGCGAGCGCCTCCTCCAGCGCCGCCCGGTGCTCGGGCGCCTCGTCGTCCACCCGGTACCCGCCGAACCCGAGCCGGCTCACCGTCAACCCGGTCGCGCCGAGCGGGGCGTACCCGTGAGAGGCGACCCGCGCGAACCGGCCCGCGTAGGCGGCGGTCGCGGCGGCGGTCGCCGCCCCGGTCACCGGGCCGGCCGAGGGCGACATCGTCCCCATCTGGCCTCCTCTCGAGCATCGTCCGCGCCCCCGGCAGGCGCGCGGGGACGGCGTCGCGTCCATCCTACCCTGCCGCGGCCGCGGGCCGCGGCCGCCGCGCTCGCCCGGCGGTATACTCGCCGCGGATGGCCACCGTGCGGGGCCGCCGTCCGCCGACCTGGCCCGCCGCCGGCGGGTTCGCGGCCGGGCTGCTGCTAGCCGCCGCGCTGCTGGCGGCGGCCGCCGCCGCCGCGCCGGGCCGCGACACCGGGCTGGCGCTCCCGCCCGGGTTCGTCGCCGACGTCTACGTGAGCGGCCGCGGCTTCGACAGCTCGGGCGAGCGCCGCGTCCCGGGGATCCCGGCGATGGGGACCCTGGGGCTCGATGGGACCGGGACCCTCTACCTGGCGCGCACGGGCGCGCGCTTCCGCTCCGGCGAGGTCGAGGACCTCTGGCCGCTCTACCGCATCCCGCCGGGCGGGGCCGATCTCACCGCCGAGACCGAGTCGAACTTCCTCTACGGGCCCCCGCTGCCCAACCCGCAGGTGGGGACCGTCACCCGGGACGGCACGGTGTGGATCACCACGTACGATCGCGACCGCCAGCTGGGGGCGCTGTACCGGGTGGTGAACGGGCGCCCCACCCTGTTCGCGGGCGGCCGGCCCGACCCCGGCGCCCCGCCCGTCCTGCGGCATCCGGAAGGGGTCGCGGTCGACGCCGCCGGGCGCGTCTACGTGACCGACCGCGAGCAGGATGCCGTGCTCCGGTTCACCCCGACCGGCGCGCTCCTCTCGCCGCCGTACGCCCGCATGCGCCGCGTGCGGATGCTCGCCTTCGACCCGAGCGGTCTGCTCTGGCTCGGGGGGGACGGGACCGCGGAGACGCCGTTCGGCCCCGGCATGGGCGAGATCTGGCGCGTCGGGCCGGACGGCGCCGCGCATCCCGCCCTGACCGGACCGCTGCCGGCCGGCATGGCCGTCGGACCGGGCGGCATCCTCTTCGTCGCCCAGCGGCGGACGGGGCAGCTGTTCGCCGTCACGCCGGAGGGCGACCGGATCGAGTTCGGGAGCGCGCGGAGCGGCAGCTTCGTGCGCGGGCTCGCCTTCGCGCCCGACACGCCCGAGACGCGCCGGACCGGCGTCGCCGGGGACCTGTTCGTGATCGTGGCGCCCCGGACGATGTGGCTCGTCAACGACGTCGTGCGGATCTCGGGCCCGTTCGAGGCCTGGCTGCGCGATCCCGCCCCGCCGACGCCGTAGCCGGCCCCGCCGGCCGGGGCGGCGGCCTCCCCTGTCCGGCCGCGCCCGGAGGCGGGCGCGCGCCGGCGCTGATCTAGTCCCGGAACTCCTGGTCCAGGATCTCCCGGATGAAGCGGTCGAGCGACACCGGATAGAAGCGCACGTCGGGGGACCGGATCACCCCGGTGTTGATGATCTCCTGCCGGGCCAGCTCGTCGAGCACCCGCTCCAGCTGGGCCTGGGGATCCCGATGCTGGCGCTGGATGCGGAGGTCCTCGCTCTCGAGGAGCACGCGGGGCGCGTACTTGAACGAGAAGACCCGGGCGACCAGCGCCCGGTGCATCACCTCCGTGTCGCGGAACACCTCGCCGTAGGTCGGACCGTCGGAGCCCATCGGGATCACCAGGCGCGGCGAGACGCGGATGCGCCCGCGGACCTCGACCGAGGCGCTGGCCTGGTCCCAGTGGGGTCCCACCAGCACGTACGGCAGGACGTGATGGCCGGCGATGATCCCGGTGAGCGGCTTGCGGACGACCTCGGTCCCCTCGAAGACGGCGCGCAGCTCGGCGTCGCCCCAGGGCTCGCTCACGGAGACGGCAGGGGGTCGGGGCGCATCGCCCGCTCCGCTTCCTCGTCGAGCACGCGGACCGCCTGCTCGTAGAGCTCGTCGGCCTGGGCCTGGGTCTCGCCGACCGCGGTGAGCCCGAGCCGGCCGCGCTCCGAGAGCGCGGTCAGCATGTGGAGCACGATGCCGGTCTGGGTGGTCTGGTTGAAGTGGAGCCCGTGCTGGACCACGATCCCGAACACGTCCTCCGGCAGGAGGCCCCGGTACAGCTCCGACTCGAGGTGGTCGGTGGCGACGAAGCACTTCGGCCGGCCGTTCGGGGTGGTGAAGATCCCCGTCTCCGGGTCGTAGGCCCCGTCGGTCAGGAACTGGAGCGTCAAGAAGGGGTGGGTCGTGCCGCCCTTGCGGAGGTTGAGCTCGATCGCGTACGGGGTCCACGTGCTCCCGCTCCGGACCACCACGAAGTCGAACGCGAACCGGCCGAGGACCCCCTCCTTGACCAGCTCCCGGCCCACCTTGACGGCCTCGCGCGTGATGAGCACGGCGTAGCCGGGATCGGCCGGGAAGCGGCAGCCGAGATAGCTCTGGCCGCTGGGCCCCCCGAGGACCTGGTCGTGGGTCGACAGCACCTCGAGCTGCCCCAGGGGCGTGATGCGCAGCTGGACGCTCGGACTCCGGATCTCGTCGCCGACGACGCGTTCCTCGACGATCCCGCCCAGCTCGGCGAGCTTCGCCATGTACGTCTCGTAGCTCTGGCTCGCCGACTCGAACCGCATGGCGGGAAGGCGCTCGGCGATCGCCGCCGCCTCGCCGCGCGCCCCGGTCGGCGGGAGCCCCTCCAGGTTCACGACCGCGTTGCCGGCCCCGGAGACCCCCTCGTTGTGCTTGACCATCGCCGAGCGGATCGCCGGGCGCGCCGCCCGCACCTGGACGAGGGCGGCCACCACGTCCTCCGCCGTCCGGATGTCCTCGGCCCCGATCGGGAACGAGACCCCCGCCCGCCGGAAGAGCCTGCGGCACCCGCTCTTGGTCCCGAGCCAGAAGTGGGCCGGGTCGGCGCCGTACATCGGGATCCCGAGACGGATCGCCAGGTCGCGCTCCAGCTCGGTCGTGTTGTACGGGACCAGGTGCGCCCGGTCGCGATCGGCGATCAGGCTGCGGATCCGGGCGAGCAGGCGCGGCCGTTCCAGGAGCTTGAGCGACAGGGGCCGCACCGAGCTGTCGTGCGGCACCGGGTTGAACAGCCGGGCGCGCGCGTGGGCCGGGATGACCCCGGGGAGCAACCCCAGGTAGTAGTCGATGACGTCGGGCAGGATCGGCCGCGACGTGACGTAGATCATGCGCGCGTTCGGCTGCCGCAGGAGGAACAGGAGGAACAGGAACCGCTCCTCCATCGCCTGCAGCACGGACGGCGCCATGCGCTCCAGGCCGTCCAGCGTCATCGACGGCACGACCACGATCGTCTGCGGGTCGCGGTTGAGGGTGGCGATCGACTTCCAGAGCGGGATCAGCTTCGCCTGGAGGGCGGCATAGCGCGCCGCGATCTGGTCGGGCGACAGGCCGAGCGTGGGCACCGGACGGGGAGCCGCGGGCTTCGTCATGGCGGGGTCCTCGGAGAGCGGAATGGCGGAGCGCTCGGGTTCACGGCCGTTCACGATACCACGGCTCCCCGCCCCGGCCGCCAGCCGGGTTCCCGTATACTGGACGCGTGACGTCGCCCGCCCGACTCCGGCGGCTCCCCGCCGTCCCGGCGCTGCTCGCGCCGGCGCTCCTGGCGGTCGCCCTCCTGGCCGCCGGGGCGCGGGCCGCCGACTCCCCGCCTCGCCCGGTCAGCGCGGGCGTGCGGGAGACCGTGCTGCCGAACGGCCTCACCGTCCTGATCAAGGAGGTGCGGAGCGCGCCGGTCGTCAGCTTCAGCGTCTGGTACCGCGTCGGCTCCCGCAACGAGCACACCGGGATCACCGGCGTGTCCCACCTCCTCGAGCACCTGATGTTCAAGGGAACCCAGCAGTACCAGGCCGGCGAGATCTCCCGCACGCTGTCGCTGAACGGGGCGGCGTACAACGCGAGCACGTACTACGACTGGACGAACTACTACGAGACGCTCGCCGCCGACCGGCTCGAGCTGGCGATGCGGATCGAGGCCGACCGCATGGTCCACAGCCGCATCGACCAGGCCGATCTGGACTCCGAGATGACGGTCGTCCGGAGCGAGCTGGAGGGCGGCGAGAACAACCCGGGGCGGCTCCTCTGGACCGCGGTCGTGGCCACCGCCTTCCAGGCCCATCCCTACCACGCGCCGGTGATCGGCTGGCGCAGCGACGTCGAGCACGTGCCGCGCGACACGATCCACCGGTACTACCGCGCCCACTACGGCCCGAACAACGCGGTCGTCGTCATCGTGGGCGACGTGGCTGCGGACGACGCGCTGCGGCTCGTGCAGAAGCATTTCGGCCCCATCCCGCGGATCCCGGATCCGCCGGCGGTGTACACCGTGGAGCCCCCGCAGCGTGGCGAGCGGCGCATCACCGTGCATCGAGCCGGCTCGCTGCCGATGGTCATGATCGCCTGGAAGGCGCCGGCCGCCCGGCACCCCGACGGGTACGCCCTCGACGTCCTGTCCACCGTCCTCGGGGAGGGCCGCACGAGCCGCCTCTACCAGCAGCTGGTGGAGACCGGCCTGGCGTCCCGCGCCGACGCCGGCAACCCCTCGCTCCGGGATCCCTTCCTCTTCTACGTCTCCGCGACCGCCCGGCCCGGGGTGACCGCGGAGCGGCTCGAGGCCGCGCTGCTGGAGCAGGTGCAGCGGGTGGTCGACGCGCCCATCACGGACGAGGAGCTGCGGCGCGCGCAGCAGCGTGCCGAGGCGGACTTCGTCTTCCAGACGGACAGCGTGACGTCCCAGGCCCGCGTGCTCGGCTACTGGGCGATGATCGGCGACTGGCGGTTCCTGGACACCTACCTCGACCGCCTCCGCGCGCTCACGCCGGCGGACATCCAGACGGTCGCCAAGCGCTACTTCACCGTCGACGCCCGGACCACGGGCCAGTTCGTCCCGACCGAGGGCGGGGGCGCCGAGACCCCGCCGCCGCGCGAGGCCTCGGCGCGACTCGAGCGGCCGCAGCGGCACGAGCGTGAGATCCCGCTGCCGACCCCGATGACCCGCCCCCCCCCGCCGCGCCACGTGACCCGGTTCAGGCTGGACAACGGCATCTCGGTCATCGTCCAGGAGAACCACACGAACCCGACCTTCGCGCTCCAGGCGAGCCTGCCCGCCGGGGCGCTGGCGGAGCCGCGGAGCCAGCCGGGACTGGCGGCGCTCACCGCATCGATGCTGACGCGCGGGACGCAGCACCGGACGCTCCTGCAGTTCGCCGCCGCGCTGGAGGACGTCGGCGCCAGCCTTTCCGCCGGGGCCGACGCGCTGGTGACCACCATCAGCGGCCGGGCCCAGTCGCGGCACTTCGAGCTCCTGATGGACCTCCTGGCCGAGATGCTGCGGGAGCCGGCGTTCCCGTCGCCGGACCTGGACCGCCTCAAGGGCCAGCTCCTGGCCGGCATCGCCCAGGCCCGGACGAGCCCCGAGCAGGTGGCGAGCCACGCCTTCGACCGCGCGGTCTATCCGCCGGGCCATCCGATGCGGCCGGAGACGTTCGACGACGCCGAGCGGGTGCTCAGGGCCCTGACGCGCGACGACGTGGCCGGGTTCTACCGACGCCAGTACGGCCCGGACCACATGATCCTGGTGCTGGCCGGCGACCTGCGGCCGGATCGCGTCCGCGCAGCCCTGCAGCAGCGGCTGGGGGACTGGCCGCCGAACCCGAGCGCGCTCCCGATCACCCCGCCGGGCCTGCCGCTCCAGGCCGCGCCGGCGCGCGTGGAGGTGCGGATCCCCGACCGCAGCCAGACGGCGATCGTCTGGGGCCACGCCGGGGGCCTCCGACGCGCCGACCCGGACTTCTACGCGACGCAGGTCCTGAACATGATCCTGGGCGGCGGCGTGCTCGTGAGCCGCCTGGGGACGTCGATCCGGGACGAGCAGGGCCTCGCCTACTCGGTCTACAGCTACTACGACGCCAGCCTGTATCCGGGGCCGTTCCGGGTCGCGCTCGGGACGAACCCGGCCAACGCCCAGCGCGCCCTGGCGGAGCTGCAGGCGCAGGTCGAGCGGATCCGGCGGGACGGCGTGACGCCGCGCGAGGTGGAGGAGGCGGTCGCCTACCTGACCGGCCGGTTCCCGCTGCGGCTCGAGACGAACGGGGGGATGGCGGAGATCCTCTGGGGCATCGAGTTCTTCGGGCTGGGTCCGGACTACATCGACCGGTACGCGAGCCTCTACCGGGCGGTGACCGCGGACCAGGTCAACCAGGCCGCGCGGCAGCACCTCCACCCGGACCGCGCGACCGTCGCCATCGCCGGCCCGCTCCCGTAGGGGGCCGCCGGCGCCCGGGCGCTGCCGGGCTCACTCCCCCTCGAGCTCCGCCAGCTCGCGCCGGAGCGCCGACAGCCGGACATCGGTCTCGGCGAGCTGCCCGCGGAGCCGCGGCAGCTCGTCCATGAGCCGCGCGATCTGCCCCTCCACCTCGGCCACCGTGCGCTGCCGCGTGACGGCCTGGTGCTCGGCGTGGCGAACCGCCTCCCGGAGGCGCGCCGCCCGCTGCTCGAGGTCCTCGACGAGCGTGCGGGCCGCCCGCGTCCGCTCCCGGCACCGGTCCACGACCCCGTCCTGCCAGCGCCGGGTGACGAGGAGGGCCTGCCGCTCCCGCTCGAGCGCGTCGAGACGGGCGCGCGCCTCGCGGACCCCGTCGGCGTCCCGGGCGATGCGGATCGCCATCGACGCCTGCTCGACCGCGTAGCGCAGCTGCCGGTCGCGCTCGACCAGCGCCAGGAGCCGCGTTCGCTCGGCGGCCTCGTCCGCCTCGGCCTGCGAGAACTCGAGCCGGGCCCGGCCGAGGAGCGCGGTGGCGGGCGCCTCCCCGCTCTTCACCGGGCCGAAGGTGTCACGCACGGAACGGGGCAGTCACGCGCCGGACGGCCGCGCCGCGCATCCCGCGGAGCCCCGGACCGCGACCGCCCTGCGACCGCCGTCGCACCTCGACCGCGGCCGCGAAGACCCGCACGAGGCGGCCGAGCCGCACCGCGGCCAGCTCCCCGCGGCGGATCATCGCCCGGATCGTCTGCTCGTGGAGCGCGAGCCGGCGGGCGGCATCGGTCACGGTGAGGAGCAGCGGTGGGCGGACGCCCCCCCTGGAACGCATCAGCCGGGACGGGTGCGAGAGGGATGCCAGCCGGCGCCGGCACGGATCGCGCGGCCCTGCAGGGCACGGTTGGCGCGGACATCCGGGTCACCTCCGTCGCCGGACGGCGGCCGCGCGCCGGGGCGCCGCCCCCGTGGGTGGTCATCGCTACACGCCGACTTTACACGATCACGTTCGTGGCGGCCCACGCCTCCGGTGTCCACGCCCGGGTCGGCGCGGCCGCCGGCCCCGCCGGCCCCCGTCGAATGACGGTGGCGCCGGCGCCCCGGCGCGCGGCGAAGCCAGGGCCGCGCGCGGGGCGTGGCGGCGGCGAAGACCGGCCGCGGTGCGAGCGCCGCGGGCGAGGCCTTGCGGATGGCACGATGGTGGAATAATCTCCTCGATCGTGACCACCCGGCGCTTCGCGAGCGGCCTCGACATGGCGGGCCTCGGCGCCCGCATCCGCGCCGACCGACTCCGCCGGGGCGTCTCGCTCGACGCCGTCGCGCGGGGCGCCGGCGTGAGCCGCAGCATGCTGTCCGCGGTCGAACGCGGCGGGAAGGTGCCGACCGTCCTCCTCCTGGACCGGATCGCCACCGCGCTCGGGACCAGCATCGCGCGGCTGCTCGGGGAGGAGCGGCGGGCCCGCGTCGTGGTCCTCCGCCGCGACGAGCAGCCGGTGGCGCGGGATCCGTCCGGCTGGGAGCGCCGGATCCTGTCCCCGGTCCTGCCGGGGATCGAGTTCGAACTCATGCGCACCACGATCCCGCCCGGCATCGACGCCGGTGTCTTCGCGCCCCACGCCCCGGGCTCCCGCGAGTACCTGGCCGTCGAGCGCGGGGTGCTCGAGCTCACGATCGACGACACGGCGTACACGCTGGGCCCGGGGGACAGCGTCTACTACGCCGCGGATTGCCACCATCGGTTCATCAACCCGGGCCGCGAGCCGTGCGTGTACTACCTGGCGATGGAGCTCGCCGGCCCGGCCACCCACACCGCCCGCCGGCGCGCCCTGCCGGCGAGCCGGAGGCCCCGCGCGTGAGCGACGCCGTCCAGCGCGATCCCGCCCGCCCCGCCGAGGCCTCGGCACCCCCCGCGATCGAGCCGGCGGCGTTTCGCCGCCTCGCCCACCTGGCCGCCGACTGCGTGGCCGACTACCTGGAAGGCGTCGCGGCGGGCCCGGTGTTCCGGCCCATGACCGCCGCCGAGCGCCGCGAGCACCTGGAGCGGCCACTGCCGGCCGAGGGGCTCGCCCCCGAGGCGCTCCTCGAGAGCGTGCGGCGGGACGTCCTCGCCCACCCGATGGGCAACGGTCACCCGCGATTCTTCGGCTGGATCAACTCGCCGCCGGCCCCGATCGGCATCCTGGCCGAGTTCCTCGCCGCCGCCCTGAACCCGAGCTGCGCCGGCGGAGACCACGCGGCGATCTACGTCGAGCGGGCGGCGGTGCGCTGGCTGATGGAGCTGGTCGGCTTCCCGGTCGCGGGCAGCATGGGGCTCCTGGTCAGCGGGGGCTCCGCGGCCTCGCTCACCTGTCTCGCCGCCGCCCGCCACCGCGCGGCCCGGACGGCCGGCTGGGACGTGCGCGCGCGAGGGCTCCAGGGCGGCGGCCCGCCGCTCGTCCTCTACCTGGCGACCGAGGGCCACAGCTGCCTGCGGAAGACCGCCGAGCTCCTGGGGCTCGGCGAGGACGCCGTGCGCACGGTGGCCGTGGACCGGGACTCGCGGATGGACGTCGCGGCCCTGAGCGCCGCGATCGCCGCCGACCGGGCGGCGGGCCGCCGGCCGTTCTGCGTCGCGGCCAGCGCGGGGACCGTGAGCACCGGCGCGATCGACCCGCTCGATGCGATCGCGGACGTCGCCGCCCGCGAGGGGCTGTGGCTCCACGTCGACGGCGCGTACGGCGCGGTCGGGGCCGCCGTCCCGGAGCTGGCCGGGCGGTACGCCGGCCTGGCCCGCGCCGACTCCCTCGCGCTCGATCCCCACAAGTGGCTCTCCGTCCCGGTCGAGTGCGGGGCGGCGCTGGTCCGTGACGGCGCGCTCCTCCGGGAGACGTGGAGCCTGGTGCCACCGTACCTCCGCACCGAGGAGGGGAAGGGGTTCGGGGGCCTGCCGTGGTACTCCGAGTACGGGTTCCAGCAGACGCGCGGCTTCCGGGCGCTGAAGCTCTGGCTCACTCTCCAGCACCTGGGCCGCGCCGGCGTCGTCCGGCTGGCGCGCCGCCATCTGGCCCTGGCGGACCGGCTTGCCGCCCGGGTGGGGCTGGCACCGGACCTGGAGCTGGTCGCCGCGAGCGGGCTGTCGATCGTCTGCTTCCGGTACGTCCCTCCCGACGAGCGCCGGGACGACCCGGCGGCGCTCGACCGCCTCAACACCGCGCTCGTCGAGCGGCTGCAGAGCGAGGGGCGCGTGTTCCTCACCGGGACCGTGCTCGGGGGGCGCTTCGCGCTCCGCGCGTGCATCCTGCACTACGGGACCGGCGAGGCCGACGTCGACGCCCTCGTCGAGACGGTGCGGGAGACCGGGGCGCGGGTCGCCGCCGGGATCTGACCGCCTCCCGCACGTCCGACCGGAGGAGCGTCGGACTCCGTCGCGAGCGCCGATCTGCGGATCGGGCCCCCTGTCAAGCCGCCGGTAACAGCTTGTCCGGGGCGATACGGGCCCTTTACGTCGGGTCCGCCTTCGCCCAAGATAGCGGCCGTCCCGATGCCGCTCACGCCGCCGCGCCCGCTGGATTCCGCGACCGCGCTCGCTCGCTCGCCGCTGTTTTCCACGCTGGGCCGGCTCGAGCTGGCGCGGCTCGCCGGCGAGCTGGAGGAGCTGCACTTCCCGGCGGGGCGCACCATCGTGCGCCGCGGCGACCCCCCGGACGGCTTCTACGTGCTCAAGCAGGGTCGGGTCGCGGTCCTGGCCGGGGGGGACAGCGCGGACGGCGAGGCCGTCACCACGCTCGGCCCCGGCGAGCTGTTCGGGGAGATGGCGCTGCTCGCGGACTCGCCGCGAACGGCCACGATCGTCGCGCAGGACGAGGTCACCGTCTGGCGGATGTCGCGGGCGCGGTTCAGCGTCCTCCTCGATCACGAGCGCGGGATCGCCCGGAGCATCGAGCGCTCGCTGACCCATCGCCTGGCCACGATGACCCTCGAGACGGCGACGCTCCGGCGGATCGGCCATCGCCTGGCGACCGCGGCGCTGGCCCGCTGGGGCCCGGACGCGCTCCAGCTGGCGGCCGCGCTCGTCGTGCGACCGCGGTGGCCGGGGGAGGCGCTCCACCGCCTGTGCGAGCAGACCGGGACGGACGTCGCCCTGCTGGAGGTGCTCGAGCAGCACGGGCTCCTCCACCGGCAGGGCGCCGACTTCGTGGTGGAGCCGGGCTTCCTCGGGCTGGCCGAGGTCAAGCTCCCCCCGGCCGACCCCGCCTGGCTGCGGACCGCGGCCGACGAGCTGGCGGCGGCGGGCGACGTGGTCGGCGCCATGGACCTGGTCCTCGCGGCGGGCGCCGCCGAGGACTGCGCGCGCCACCTGGCCGCTCACGAGAGCCGGCTGCTCGAGGTGGCCGAGGTCCCGGACGTCGAGCGGTGGGCCACGCTGGCCGGCACCCGAGCCCCGGACCTCCTCCCCCGGCTCGGCGCGTTCCGGACGCGGATCGCCGCGCGGGGCAGCGCGCCGGTCCCCGCGGTCAGCGCGGGCGCGCGCGAGCGCGTGTCGCCGCTCCTGGGCCGTTTGGTCCGCCTCGCGACCGTGCGGACGCTGGCCGCCGCGCTGGCGCTCGGCGTCTTCGTGCTCGGCTGGGTGGTGCCGACGCCGGCCGGCCTCAGCCGGGGCGGGCTGGTCGCGCTGGCCGGGATCGTCGGGACGGTCCCGCTCCTGGTCGCCAATGTCCTCCCCGACTACGTGGTCATGCTCTGCCTCACGCTCGCGCTGGTGCTGCCGGGCCTGGTCTCCCCGGCAGCCATCCTGGGCGGCTTCGCCTCCCCCTCGTGGCTCATGATCTTCACGCTGCTGGCGGTCGGGAACGCGGTCTCGCGCTCGGGGCTCATGTTCCGGCTGGTGCTGCTGTCGCTCGAGCGCCTGCCCCCGCGGTTCGTGCCACAGAGTCTCGTCCTCTACGGGACCGGCGTGGTGATGACCGCCGGCCTCACCAGCGGCTCGACCCGCATCGCCCTCGGGGTGCCGATCGCCCGCGCCATCGCCGACGCCATGGGCTTCGCGCCCCGGAGCCGCGGCGCGGCGGCGGTCGGGCTGCTGACGTTCTTCTCGTTCCTCCAGCTGGCGGAGCTCTTCCAGACCGGCACCTTCACGGGGCTGGTCGTGCACGACCTCCTCCCGGCGGCGGCGAAGCAGGACATCACCTGGTGGCGGTGGTTCTTCGTCGCCCTGCCGCCGTTCGTGATCGTCGGCGGCGCGATGTACGCGATCCTGCTGCTGCGGTTCCAGCCGCACCGGGACGCCCGGGTGAACCTGGAGGCGGTGCAACTCCAGGAGGCGCTTCTGGGGCCGCTGAGCCGCAACGAGGTGTGGAGCGCGATCGTGCTGGTCGGCCTCATCGTCGGGTTCGCGACACGGCCCTATCACGGCGTCCCGCCGGCCTGGCTCGCGCTCGCCGCCTTCCTGCTCCTGTTCACGCTGGGCACCCTGGACCAGTCGGCGTTCCAGGGCGGGGGCACCCTCGGCCTCCTGGTCTACTCGGGGGTCATCCTGAGCCTCGGCAACGTCTTCATGACGCTCCACATCGACAGCTGGCTCACGTCGATGGTCCAGGGCGGGATGCCGGGGATCGTCCGGAATCCCTACGGGTTCGTCTTCGCGATCGCCCTCCTCGCCTTCGTCCTCCACTTCTTCGTCCCCTGGATGACCGCGTCCACGATCCTGGCGCTGGTCGGGATGCCGCTCGCCGAGGGACTCGGGTTCCACCCGTTCATCCCCGTGCTGGTCGCGCTGATCGCCGGCGACCACACGATCCTGCCGTACGTGAACTCGGGATACGCGATCCTCTACTTCGCGAGCGAGGGGGAGCTGTTCACGCACGCCCAGGCGCGCTGGCCCCTGATCTGCGAGAGCGTGCTGCGCCTGGCGGCGCCGCTCCTGAGCGTCCCGATCTGGCAGCTCATGGGGCTGCTCTGACGGGAGGGAGGGGGACGGCGCGGGCCGCGGTCAGCGGCGCCGCGCCGGGGACGGGCCGGCCGCCGGGCGGCGGCCGCGGACCGGACGGCGAGGAACGGCCGGGCGGCGGCGTCAGTCGCTGGCCAGCTTCCCGTTGACGCCCCAGTAGGACCGCTCCACGTCCTGGAAGACGATGTGGACCTGGTCGGGGGTGGTCTTGCCGATGGTCACCATGGCCTCGGTGATCGCGGCGACGATCTGGCGGCGCTGCTCGGCGGTCCGGCCGGCGTACCACTGAATCGTGATGTTCGGCATGCGTCGATCCTCCCGGTGAGAGTGGTCGACCGCTGTTGTATCACACCCGGCAGGACGCCCGATCGGCCCAGCTCGCCTCGATCAGCGCAGCTCGATCGTCGCGAACGACTCGACGGCGGTCGGATGCGGCACGTAGCCGTGGACGCGCCGGGAGAGCGCGACGGGGGACCGGGCGTGCGCGAGGAAGAGCCGGGCCGCGTCCTCGTGGAGGAGGCCCTCGGCGCGCCGGTAGAGCGCGGCGCGCTCGGCGCGGTCGCCCAGCCGCTGGGCGCGCCGGAGGAGCTCGGCGAGCGTGCGGTTCGCGTAGAATCCCTGGTGCGGGGCCCCCGGCGCGCAGAAGACGTAGCAGAGGCAGTTGTCGGGATCCCCGTTGTCCCCGATCCAGCCGAGCAGGTAGAGCGGGAGCCGGCCCGCCTTCACCCGGTCGAGGTACGTGGCCCAGTCGACCGTCCGGGGGCGGGCGACGATGCCGACCCGCGCCAGGTCGGCCGCGACCGCCTCCGCGATCTCCCGCGGCGCCGGCAGGTACGCGCGGGTGACCGGCGGATACCAGAGGGCCAAGGGTTCGGTCCGGCCGTCCTCCCAGGTCACCCGGTCCAGCCCGCGCCCGTGCCCCGCCGCCGCGAGCAGCGCGCGCGCGCGGGCCGGGTCGTGCGGCCAGTCGGCCAGCGTGGGGTCGTGCCCCCACAGGGTCGGCGGCTGCATCTGCGTCGCGACCAGGCCCGCGCCGCCGAACAGCGCCTCGACCAGGGCACGCTTGTCCAGCGCGTGGGCGAACGCCAGGCGGACCTGCCGGTCCCGGAGCTCGCGGACGCGGAAGTTGAACGCGAGGTAGGCGGTGGCGTTCGCCGGGCGCAGCACGAGCTCCAGGTCCGGATCGCGCCGCACCGCCGCGACCTCCTCCGGCCCGAGGCCCTCGGTCAGGTGGACCTCCCCCGCCCGCAGCGCGGCCACCCGCTGGGCGGCGTCGCGGATCGGGCGAAAGACGACGCGATGGACCCGCGGCGGCGGCCCCCAGTAGCCGGGCGCGGGCTCCAGCACCACGGCCTCGCCCGCCCGCCACGCCACGAACCGGAACGGCCCGGTGCCGACCGGGTGCTTGCCGAACTCCACGCCCCACCGCTCGACCGCCCGGGGGCTCGCGATCCCGAACCCCGGGATCGCGAGGTCCGCGAGGAGCGGCGCCTGCGGGCGCCGGAGGGTCAAGCGGACCGTGAGGGGCCCGGTCGCCTCCACCGCCGTCACGACCGAGGCGTCGTCGACGCCGCCGAACTGGCTCTCCCAGTACTCGAACGTCTGGCCGGCGCGCAGCTGGTCGGCGTGCTGCGGGTGGCGCGTGAGCCGCCAGCGGTCGAAGTTCCAGACCACCGCCGCCGCGTCGAGCGGCGTCCCGTCGTGGAACCGCACTCCCGGCCGGAGGTGGAACGTCCAGAGGAGCCCGTCCGGCGAGGTCTCCCACCGGACGGCGAGCCCGGGCTCGAGCTCGGTGGTCGACCCGCGGAACCGGACGAGCGTCTCGAACACCTGCTGGGTGACCGCGAGGGAGACGCCGTCGGTGACCACCGCCGGGTCGAGCTGCACCGGCTCCGCCGGGACGCCGACGACGAAGGTGGCCACGGGAGCGGCGCCCGAGGCCAACCCGCCGAGGAGCGCGGCGGCGAGCGCGAGCCCGAGCCGCACGCGGCGCCACACCGTGCGGGCCACCGTCCCGCCATCCGACCGTCCGCTCCGCCGGCTCGCCATGCGCGCGGCTCCATCGTACGCCCGGCGGCGCCTCGCCCGTCGCCGCCCGGGACCGCCGCGCCCGGCCGCGGCGATTGACCCCGCCGCGCGATGCTTTACCCTTGAGCAGAGAACCGCGAGGGAGCCCATCCGGAACGGACGGGTCGCGAAGGCTACGCTGGTCCTGCTCGTGCGCCACGCCCAGACGCCGACGACTGGGAAGACCTTGCCGGGGCGCGCCCCCGGGCTCCACCTCGCCGACCGCGGCCGCGAGCAGGCGGCCGACGTCGCCGACCGGATCGCGCGGCTGCCCCGGGTGGCGGCCGTCTACGCCTCCCCGCTCGAGCGCGCCCGGGAGACCGCCGAGCCGATCGCGGCCGCCTGCCGGCTCCGCGTCACGTGCGACGACGGGCTGCTGGAATGCGACTGCGGCGAGTGGACCGGCGCCAGCCTGCGCGAGCTCCGGCGCCGGGCCGAGTGGAAGACGATCCAGCGCTATCCGAGCGGGTTTCGCTTTCCCGGAGGCGAGTCGTTCACGGAGATGCAGGCGCGGGTGACCGCGGCGCTGGGCCGGCTGGTCGCCGCCCATCCGGGCCAGACGGTGGTCGCAGTGTCCCACGCCGACCCGATCAAGGTCGCTCTCGCCCACGCGCTCGGGACGCACCTCGACCTGTTCCAGCGGATCGCCGTGTTCCCGGCCTCGGTCAGCGCGGTCGCCTACCGCGCGGACGGCCCGGCGGTCCTGTCGGTGAACACCACGCGGGGCGACCTCGCGCCCCTCGCGGCCCAGTGAGCGGGCGAGTGGCGGGGCCCGGGCGCGACCGGCGCGGGGCGGCGCGCCGGACGGCCACCCGGCGGAGGCGCAGCGGGCGGTGACCGACGGCCGGTCGTTCGAGTTCACGAAGCCCGATCTCTTCACGGCGGGGGCGATCGGCCCGCCCGGCCAGCGGGTCTTCTACCTCCAGGCCCGCGAGGGCGCCCAGCTCATCACCCTCAAGTGCGAGAAGGAGCAGGTGCGGGCGCTCGGGGAATACCTGGGCCGGCTGCTGGAGCGCCTGGGGCCGCTGCCCGGCTCCAGCCAGGACCTGGCCCTGCACGAGCCCGTGAACGTCGCCTGGGTCGTGGGCTCGATCGCGGTCGCCTACGACGAGGACGCCGACCGGGTGGTGCTCGTGCTGGAGGAGCTCGCGGACACCGAGGAGGCGGAGGCGGACGCGACCCGGGGCGAGGCCGCGGGGACCGCCGAGCCGCCGGCCGCCGACGCCGGCGAGAGCGAGCCCGGGGGCGCGTCCGGGCGGATCCGTCTGACGCGCGCCCAGGCGGCGGCGTTCGTGGGGCGGGCCCGGGCCCTGGTGCGGGCCGGGCGGCCGAGCTGCCGCCTCTGCGGGCGCCCGATGAACCCCGGCGGTCATCGCTGTGCCCGGACGAACGGCCATCACGTCGACTGAGCCGGACGCCCCGCGGGCCGCCGGAACGGCCTCGCTGGACCTCCTCGCCCGCGGGGAGATCGCCGTGCGGGGGCGGCTGCCGTGGAGCTCGAACGCCACCTTCCTCGTCGACGTAACCCTCGAGCGCCGGACGGCCCTGGCCGTCTACAAGCCGCAGCGCGGCGAGCGCCCGCTGTGGGACTTCCCGCGGGGTCTGCATCGTCGCGAGGCCGCGGCGTACCACCTGGCCGAGGCCCTGGGCTGGGGACTGGTGCCGCCGACCGTGGTGCGCGACGGACCGTACGGGCCGGGCTCCGTCCAGCTCTTCGTCGAGGCGGACCCGGAGGAGCACTACTTCACCCTCCGCGAGCGCCCCGAGCACCGCGCCGCCCTGGTCCGGATCTGCGCGTTCGACCTGCTCGCCAACAACGCCGACCGCAAGGGCGGGCACTGCCTGCTCGGGCGCGACGGCCGCGTCTGGGCGATCGACAACGGGCTCTGCTTTCACGTCGACCCGAAGCTGCGGACGGTGATCTGGGACTTCGCGGGCGACCCGGTGCCCGCGGCGGTGCGGGACGCGGCGCGGCGGCTCGGGGCCGCGCGGCGGCTGCCGCCGGCGATCGCCGAGCTCCTGGAACCCCCCGAGCGGGAGGCGCTCCTGGCGCGCGCCGCCGCGCTCGGCGCCCTCCGGCGCTTCCCCGAGGACCCAACCGGGATGCGATACCCGTGGCCGCTGGTCTGACGCGGCCCGAGAAAGGAACGCCATGGCCGTCAAGCTGATGGGCGCCGAGGTCAAGCGGCGGGAGGACCCGCGGCTGATCAGCGGCACCGGCACCTACACCGGGGACGTCGTGCTCCCCGGACTGCACCACGTCGTGTTCGTGCGCAGCCCGCACCCGCACGCGCGGATCCGCGGCATCGACGCGAGCGCCGCGCGCCGGCGGCCGGGCGTGGTCGCCGTCGTGACCGGCGAGGAGCTCCGCGCCTCCTGCGGCCCCGTCCCGGTGGACGAGGCCTCCACCGAGGGCGGCCAGGGCGAGACCACGATCGGCCGCAAGCACTACCCCCTGTCGATCGGCCGCGTGCGGTACGTCGGCGAGGCGGTCGCGGCGGTCGTCGCGACCTCTGAGGCCGTCGCCGCCGACGCCGCCGGCGAGGTCGAGGTCGACTGGGAGCCGCTTCCGGCGGTGGCCGACGTCCTCGCGGCGCTCCGGCCGGGCGCCCCCCAGGTCCACGACGATGCCCCGGGGAACGTGGAGCACGAGAAGCGGATCCGCGCTGGCGATCCCGACCAGGCGTTCGCGCGCGCGGCGCGGGTGGTGCGCCAGCGCGTGGTGAGCCAGCGGCTCTGCGGGGTGCCGCTCGAGCCCCGGGCGACGGTGGCCGCCCCCGACCCGACCACCGGGGGCCTCGTGGTCTGGGCCACGACGCAGGCGCCCCACGGGATGCGCAACGGCCTGGCGGGCCTGCTGGGGCTGGCGCAGAACCAGGTGCGCGTGATCGCGCCGGAGGTCGGCGGCGGCTTCGGCGTGAAGTTCGGCGTCTATCCCGAGGACGCGGCGCTCGCCGCGCTGGCGTGGCGGCTGCGGCTCCCGCTCCGCTGGGTCGAGACGCGCATGGAGCACATGGTCGCGACCACCCACGGGCGCGCCCACGTGACCGACCTCGAGGCGGCGGCGGAGGCCGACGGGACGATCACCGCGATCCGGGTGCACGTGACCGCCGATGTCGGCGCGTATCCGATCTTCACGTTCATCCCCGACCTGGCGCTGATGATGGGGGTCGGCGTCTACCGCATCCCGCACGTGGACCTGCGCTCGACGTGCGTGTTCACGCACACGACCCCGGTTGCGGCCTACCGCGGCGCCGGGCGGCCGGAGGGCTGCTACTACATCGAGCGGCTCGTCGACCTGGTCGCCCAGGAGCTGGGGCTCCCGCCGGAGGCGGTCCGGCGACGGAACTTCGTCCCGCCCGACGCCTTCCCCTACACGACCCCCACCGGCCAGCGCTACGACAGCGGGGAGTACGACCGGGCCCTGACGCGCGCGCTCACGGTGGCGCGCTACGACGCGCTGCGCGCCGAGCAGGCCGCACGGCGGGCGCGCGGCGATCGGATGCTCCTCGGGATCGGCCTCGCCTGCTACGTGGAGATGTGCGGGTTCGGCCCGTTCGAGAGCGCCGTCGTGCGGGTCGAGCCCTCGGGCACCGTCACCGCGTTCACCGGCACCTCGGCGCACGGCCAGGGCCACGAGACCGCCTTCGCCCAGATCATCGCCGACCACCTCGGTGTGCCGTTCGAGCAGGTCGTGGTCCGGCACGGCGACACCGCGAACACGCCGATGGGAAACGGGACGGGCGGAAGCCGCAGCCTGGCGGTCGGCGGGTCGGCGATCCTGCGGGCCGCCCTGAAGGTCCAGGAGCAGGCGCGGGCGATCGCCGCCCACGCGCTCGAGGCGGCGCGCGAGGACATCGTGCTGACGGACGGGCGCTACCACGTGCGGGGTGCCCCGTCCCGGGGCCTCGCCCTCGCCCAGATCGCCGCCCGCGCCTACGGCGCCGACCTGCCGCCGGGGATCGACTCGGGCCTGGAGGCGACCGACTTCTTCCGCCCCCCGCAGCTGCTCTACCCGTTCGGCGCCCACGTGGCCGTGGTGGAGGTGGACGCGGAGACCGGGGCGGTGCGCGTCCGCGAGTTCGTGTCGGTGGACGACTGCGGGGTCCGGATCAGCCCGGTGCTGGTGACGGGCCAGGTCCACGGGGGCCTGGCCCAGGGGATCGCCCAGGCGCTCCTCGAGGAGGTGGTCTACGGCGCTGACGGGCAGCTGGTCACCGGGTCGCTCATGGACTACGCGGTCCCGCGGGCGGACGACCTCCCGGCGTTCGTCACGGACCAGACCGTGACCCCGACCCCCGTCAACCCGCTCGGCGCGAAGGGCATCGGGGAGGCCGCCACGATCGGGTCGACCCCGGCGGTCGTGAATGCGGTGGTGGATGCGCTCCGCCCCTTCGGGGTGCGGCACATCGACATGCCGCTCCGCCCCGAGCGCGTGTGGCGGGCGATCCAGGAGCACCGGCCGCGAGGCCGCCGGTGAGCCAGACGGTCGACGGCCGGTGATCGGCGCCGGGATCGCCGACGCCAGGATCGGCTTCTTCGCCGCGCGGCCAGGACGGCGGGTCTGCGGGGGGAACCGGTAGTTCTTACGCGATCGGCGATGTTGCTTCTCCCTCGCGGCGCGCGCGGCGCGTCCGCGCGTCCACGTTCATGGGCACATCGCCGTCTCCGGTGCCCGGCACGACCGTTGCTGTAGCGACGGTCTCGCCAGCGCTCCCGGCCCGAGCGCCGCGAGACGGCGAGGAGTGGCGAAGGAGGGCGGGCGTGCCCCGGTCCGGCAACCGCGAGCAGCGGGGGGGAGTCCTGGTGATCGTGGCGCGGGGCTGCCCGGAGCTCTACCAGCAGCTCAAGTCGCTCGAGGATCGCGCCCGCATCACGGTCCTGTGCGACCGTCGGGTGCAGGAGCGCCGCGGGGACGACCGGCCTGTCCCGGTCGACCGGCGGGCGACGGAGCGCCGGCGCCGGCCTCCGTCGCCGTGGGAGACCCTGGGGGTGCTGCTGATCCGGCCCGAGGCTCCGACCGTCCCCGGCCCGTAGGACCCGGCCGGCGACCGTCGGCCCACGCTCGCGCGACGGAGGGCGGGTCACCGGCAGCCGCGGATATCCCGCGCGCCGGTGTCGCGCGAGCGCGGGCCGAACCCGGCCCTCGCGCCCGGTCGGCTTACCGGAACCGGGCGGTGACGGATCGGTTGCGGGTCATCGTCACGCGGCACGTGCCGGAGCCGGAGCAGGCGCCACTCCAGCTCCGGAACTTCCCGTTGCTCGGGGTCAGCGTCACGACCGTGCCGGCCGGGAAGCTCGCCCCGCAGGCGCCCGTCGAGCACGCGATCCCTGCGGGCGAGCTCGTGACCTTTCCCGTCCCGTGGATCGTCACGGTCAGCGTGTAGGTGGTCACGGGAGGCGGCGGCAGGGGCGCGGCGGCGGCCTGGCCGGAGCTCGGGTCGATCACGAGCCCGGAAACATCGACCGCCTCGAAGGCGCTCCCCGGCACCAGCCGCAGCCAGGACACCAGCTCGTCGTCGTTCCACCGGCTGTCCGGCACCCCGCTCAGGAACCATGCGCTCCCGTTGTCGGCCAGCATCATCCCGTAGCGCTGGAGCGCGGTCAGGATGATGCGCACCGTCGGCGGAAACCCCGAGACGTCGAACGAGGCCTTCAGCCGGAACCGCTGCCCCATCGGCGGCACCGACGGGCTCGTGTTCGAGGACGCGTCGTGGCGCGCCGGCCAGACGTGCCGCTTCTGCGTCACCGGCGCCGTGAACCGGAGCGCGTGCCGGATCTCGCCGGTCGCGACCTCGTCGTAGCGGACGAGCCCCGGCAGGATCGGCAGGCCCGCGGCATCGGCCGACGTCCAGGAATCGGGGCGAAGCGCGTTCGAGGCGAGCTCGAAGACCGCGCCCGAGCCCGCGTGCCAGCTCCCGTCCGCCAAGGGGTACGCCGCGTAGAGCTCGTAGAGCCGGCAGCGGTCCCGGTCGACCACGAGGACGTGCCGGTCGCCGGTGCTGTCGGGTCCGCCCTCGACCGGAGGCGCCGGCGGGATCGGGTACGGCCCCGGATCGCTCTCGTCCGCGTAGTCGAAGGTGACCGCGACCGGGGGCTGGGTGCCCGGCACCGTCGTGTACGGGATGCCGATCGGCCCCCCGTCCCACTGGCCGGCGCCGAAGTCGGGGTGCACCGTGGCCGTCGCCCCGATGCTCGCGACGTAGCTCGCGGAATTCGGGTCCACGGGAAGCGCGTCGACGCGCGCGTTCCAGATGCTGTCGGCCGGCAGCAGCGGACAGCCGGCGACCGAGGGCGCCGATTGCGCTCCCACCTTCCCCGCCGCCAGGACGAGCGCGACCGTCGCCAGGACGGTGCTCCAGCGCACGGACCGGTTCATGGGTCCCCCCCTCTCGTGCGGATGGCGGCCGTCCAGCGCCCCCCTCGCGAGCCCGACAGCGCCGCGCGCTTTCGCGAGCAAGCCACGTGCCCACGACGCCGGGCGCGCGGCCAGGCAGCTCGATCGGCTCACGAAACCGCGCGGTTCGCGCCCCGGCCGGGGACGATCGGGACCAGGCGGGGTCCGCCCGGAGAAGGCGGCGCGGTGACGGGAAAGGGCGCCCGGCGCCGCCCCGCGTCAGCGCCCCGTCGCGGGGTCGGCCCGGCGGCCGCCGCCATCGCGGGGGCCGCCGACCGAATCGGCATACCCGGGCCGTGCGGACCCGGACCTCACCGGACCGCGCGGCGCGGCGGACGAGCCGTCGGGGGTATGATCCGTGATCGGAGGAGACCCCATGCACGACCAGGCGCCGGAGTGCCGATGCTCGCGCCGCACGCTCCTGGCCCGGATGCTGGCGGGGGCCGGCACGCTCTCGATCGCCCGCCCGGGGCGGGCGGCCCCGCTCCCGGAGGTCACGGTCTACAAGAGCCCGACCTGAGGGTGTTGCGACGCGTGGGCGGGACACCTGCGCCAGTCCGGATTTCCCGTCAGGGTGCACGGCGTGCCGGACCTCGAGGCGATCAAGGCACGGCATGGCGTCCCGGCGACGCTCCAGTCCTGCCACACGGCGGTCGTCGACGGCTACGTGATCGAGGGGCACGTCCCGGCCGATCTGATCCGGAGGCTCTTGCGCGAGCGGCCCGCGGTGACCGGCCTCGCCGTGCCGGGGATGCCGCTCGGCTCGCCGGGCATGGAGACCGCGGGCCGGGCCGCCGAGCGCTACCAGGTGCTCACGTTCGACCGGAAGGGGACGACCAGCGTCTTCGCGACGCGCTGACGCCGGGCCTCCCGCTGCGACCTGACATGGCGCCGCCGGAGACCGGGGCCGCCCGGCGACGCCGCCTCGAGCCGCCAGCCGCGTGCGGCACTCCCGGGGTCGCCTGGCGCCCCGGGGCGCCCCGCGCCGCCGGAGGGAAGGCATGCCCGAGCTCGTGCTCGTGGCCAGCGACATCACGGAGCAGGTGGTGGATGCGATCGTCAACGCCGCGAACGGGTCCCTCATGGGCGGGGGCGGGGTCGATGGCGCGATCCACCGGAAGGGCGGCCCCGCGATTCTCGAGGCGTGCCGGGTGATCCACACGGTCGGGCCCGTCTACTCGCGCACGGAGGACCCGTCGCCGCTCTTGGCGAGTTGCCACCGCGAGGCGCTCCGGGTCGCGGACGAGCTCGGCTGCGAGACGATCGCCTTCCCGGCGATCTCGACCGGGGTCTACGGCTACCCGGTGGAGCTCGCGGCGCCGGTGGCGCTGGGCGCGGTCGCGGCGGCGGCCACCCGGGTCCGGGAG
>DASRDR010000177.1:0-10898 GCA_035652475.1 Candidatus Methylomirabilota bacterium | reverse complement strand
CCCCACTACATCCCGACCTGCGGCGGCCAGTTCGTCGACATGACGATCCACGACCTGGACATCGCGCGGTTCCTGGCCGGCTCCGAGGTGGCGAGCGTCTCGGCGATCGGGGCGACGCTCGGGCCCCAGGCCGCCGCGTTCGCGGCCCAGGGCGACTGGGACACCACCGTGCTGACGCTGCAGTTCGTCTCGGGCGCGCTCGGCTCCATCGTCAACTCGCGGCAGGCCGGCTACGGCTACGACATCCACACCGAGGTGCTGGGAGACCACGGCGGGCTGAAGGTCGGCTACGAGCGGCACACGCCGATCACCCGGTACGACCGCGCCGGCGCCCACCACGACTACGTGCCGTACTTCCCGGAGCGCTTCGCGCAGGCCTACGCGGCCGAGCTCCAGGCGTTCGTGGACGCGATCCGGACCGGGAAGCCGGTCACCCCGACGGGCCACGACGGGCTGATGGCGCTCCGGATCGCGCTGGCGGCGACCGAGTCGGCCCGACACGGCGGAGCCTGGACGCCGGTCCGCTAGCGACCCGGCCGCCCGCCCGCGGGGGCCCGGGCCGGGGCGCGCCCGCCGGCCCGCCGGGACCGGGGGCCGCTCCGGGTCCCGAAATCGCGGCGAGGAGGCGGGAACGATGGCCGAGGCGGCTCTGGCAGCCCTGAACGACGCGCTACGCGGCACCCTGGGCGAGCACCTCGGGATGCGCTTCGTCGAGGCGACCCGGGACCGGGTGGTCGCCGAGCTCGCCGTGCGCGACGCCCTGCGGACGGTGGGCGGCGCCCTCCACGGCGGCACGCTCATGGCGCTGGCCGACACCGTCGGGGCGGCGGCCACGATGGTGAACCTCCCGGCCGGCGCTGCCACCACCACGCTGGAGTCGAAGACGAACTTCCTCGCCGCGGGCCGGGCGGGGATCGTGCGCGCCGAGGCGACCCCGCTCCACCGCGGGAAGCGGACGATGGTCTGGCAGACGCGGGTGACGGACGAGGCCGGGCGGCTGCTGTCGGTCACGATCCAGACCCAGATGGTGCTGCCCGGCTGACGCTGCCGGCGAGGGCGTTCACGGGAGAGGACGACGGCGGGCGATGCGCCGGCGTCCCCATCCTCGCCGGATCGCGCGTGACGGACGCGGATGCGCGCGGTCCCCGCCCCCTCGGCGAGCGCCCGAGGCCGGCGGTCCCCGTCGCGGCCGCCGCTCATGGGCCGGGGTCACCGCCGGGCCGCGGCGTCCGGGCGCCGTCGGCGCGCGGATTCAGAACAGCGCGACGGGATTCAGCGGCGAGCCGGTCGCGTTCCGGAGGCGGAGCGGCGCCAGCGTGAGCAGGAACTCCCACCGGCCCCGTCCATGGCAGGCGCGGGCCAGGTCCTCCAGGTTCATGTTGTCGATCAGCCAGAGCCCCAGGCCGACCAGCGCCCCGATGTGGAACGGGTGCCCCATGGCCGGATACGGCGTCGGCGTCACGTCGTTGTGGGTGTCGCTCCCCCACACCGCCACCCCCCGCTCGCGAAGCCACGGCAGCAGCGCCGCGTGCGGCCCGGCCGAGCCGGCCTGATGGGGATTGATCGGGCCCTCGGCGAGCCGGCGGGCATAGTGCCCGGTGCGGACGAGGAGGATGTCGCCCGACTCGACCCGGAGCCCGGCCGCGCGCTCGGCGGCCTCGAGGTCCGCCGGCATCACGCCCTCGCCGGGACCGAGCCACCGGACCCCGCGGGCGCGGGCGACGTCGAGGAGCACGCCCCGGCTCACGACGCCGTCCCGGAGCAACTCGACGGACGCCACCGTCGCCCCCTCGCGGGAGGTGACGAGGTTGCACGACCGGCCGTTGTAGAGCTGGCCTTCCCAGAAGAAGTGGGCCGGCGAGTCGATGTGCGTGATCGCGTACCCGTGGAACACCATCCCGATGAATTCGCTCGCGCCGCGGCGGGCAAGGAGCCGCTCGGGCGAGGCGGTGTCCCGGCCCTCGCCGCTGTCGATCATGAAGCGCTGGACCTGGAACGTGGTCTCGGCGGAGATGTCGGTCACGATCGGCCGGGCGCAGGTGACGGAGACCCCATCCTGCACCAGTCGCGCGGCCGCCACGCGCTTGCCGGGAGTGATGAGGTTGATCGTCCCGAGCTCGTCCTCGGGGCCCCAGCGCCCCCAGTTCGAGAGGGCCTTCACGTAGCCGATGACCTCGGTCTCGCTCGGCACCTGTCCCACCATGCGCCCTCCGCTCCCATCGATGCGCCGGCGCCGCTCCCGAGCTCGCAGGGCCCGCCGGGCGCGCTCGCTCCCGCGACGCACGATCGGGCCGACTCTAGGCGGCGAGCCCCCGGGTGTCAACGGCAGCGAGCCGTGAGCCGCGATCTCGGCGCGGCGCCTGCGGGCGCTCGCCCTCTCCCGGAACGGGAGGGCGGACCGGTGAGCCGGCCGGCCGCGCCTGGAGCTCCGGCGAACCCCGTCCCGCCGGAAGGGGCGGGCGCGCCGCCCCCGCGCCTGCCCTGACGGCGTGCCGGAGCTGCCCGAGGTCGAGACCGCCCGGCGCTCGGCGGCGCGCGTCGCCGTCGGTCGCCGCATCGTCGCCGTCCGGGTCGCCGACGATCCGATCGTCTTCGAGGGGGTCCGGCCCGCCCGCGTCCGCCGGGCCCTCGCGGGCCGGCGCATCCGGAGCGTGCGCCGGCACGGGAAGCACCTCTGGTTCGCGCTCGACCGCCGGCCGTGGCTCTGCGTCCACTTCGGGATGACGGGAGGGCTCCACACCTCGCGGGCGTCCGCGGTCCGGCTCCGTTCCGGCGGCCGCCGCGCGGAGACGGGCTGGCCCCCGCGATTCACCCGCCTCGAGCTCCGGCTCGACGACGGCGGCCGCCTGGCGATCGCGGACGCCCGGCGCCTCGGGCGCATCCGGCTCCGCCCGGATCCCCGGGCCGAGCCCCCGATCGCCGCGCTCGGCTTCGACGCGCTGCGTGAGGTGCCGCCGCTCGCGCGGTTCCGGGCGCTCGTCCACGCCCGGCGGGGGCCGATCAAGGCGGTCCTCCTGGACCAGTCGTTCGCGGCCGGCGTCGGGAACTGGATCGCCGACGAGGTGCTCTACCAGGCTCGGATCGCGCCCGGCCGCCCGGCGTCGTCGCTGTCGAGCCCCGAGCTGGCGCGGCTCCGCGCGCGCCTGCAGGCGGTGATCCGCACCGCCGTGCGCCTGAGGGCCGACGGCGATCGCTATCCCCGGAGCTGGCTCTTCCACCGCCGGTGGGCGCGCCGTCCGGGGCTCGTCCTCCGCGGCGAGGCGATCCGCTGGGAGACGATCGGGGGCCGCACGACCGCGTGGGTGCCGGCCCTCCAGCGCTGACCCCGCAGGTCACCGGCTCTCGGGAGGCCGCGGCCCGCGCCCGCGTCGCCCGCGGGGCACCCGTCGAAGCGCCAGGCCGAGCGGCGGGATCGCCGGACCCGAGCGGGGGGTCGCGGCCCGGCGTGGAGGGAGCGTAGTGCGCGCGGGACGCCTCGCGCGAGAGGTGGTCGCGGATCAGGGGCGCGGGCAGGCCGGGACAGGTCACCAGGCCGTCGGCGATCGGATGGCTCAGGTCGAGGAGGCGCCGGCGGGGGACGTCCGCCGCCGGCCGCTTGTGGGCTCGACGACGATCGACTTGTTGCGGATCCGGACCGCGCCGACCATCAGGAGGCGCAGGTCGCGGACCAGGTGGTCCGCGAGCGCGGCCTCGGAGATGTCGTCGCCCTCGATGTCGAGCCGGAAGCCCCGTCCCTGGAGACTGCCGCCGTTCGAGAACTGGACGTCGAAGTCGAACTGGACCCGGCGATCGCCCACGGCTAACCCCCTCGCGCGCCGGGATGCGCCGGGCGCGTCGTGTATCATACGGGGCGCGATGCCGCCGCAGTACATCTTCACCATGCGGGACCTGCGCAAGGTCGTCCCGCCCAAGCGCGAGATCCTCCGAGGGATCAACCTCTCCTTCTTTCCGGGCGCCAAGATCGGCGTCCTGGGGGCGAACGGCGCCGGCAAGTCCACGCTGCTCCGCATCATGGCCGGGCTCGACCAGGACTTCCTCGGCGAGGCCCGGCCGGCCGACGGTATCCGCATCGGCCACCTCCCCCAGGAGCCGCGGCTCGATCCCGGCAAGACCGTGCTCGGCAACATCGAGGACGGGGTCGCTGCGACCCGGGCGCTCCTGCGCGCGTTCGAGGACGTGAGCGGCCGGTTCGCCGAGCCGATGTCGGACGCCGAGATGGAGAAGCTCCTGGCCGAGCAGGCGCGGCTGCAGGACGCGATCGAGGCGGCGGGCGGCTGGGAGCTGGACCGCACCGTGGACATCGCGATGGACGCCCTGCGGGTCCCGCCGGGCGACCAGGACGTCCGCACGCTCTCGGGGGGCGAGGCCCGTCGGGTCGCCCTCTGCCGCCTGCTCCTCGAGCGACCGGACATGCTGCTGCTGGACGAGCCGACGAACCACCTCGACGCCGAGTCGGTCGCCTGGCTCGAGCGGTACCTCCAGGAGTACCCGGGCACCGTCGTGGCGGTCACGCACGACCGCTACTTCCTCGACAACGTCGCCGGCTGGATCCTGGAGCTGGACCGCGGCTACGGCATCCCCTGGCAGGGGAACTACTCGTCGTGGCTCGCCCAGAAGCAGGAGCGGCTCGCCCGCGAGGAGAAGAGCGAGGCCGCGCGCCGGCGGACCCTCGAGCGCGAGCTCGAGTGGGTGCGCATGGCGCCCCGGGCCCGGCAGGCGAAGAGCCGGGCGCGGGTGACGGCCTACGAGACCCTGCTGCAGCAGGAGGCCGAGCGCCGGCCGGACGAGGTCGAGATCGTCGTCCCGCCGGGCCCGCGCCTGGGCGACCTGGTCGTCGAGGCCGATCGGGTGACGAAGGCGTACGGCGACCGCGTGCTGCTGGACGGGCTCTCGTTCTCGGTCCCTCGCGGCGCGATCGTGGGGGTGGTCGGGCCGAACGGCGCCGGCAAGACGTCGCTGTTCCGGATGATCGTCGGGGAGGAGCGGCCGGACCGCGGGACGATCCGGGTCGGCGAGACGGTCGTGCCGGCCTACGTCGACCAGACCCGGGAGGCGCTCGATGCGACGCGGACCGTGTGGGAGGAGATCTCGGACGGCGCCGACGTGCTCACCCTCGGCAAGCGCCAGGTCAACTCGCGCAGCTACGTCGCGTCCTTCAACTTCAAGGGCGCCGATCAGCAGAAGCGCGTCGGCGATCTCTCCGGCGGCGAGCGCAACCGGGTCCACCTGGCCAAGCTGCTCAAGCGCGGCGGCAACCTGCTCCTGCTGGACGAGCCGACCAACGACCTCGACGTCGACACGCTGCGGGCCCTCGAGGACGCGCTCCTCGGGTTCGTCGGCTGCGTGATGGTCATCAGCCACGACCGGTGGTTCCTCGACCGCATCGCCACCCACCTCCTGGCGTTCGAGGACGAGGGACGCGTGATCTGGTCGGAGGGGAGCTACGCCGACTACGAGGCGGAGCGCAAGAAGCGGCTCGGCGCCGAGGCCGAGCGGCCGCACCGGCTGCGCTACAAGCGGCTCAAGGGCTGAGCCCGCGGACCACCGCGCGGAACTCGGTGATGGTGAACGGCTTCTCGAGGTACCGGAGGCAGAGCCGCTCCAGGAACCCGCGCGTCGCGGGGTTGACGATGTCCCCGGTCACGAACACGACCCGCCGGCTGAGCTCCGGGTTCAGCCGCCGCAGCTCGTCGTAGAGCGCCGGCCCGTCCACGTCCGGCATCCGCACGTCGCTCACGATCAGGCTGTACGGCCGTCGCCGCACCAGCTCGAGCGCCTGCCGGCCGTCGTCCGCGCGGTCCACCTCGTAGCCGTCCAGCGCCAGGAACTCCGCCAGGAGGTCCCCGACCAGCCGCTCGTCCTCCACCACCAGCGCCCGGGCGGCGGCCTGGCCGCTGGGGCCGGCGGGCGCCGGGGCGCGCCCCCGGGCGGGCTCCGGCGGCCTGGTCACGGCGCCTGGACGCCGAGCCGACGCTCGCCGGCGAGCGACTCCGCCGCCGGGCGGAGGGAGCGCACCGGCAGCGCCACCGTGAAGACCGTCCCCTCCCCGGGTGTGCTGCGGAAGGTCACCGTCCCCCCGTGGTCCTCCACGATCTTGTGGGTGATCGCCAGGCCAAGGCCGGTCCCGCCCGGCTTGGTGGTGAAGAACGGGTCGAACAGGCTCGGCGCCTCGCCGGCCGGGATCCCGGGCCCGGTGTCGCCAATCTCCACCAGGAGGCGATCGGGCGGGAGGCCCGGCCGCGCCGGGTCGGGGACCGGCCACCCGACGCGCGCGGTGAGGATGCCGCCCGCCTCCATCGCGTCGATCGCGTTCGCCACCAGGTTCAGCACCGCCTGGTAGAGGTGCTCGGCGTCGCCCGGCACCGGTGGGAGCCCGACCGCGCACTCGCGCCGGACCCGGATCTGGCGCGCCTCGAGCCGGGGCGCGTAGAGCTCCAGCGCCTGCTCGACCAGCGCCGGGAGGTGCACCGGCGCCAGCGTGAGGCGGGTCGGGCGGGCCAGCCGCAGGAGCCCCTCCACGATCGCGTTGATCCGCTCGAGCTCGCGCGGGACGACGCTCTGGAAGCGCTGCCGGAAGCGCTCGTCGTCGAAGCGCCGGGCGAGGTGGCGGCTGAAGGTCATGACCGACGTGAGCGGGTTCTTGATCTCGTGGGCGAGTCCCGCCGCCAGCGTCCCCAGCGCCACCAGCCGATCGGAGCGCCGGAGCTGCGCCTCGAGCTCCCGGACGGCCGTGAGGTCCCGCAGGACGGCGACCACCCCGAGCGCCTGGCCCTCGGCGCCCCGGAGCGGGGTGGTCGATGCCTCCACCGGCACCGGACCGGCGTCGCCGCACGGGAGCGCGAGCGAGACGGGGGGCACCCCGACCCGCGTCCGGAGCGTCTCCAGCAGGAGGTCCCGGAGCTCCGGCGCGTCCCGGAAGACCTCGGTCGCCGGCCGCCCCACCGCGGCCGGGATCCTCTGGGCCGTGAGCGCCGCCGCGGTCGCGTTGAGCGTCACGACGCGGCCGTCCAGGTCCAGGGTGACGATGCCGCTGCCCAGCGAGCCGAGGATGTGGTCGGTGTAGCTCTTCAGGTCGGAGAGCTCGGTGAACCGCTGCCGGAGCGCCTGGTGGGCGGCCTCGAGCTCGGTCCGCTGCCGCTCGAGCTGCGCCGCCATGTCGTTGAACGCGAGCGCCAGGGCGCCGATCTCGTCGGCCGGGGCCGCCGCGAGCCGGTGATCCAGCTCCCCCCGCGCGATCGCCGCCACCCCGGCCGACAGCTGCCGGACCGGCCGGGTGATCCGCCGCGCGACCATCGCCATCGCCAGCGCCGCGGCCGCCAGCGTCGCCAGCGCGAGTCCCGCCAGCTCGCGGCGCGTGGTCGCGATCTGGGCGTCCATGCGCCGCCGCGAGAGGCCGATGCGCACCGTCGCCCAGCGCTCGCGCTCGACCACGATCGGGACCGCGATGTCGTAGAGCGCCCGGTCCCCGCCGCCCGCGGTCGTCTGGATGATCGGCGCCTGCTCGAGCGCGCGCGCCGACACCGGGTCGTCGAGGACCAGCCCGACCCGGGCCGGCGTCCGGCTGTCGGCGAGGACCTGACCCGCGCGGTCGACGATCAGCGCGTAGGCGACATCGGCCTCCTGGTGGGACCGGGCCACGTTCTGCTCGAGCGCCGTGTAGTCGTAGAGCAGCAGCGGGCCGGTCGAGACCGCGGCGAGGCTGGTCGCCAGCAGGGTCCCGCGCCGGTGCATCTCCTCGACGATCGCGGCGTGCTGGCGGTGCTCCACGACCGCGATGACCCCGGCCAGGAGCCCGGTCAGGATCAGCATCGTCGCGGCGACGAGCTTCGTGCGGAGCGAGACGAAGCGCGGGCCGCCCGCCCTCACCGCGGCCGCTCGAGCCAGATCTTCCGGAACGGGATGTACGAATCGCCCAGCCCGCTCACCTCGACGCCCTTCACGTACGGCTGGAAGAGCCGCTCGTAGGTCTGGTGCCAGACCGGGATGAGCGGCGCGTCGTCGAGGATCATCTCCTCGGCGCGGCGGTAGAGCTCCACCCGGCGGGCCACGTCGGCCTCGCCCCGCGCCCGGTCGAAGAGCGCGTCGACCGCCGGGTTGGCGTACCCGGTGTAGTTCCGCGGGCTGGCGGAGTGGAAGAGCTTGACCAGGAAGTTCTCCGGGTCCGGCACGTCGGCGAACCAGGCCCGGAGGAACACCGGCAGGCGCCGCTCGGCCATGGCCCGGGCGAAGCTCGGCCAGTCGGGGTTGTAGTGGAACTCGGCGGTGACGCCGACCGCGGCCAGGTCGCGCCGGATGCGGTCGTGCTCCCGCAGGATCTCCTCCGAGCGCACGCTCGCCCAGAATGCGAGCGGGGGCAGCCCGCGCCCGCCCGGGTAGCCGGCCTGGGCGAGGAGGTCGCGAGCGCGGGCGGCATCGTACGCGTAACCCGCCAGGCGGGGGTTGAACCCGAGCGTCCCGGGCGGCAGGATGCCGCGGGCCACGGCGTGACGGCCGAGCCAGACCTCGGAGACGATCCCCTCCCGGTCGATCGCGTACAGGAGCGCCTGGCGCACCCGGCGATCGTCGAGCGGCTTGATGCGGACGTTCAGGCCGTAGTGCCGGATGTTGAACATCGGCCGGCGGACGTACTGATAGCGGTGCCCCGCCAGGACGGCCCGGTACTCCCGGGAGGGGATCGGGCTGTCCTCCAGGCCGCCGGCCTGGAACTCGCCGAAGATCGCGTCGATCTGCTCGCCGGGGAAGATGCGGTACACCAGGCGGGCGAGCCGCGGCGGCGCGTCGAAGTAGTCCGGATTGGCCGCGAGCACGATCTCTCGCCCGTGCTCCCACCGCACGAACCGGAACGGCCCCGTGCCGACCGGGTTGGCGCCGAAGGCGTCGCCCTGGTCCTCGACCAGCTCGCGCGGGACGATCTTGGCCTGGCCGACCGCCAGCACCGAGACGAACGGGACCGAGGCGTCGGTCAGCGTGACCCGGACCGTGTAGCGATCGAGCGCCACGAGGCCCGCGATCTGCCGGGCCCGTCCCGCCCGGAACTCCGGCGCCCCCTGGATCGCCATGAACAGGTCGGCGCTCCCGGAGCGCGTCCGCGGGTCGACCAGCCGCGTGAACGAGTAGACGACGTCATCGGCGGTCACCTCCCGCCCGTGGTGGAACCGCACGCCCTTCCGGAGGGTGAACGTCCAGCTGAGGCCGTCGCGCGACGCGACCCAGAACTGGGCGAGTGCCGGCGTGATGCTGAGCGTGTGGTCGAACTGGACCAGGCCGTCGAACAGCTGCTGGGCAACGGCCAGGCCGTAGATGTCGTGGATGCGGGCGGGGTCGAGCGTGGAGGGGTCGTTCCCGAGCGGCCGGCGATAGACCCCACCCTCCTGGACGGCCGGCCGCTCCTGCGCCGCGGCGACCAGCGCCGCCAGGACCAGGAGCAGCCCGGAGGCGCCCCGGCCGAGACGGGCCAGCCGGAATCGCCGCCGGCCGGCGCGCGGTGGAACCTCGGGCGCGCCGGCCGCCCGGCGCCCCCCCGGGGGTCGCCGGCCGCGTTCCCGATCGCCGCGCCGCGTGCCCCGCCCGGCCCCGGTGAGCACGCCCGCCATCATAGCGCGGCGCGCCCGGACCGGGGACCGGAGCGGACCGGGGACCGGAGCTACATGCCGCCGCCGCCGCCGTCGGCCGCGTTGCCGATCGCCTGGAAGACCGGGGTCGCCGTGTGGGTGCCGGACTCGATGATCGGGGCGACCAGGAGGAACGAGGCGATGATGAGCAGGATCGCTGCGAGCTTCGTCATGACGATGCCCTCCTCGTGTGTGGGGTCTCGAATCGCGCTCCCGCGCCGCGCGGCGGCGCCCGGGCCGCCGCGTTCCGAGGAGGGAGTAGCAACGTCGGCGCCAGTTGGCGTCGCGCCGCGGTCGCGGCATGGAACTCCGCGGATCGCCGGGGGCCCGCCGGGCGCCGGCGGGCGGGCCCGCGCCTCTGCCGGGGTGCGCCCGCTGCACGGCGGACCGTGCAGGGGGCCGGCGCGACGGGGGGCGACGGGCCCGGAAGCGCAGGAACGACGCAGGCTACCGCGCAGTGCACAGGAAACGGTGCAGCGTGCACAGCGCACTGTGCACCCGCGCGCGCCCCCCCGACCGGCGGCGCGGATTGCGGCCGCGCCGTCGGTTCCGGTGTCGCCCGGCCGCCGGATGGGCGAACGCCGGCGCAGGCGGCGGCGGTCCTTCGCTCGGCAGGCCGCGCGCGGGCCCAGGTGCCGCCCCCATCGCAGTCGCGGAGGCGGCTGACCTCCCCGGAGCCCCGGGGCGGGGCGCCCGGTCACGCGGCGAGGAAGTGGCGGATCAGTCGGGGCGGCCCCCCGCGGTCTCGATCCCCCAGGCACCGAGCTTCGCCTTGAGGGAGTTCCGGTGGAGTCCGAGGACCCGCGCGGCCTCCGACTGGTTCCAGCGGACGCGCTGGAGGACGCGCAGGATCACCTCCCGCTCGAACCGGTCGCGCGCCTCGCGCAGCGGCAGGCTCGCCGGCGGCTCCACGACGTTGCCGAGGTCGGGGAGCATGAGGTCGAGGGGCAGGTCCCGCATCTCGATGGTGGGGCCGTCGGCCAGCGCCACGGCCCGCTCGACCAGGTTCTGCAGCTCGCGGACGTTGCCGGGCCAGGAGTACCCGCGGAGGACCTCCAGCGCGGCCGGCGCGATCCCGGTCACCGGGCGGTGGAGCGTGCGGCTCGAGCGCCGGATGAAGTGCTCCACCAGGAGCGGGACGTCCTCGCGCCGGGCGCGGAGCGGCGGGACGTCCAGCCGCACGACGTTGAGGCGGTAGTAGAGATCCTCCCGCAGCGCGCCGGCCTGGATCGCCTTGCGGAGATCGGCGTTGGTCGCGGCGATCACCCGCACGTCGACCGGGATCCG
>DASRDR010000176.1:0-2037 GCA_035652475.1 Candidatus Methylomirabilota bacterium | reverse complement strand
GATCGCGGAGGTCTACGCGTGCGACGACGCGCGCGAGAAGTTCGTGCGCGACTTCGTGGCGGCGTGGGACAAGGTGATGAACCTGGATCGGTTCGACCTGGCGGCTCGGCGCGCGGGGGTGCGGGCGGCCGCGGCCGGCGGGTAAAGCACCGGCCCGGTATTCCGTCCGGTACGTCCGGCGAAGCTCGCGGTGCACCAGGCGCGCATCGTGGCTGCGGTCAATGGGCCGGTGATCGAGAACGTCAGCCCGGTGGTGTCGCCCCATCGGGACGACGGGGGAGCTCGACGGGCGGGTGTGCCTCGGCAGGTCGGGGCGCGGCCGAGGGGCGCGGCGGCCGCGGTTGCTCGCTTCGCTCGGCATCACAGGCGACGTTGGGGTCGGCGAGCAGCGGGCGGGCGGTCTGGGTCGCCGCCAGGCTGGGGCGAAGGGCGGGAGTCGGAGCGTCGGCCCGGCGGTGTCGTCGGGTGCGCGTCGCGTTTCCGCGGACATCTCAGACCGCATCGCGCGTTGCCCTCGCGCGAACGGCCTCGCCGGCTCTGAGCTGAGCTGCGCGTCCTGCTGTTGGGCGTCCATCTCGCGAAGGTCTGCCGGCCACCCGGTGGCGTCCCGGGAGGGACGTCGGGGGTGGGCCGTCGCGCCGGCCGCGCCCTCACCCTGGCCCTCTCCCAGGGGGAGAGGGGACGCGGGTGGGGCGGGGTCGGCGGAGGAGGGGGGTGTGGGCGGGCGGGGCGGGGCGCGGGGGTGGGGGTGTGGCGGGGGCGGCGGCCCGGGGCGCAGGCGCGGGCGGCGCCGACCGAGGTTTCCTCGCGTGGCTCGGAACGGCGAAGTGCTCGTTGGGCGAGGCGGCCGAGGAGACGAGGTTTCCTCGCGCGGCTCGGAACGGCAGGCGAGGCCGGGTCGGCGAGGGGCGGGCCGATGTTCTAGCTCGGGCCGCCTCGGGTCGTCAGAGGGCCCGGCCTGTGGCGAGGGGCGGGCCCGCGGGACAGGCGGCAGGACGCGGGGGCAGCGGGGTGTCGGCCGGGGCCCGGCCTCTGGCGAGGGCGGGCCCCGGAGCTGACCGGGCTACGGCGCGCTCACCACCCCGAGTTGCTGTCCTTGGTCACGATCAACAGCCGCCGGCTGAACGCCCCCGGCGCGGGTGGCGGCGTAGCCGTCGGGATGACCGTGGCCGTCGAGGCCGCGTTGCCGGAGATGTTGAAGGTCGTGAAGTGCGTCGTCGCGAAGCAGATCCGCCCCGGCGTCGTGGCCGTGGCCGGCGTGAAAGAGGTGCGCTGGACGCCGATCGTTCGGCGCTCGCCCGTGACGGGGTCGAGGTAGTACGGCGCCAGCGAGCTCTCGTCGACACCGGCGGCGGCCAGGTCGGTCTGGGTGTAGGTCACGCAGAAGCTGACCGGCAGGGCGAACTGGCTGATCGCGTCGCCGGAGTCGGGATCGAACGCGTTGCCGATTACGACCCGCAGCGAGTTGAGGTCGCCGACGGCCGCCGCGCCGCGCAGGGCGTTGCCGCCGCCGCCGTTGCCTCCGCTGCCGCGGCTGCCGTTGGGGGTCGCAGGAGGAGAGCGGGGATCATAGGAGGGGCCGCGCAGGGGACGGGCGGTTGGGCTACAACGGGGTGGGGTGTACCAGCTGGTCGTCTTCGTCCACGTGGTGGCCGCGATGGTCTGGGTGGGCGGGATGTTGTTCCTGGCGCTGGTGGTGGTGCCGGCGACGCGGGGGCTGCCGGCGGAGGTGCGGGGGCCGCTGTTCGCGGCGGTCGGCCGGCGGTTCCGGTACGTCGGCTGGGTGTGCGTCGGGCTGCTGGTGGTGACGGGGGCGCTGCAGCTCGGGTTCCGGGGGGTGACGTGGGCGGCGCTGGTCTCGTCGGGGCTGTGGTCGAGCAGCTTCGGGCGGGTGCTGGCGCTGAAGCTCGGGCTGGTGGTGGCGATGCTGGGGGTGAGCCTGTACCACGACCTGGTGCTGGGGCCGGCGAGCGCGGGGTCGGAGGAGGCGGCGCGTGCGCGGCGCGGGCGGTCGCAGGTGGCGGCGCGGGTGGGGGC